>NZ_CALPDE010000004.1 GCF_943193185.1 Lactococcus ileimucosae
ACAACTATTATATTCTATCAAACTAACCTCCCCTTGTCAAGAATAAAATAACCTTTTCCTCCTCTTTTTTTAAGATCGGCCGGTTTAAGCCCGCTGTTGTCGCGTTTCTAGAGATAAAAAAACAGACGAAGTCATGTCTGTTTGAAAAATATTTACCTCTTACCCTCAAGATAAACCATCAAAATGGAAATATCGGCAGGATTTACTCCTGAAATACGACTGGCTTGGCCCAAAGTCTCAGGATTTATTTTCTTAAATTTTTGTCGCGCTTCTGTCGCAATACTATCTAAGGCATCCCAATTCATATTTTTTGGTATGCGTTTAGCTTCTAAGCGATGCATTTTTTCGACTTGTTCTTTCGCTTTTTTGATGTAACCTTCATAAGTAACTTCAGTCTCAATAAGTTCAATAATAGTACGATCTAGAGCTACAGGCGACTCACCAACAAATCTTATAACGTCCAAATACTTTACTTCTGGACGTTTTAAAAATTCAAGTCCTGTCAAAGCATCCTTGATGGGACCAAATCCCATCATACCTAATTTTTCTTGTGTATCTGGGAGAGGTTTAAGTTTCTCTTTATTGAGACGCGCAATTTCTGTTTGGTAAGAATTTAGTTTTTCTTGGAAAGCCTCCCAGCGCTCATCACCAACCAATCCTATTTCACGACCAATGTGAGTTAAACGCATATCTGCATTATCATGACGTAAAATCAAACGGTATTCAGCACGTGAAGTCAGTAAACGATAAGGTTCTAAAGTTCCTTTGGTTACAAGATCATCAATCATTACACCGATATAGGCATCACTTCGTTTAAGGATAAGCTCTTCTTTACCTTGAACTTTGAGACTCGCATTGATTCCCGCAACTAACCCTTGACCTGCTGCTTCTTCATAACCAGATGTACCATTCGTTTGCCCTGCAGTGAAAAGACCAGAAACAAGTTTCGTCTCCAAGGTTGGACGAAGCTGGTGAGGCAGAACCACATCATATTCGATAGCATATCCAGTCCGCATCATTTTTGCATCTTCTAAACCTGGTATAGAACGTACTAAATCAAACTGAACATCTTCAGGTAAACTTGTGGACAAACCTTGAATATATACTTCTTCCGTGTTCCGTCCTTCGGGTTCCAAGAAAAGTTGATGCCGAGGTTTATCCGCAAAACGTACAACTTTATCTTCTATAGAAGGGCAGTAACGGGGACCAACACCTTTTACAATTCCGGAAAACATCGGAGCACGGTGTAAGTTTTCTTGGATAATCTCATGTGTCGTTTTACTTGTATATGTAAGCCAGCAAGGGATTTGTTCTCTGAGATAATCTTCGTCTTTTGACAAAAAGCTAAAGTGATTGGGCTTTTCATCCCCCGGTTGAATCTCTGTCGCATCATAATTAATACTTGAGGAAAGTACACGTGGTGGAGTTCCCGTTTTGAAACGTCCAATTTCAAAACCAAGCTTGCGTAAATTATCAGCTAAACTTATAGAAGCTAGAGAGTTGTTCGGTCCTGAAGAATATTTAAGCTCCCCAATAATAATCTCACCACGTAAGGCTGTTCCTGTAGTAACAATAACAGCTTGAGCAGCATACTTCGCTCCAGTTGTAATTTTTACTCCCGTTACTTTTTCGTCCTCCACCAGTATTTCTTCTACCATGGCTTGACGCAAGGTCAGATTTTCTTGATTTTCGACTGTATGCTTCATTTCCTGAGAATACAGCGCCTTATCTGCTTGGGCACGTAAAGCACGCACCGCTGGTCCTTTACCCGTATTCAACATCTTCATCTGAATGTAGGTTTTGTCAATATTTCGTCCCATTTCGCCACCTAAGGCATCGATTTCACGGACAACTATCCCCTTAGCTGAACCTCCAATTGACGGATTACAAGGCATAAAAGCAACCATATCTAAGTTAATCGTTAATAAAAGTGTCTTTGTTCCCATGCGGGCGGAAGCGAGTGCTGCTTCTACTCCAGCATGCCCAGCGCCAATTACTATAACATCATATTTTTCTTGGAATTCCATAATTTCTCCATTTTTTCAAAATAAAAAGTCAAAGCCAGTGAAAAATACATGCCAAAAAAGCACATATCTTCCCGAGCCTTGACCATCGAGTTTTTATGTTAGGATTATTTTAACTCTTTTCAATATTTTTTTCAAGAGTATTGGACTAAGAATTTTGATACCGTTCTTCTGTATCCCGATACAAAACCAAGGATTTCAGTTCTTCTACCGTACGTGCTGAACCTTCCATCACTATCCGATCTTTTTCTTTAAAGGTCGGATCATGTTTACCAGTATAGTCGATGCTTCCATCAGCTAACTTAACTGGAATAGCTGTTCCTTTTGGATATATTTCAAATCTTGAGCCATTTTCTGGAGCAATACCTTTAAGGTACATCCACAGGTAAACTTGTCCCGTCTGTTCATTTATACCACCATAACGAAGATTAAAGTTACGCCCATTCTTCGCCACAGCATTTTCTAAAACATGGATTTTTCGGTCAGCAATATCGCTTTCTGGATTCATCCAATACCCATGGATAGATTCAAAATTTTCTACTTGTATTTGTTCAATGTCTATTGGAGTAGTCTGTTCTTCTTTTGGGGTCATCTCTTCTGCCAAAACTGTTGGAGCTATGGCTGGACGTATATCATGGCGAACTGCAAAAATCAAAATGACCGCGGTAAGAACAAGAATAACATCGGTAATGACGAGAAGTTTTTTCATAAAGAACTCCCTTCTTTCCGGATTAAAAAATCATTATAAAATGATTATAGCAAAACAAGCTCTAAATCAATAACATTTTACTAATCCACACATTTTCAATAGACAAAAGAATCCTAGAGAATGCCCAGGATTCTTTTTCATTTTATCTCTCACTCATACCAATGCTTCTTACAAAATTTAGAAGGCAATTCCCCTGATGATCTGCGATAAGCCCAGCGTTTTTTATCAGCTGGAAGCACATGCCAATCCTCCAAAAGCATTAAACTTTGATAGCGTTGGAGATATCCTGCACATTCTTCACACCAGATTTCATCCCCTTTTTTCCAAAACGCTGCCAATAAGTCATCTTGGCTTTTGAACTCTTTGTAGTTTCTTGCCATCTTCAGCCATTCACTCTTGTATTTTTTCAAAGCTTGATAGAAGTTTTCATATTCCTCTACTGATTGAATATCTTTCTGCCAGTCTTCAAAAAACCACCAAGGTTCATCATAGCCTGACATTGTAATTACTCTATACATATTTCCTGCCCAGCTTCTTTTCTCTAATATACATCTCTTGTTATGTATTGTAGCGAAAAAATATACTTTTGAGAAATATTTTGAACTATTTTATGGACGAGTTAATATTTTTAATACAAAATTGGGCAAACTCTTCTAAACGCTCGACCTTTTTCGTTAAATGCAGAAAACCTACAACGGCTTCGAATCCCGTAGATATGCGATAAGTAACAACATCTGTGTTTTTAGCTGTGGTCTTGGAATGTGCATTACGCCCTCTCTTGAAATAAAGAAGCTCTTCTTCTGTAAGAAAGTCGGCGTCTTCCATCTTACGTATAAGCTCTGCTTGTGCCTTAGCAGACACATATTGGACTGCTTGGCGTTGAAGTTCTCTTGGTTTTGTCAAACCCTTATTCAACAAATAATCCCTAATGAAAACCTCATAAACGGCGTCTCCAATATAAGCCAAAGCAATTCCATTAAGTAGTTCGGCATCTTTTTTATTCACGATGCCACCTCACACCTTGAGCAGTATCTTCAAGAATGATACCTTCTGCTTTCAGCTTGTCACGAATCTTGTCTGCTTGAGCAAAATCTCGCGCTGCTCTTGCCGCCTGTCTCGCTTCAATCATTGTTTCAATTTCTTTATCTAATTTTTTATCCCCGTCTTCAAATCTCAAACCAAGAATCAAAAGTACATCCTCAAAAAAGGTCTTAGCTTCTGGACCGCCATTCCCCTTATTTACCCATGTGATAAAATCATAAAAGACTGTCAAGCCGTTAGCAATATTAAAGTCTTCATCCATAGCTGCTTTAAAGTCTGTTTTGAATTGTTCAAGCACGGTTAAATCAGCCGTTCCTGTCTCTTCAAGATTACGGTAGGAATTTTCTATCTTCTTTACATTGTTCGCCGCATCTTGCAAAGCGCTATCTGTAAAATTAACTGGCCGACGATAATGTGTTGTTGCCAAGAAAAAGCGGAGTACTGTTGGATTTACAACTTCAAGCATTTCATGAACAGTTTTAAAATTACCCAAGGACTTGGACATTTTTTCACCACTTACATTAACAAAACCATTATGCATCCAATAATTGACGAATTTTTTCCCAGTTTTTGCTTCAGATTGTGCGATTTCGTTTGTATGATGGGGGAATTCTAAGTCTGCTCCTCCTGCATGAATGTCCAAGGTATCCCCTAAAATATCACTACTCATAACAGAACATTCAATATGCCATCCTGGACGCCCCTGGCCCCAAGGACTCTCCCAAGAGATTTCTCCTTTTTTCGCAGCCTTCCACAACGCAAAATCAGCAGGACTTTCTTTACGCATTGTTTCTTCGTCAATACGCCCAGAGGCGCCTTGCAACAACTCTTCCAGGTTTTTATTTGCTAGTTTTGCGTAGCCTTTTGACTTTGCTACACGGAAGTAAACATCACCTGCTGCTTCATAGGCAAAACCTTTGTCTATCAAATCTTGGATGAACACAATCATTTTATCAATATAATCTGTAGCACGTGGGTTAGCACTGGCTCGTTTTACATTGAGGGCATCAATATCTTGATAAAAGGCTGATATATATTTATCAGACAACTCTAAGGGTGTTAATTGTTCTTCTGCTGCGCCTTTGATAATCTTATCATCGACATCCGTAAAGTTAGAAACATAAGTCACTTCAAAACCACGATATTCCATATACTTGCGAATAAGATCAAAGGCAACAACCGAGCGCGCATTCCCAATATGGATATAGTTATAAACAGTCGGTCCACAGACATACATCTTGACTTTATTTGGCTCAATAGGATGAAACTCCTCGACTTGTCTTGTCAACGTATTATAAATGTGAAGCATGATAGCTGGCCTCCCTTTTTTCTTCTATCGTTGAAATTTTCTCTGAGTCTTTTTTACCTTTAACTCGGACAACCTTGGCTGGAATTCCCACAACTGTAACATCAGCCGGGACATCACTGACCACAACGGCACCTGCACCGACCTTAGCATTTTCTCCGACTTCAATCGGTCCAAGCAACTGTGAATGAGCTGAAATTAAGGCACCTCTGCGTACTGTAGGATGGCGTTTGCCTTTTTCTTTTCCAGTCCCTCCCAAAGTAACACCATGATAAAGTTTCACGTCTGTTTCAACTATAGCTGTCTCTCCAATAACTAGACCAGATCCATGATCAATGAAAACACCATGTGCAATGGTTGCTCCGGGATGAATTTCTATCTGAGTCCAAAAGCGCCAAAACTGTGAGTGCATTCTGGCTAAAAGTTTTAAGTTATGCCGCCAAAGCCAATGACTGAAACGGTGGGCTGCTAAAGCCTTGACTCCGGGATAGGTCAAGAGAACTTCTAGCCCAGTTCGTGCAGCAGGATCATTTTCCTTTGTAACACGGATGGCTTCCTGCCAGAAGCCTCTCTTTTTGTTTTTCATATTTATTCATTATACCAAAAAAGCAGCAAAACTGCTTTTTCCTCAACATAAGGGTGTATCAAAACTCAAGGCATTGGGATTAGTTTACCTGCCACG
Organism: Lactococcus ileimucosae; assembly: GCF_943193185.1. Taxonomy (GTDB): domain Bacteria; phylum Bacillota; class Bacilli; order Lactobacillales; family Streptococcaceae; genus Lactococcus; species Lactococcus ileimucosae. The sequence continues at coordinate 5,763 of NZ_CALPDE010000004.1, forward strand.
TAACACGGCTGAGAGAAACTTTTTCTCCCCTTTGCTAGGTCTAGATTTTTGTTCCAATTTTCCCTATTACTCCGGTTTCGTTGTTGATAACTCTGGAAATTCTTCATCGACAACTGTCGTTTTACGTTCAGAACGTTCAAACTTGTGTTGAGTCGACTTTGCATCTTTATCCTTAGAATGTCCGCGACGACCGTGGCCGTTATTTCCTTTCCGGTGCTCACGTGACTTATGTTCCGGTGTGTTATAGTCCTTAGGTTTTTCTGTCAAAATACGCATAGAAGCATCTACACGACCTTTATCATCAATTTTAGTAACCTTGACTTTAACTGTATCTCCAATTTTGACGATGTCTTCCACCTTACTTGTCCGCTCCCATGCCAGTTCTGAAATATGAACCATGGCATCTGTGGTACCAAAGAGATGCACAAATGCACCAAATTTTTCAATTCGAACCACCTGTGCTTCATAGATGTCTCCCACCTTGGCTTCGCGTACCAGTTCTGTAATGATTGCCTTAGCACGATCAATGGCTTCCTGATCAGGCGAGAAGATAGAGCAAAGCCCGTCTTCATCAATATCGATTTTTACGCCAGTTTCTTCAATGATTTTATCAATGGTCTCTCCTCCCTTACCAATAACAATCTTGATTTTATCACTATCAATCTTAATGCTATCGATTTTAGGAGCTGATGGTGCAAGCTCTGAACGAGGCTCCGAGAGAGTTGCTTCAATCACATCTAAAATTTCAAACCGTGCGCGCTTGGCTTGTGCCAAAGCCTCTGCCAAAATCTCAGCTGTAATCCCTGCAATTTTGATATCCATTTGGAGAGCAGTAATCCCCTCTCGTGTTCCTGCCACCTTAAAGTCCATATCGCCAAAATGATCTTCCAAACCTTGGATATCTGTCAAAATGGTATAGTTAGAGCCATCAGAAATCAAGCCCATAGCAATCCCAGCCACAGGTGCCTTGATAGGCACACCACCAGCCATTAAAGCTAATGTCCCGGCGCAGATTGAAGCCTGCGACGAAGAACCGTTAGACTCTAGAACTTCAGCGACCAAACGCACAGCATAGGGAAATTCTTCTAGAGAAGGCATGACTTGCTCAAGTGCACGTTCACCAAGTGCTCCATGTCCAATTTCACGACGTCCTGGCGCCCCATAACGCCCTGTTTCACCTACAGAATATTGCGGAAAATTATAATGATGAACAAAACGTTTTTTATACTCTGGGTCTAGGCCATCAATAACTTGAGCTTCGCCCATTGGTGCCAATGTCAACGTGGATAGCGCTTGTGTTTGCCCACGAGTAAAAAGAGCAGAACCGTGCGTGATTGTATTAGGTGTGAAGTCAATTTCAGCTTCTAAAGGGCGAATCTCATCAACTTTACGTCCGTCAGGCCGAACCTTATCTTCTGTGATAAGACGGCGAACTTCTGTATGCTCCATCCCTTCCAGAATTTCAGATACGTCACGCATAATCCGTTCAAAGTCTTCATGATCAGCATATTTTTCTTCGTATTCTGCCCTCACCCGCTCTTTGACTGCTGAAGTTGCTGCCTCACGCGCAAGTTTTTCCTCTACTTGAACCGCCGCTTGCAAAGCGCCATTGTGCTCAGCAATGATGGAAGCCTTGAGTGTTTCATCTACTTGCAGGAGCTCAACCTCTGCTTTATCTTTACCCACTTTGGCCACGATTTCATTTTGAAAATCAATCAGCTCCTTGATTGCTTCGTGGCCCGCAAGCAAGGCTTCTAACATGACCTCCTCTGAAAGTTCTTTAGCTCCAGACTCGACCATATTGATAGCAGCACTATTTCCTGCCACTGCCAAATCGAGGTCTGAAGCTTGCGCTTGAGTTACATCTGGATTGATTACAACTTGACCGTTTACGTAACCTACTTCGACACCCGCAATAGGGCCATCAAATGGGATATCGGAAATAGCAAGCGCAAGTGAACTCCCAAACATAGCAGCCATACGAGCACTCGCATTTTCATCATAGGAAAGTACCGTGTTTATGACTTGAACTTCATTGCGAAAACCTTCTGCAAACATTGGACGAATCGGGCGATCAATTAAGCGAGCAGCCAGAGTGGCATAAGTCGACGGACGTGCTTCACGTTTATTGAAGCCCCCTGGAAACTTCCCAGCAGCATACATTTTTTCTTCATAGTTGACTTGCAAGGGGAAAAAATCTCCCGTTGACATTTTTTTCGACATTGTTGCCGCAGTAAGAACAGTGGTATCTCCATAACGGACAACCACAGAACCATTAGCTTGTTTCGCGACTTGTCCTGTTTCAACAACCAGCTCACGGCCTGCAAAATTCATTTTAAAAGTTTCTTTTGTCATTTTTTCTCCCACTTTTCGAGACTTTTTGTGCCTGTCTTTTCTATCCAAAAATCAATTTTCTTTTCATAAGGAAACTCATTTTTGTATAGAATAGCACTGTGCTCATTATACTATATTTTTCATGATAAAAAAAGCTTAGAAAGACTCATGTTGCAACCTTCCACACGGCAATACTTCTGAAAAGAAGCGCTTCCTTTGACTTAGCGATTGAACAAAATTTGGTACACTTTTCTGACAAGAAACAGCTGTTTTTGATTTTGCAGGATTACAATTGATGTTTCCTATTCAATAGGGTATGTTATAATGAAAATAATTTTTAAATTTTATCTGAAAAGGAAAATGTGATGCGTGTCGTCAACTCATTACGAAATTCATCTTTTACCGTTATCCAAAAGATAATTGGCTTAATTTTGGGTTTTGTCACTCGAACAGTTTTTATTCATACACTGGGCATTAGTTACCAAGGTCTTAATGGTCTTTTTACCAGCATTCTTTCGATGCTTTCCATCGCCGAGTTGGGTATCGGGAGTGCCATTGTTTTCAATATGTATCGTTATATTGCAGAAAATGATACTGAAACGATGAAATCTCTTATGCGCTTTTATCGTATCGCTTATCAGATAGTTGCTGCTGTCGTCACGATTCTTGGGCTTCTATTACTGCCTTTTTTGAACTTTTTCAGTTCTTATCAAGGAATCCATGACAATATTTTTATCATATATCTTCTCTTTTTGACCAACAGTGTTGCAGGCTACCTTTTTAGTTATAAGCGCAGCATTTTGTATGCCGATCAAAAAAATTATATCGTCAACATCTTCGATACACTCTACACCTTACTTGTTAATATTGCTTATATCTTTGTCCTCTTTGTCTTCCAGAGCTTCATGCTTTATCTTATTGCAGCTTTAGTTCTTTCAATCATTGAAAATATCCTTATTCAGCTTTATGCAGATAAGCGTTACCCTTGGCTTAAAGAAAAAAATATTCAAAAGTTAAACCCTGAAATTTTAAAGCGTTTCAAAAAACAAATCTATGGTATGTTTTATCATAACATCGGAACCTTTGTAGTGATGGGCTCGGACAGCTTGGTTATCACAAAATTTCTTGGACTAACCACGATGGGAATATATTCCAACTATAGTTTAATCACGGGCAACCTTTCTGGACTATTAATGGCTGCTCTTGGCGGTTTGACTGCAAGTATTGGAAATCTTTTGACTGAGAAAAATGTGAATAAGTCCTTTGATGTCTATAAAAATATTAGCTTTGCTACCTTCTGGATTTTTTCAACTTTTTCTGCTGCTATACTTCTTACTATGCAGCCTTTTGTTCTTGTTTGGCTGGGCGATAAATTTACATTGAGTTTTCCTGTTCTTATCATGATTGTGCTGAACTTCTATATCTTAGGGATGCGCAAACCTATTCGACTCTTTCAAGATGCGGCAGGGATTTTCTATGAAAACCGCCATATTCCCGTGATTGGAGCAGTGCTTAATCTCGGACTGTCACTTCTCTTTGTCACTTTTATGGGGCTGACTGGTGTCCTTTTAGGCACTTTTTTAAGCACACTCATCCTATATGGTTATAGCTTTCCAAAATATATCTATTCTCCGCTTTTTGGCCGTCCTATCTCTGATTATGTCGTTGAACAAGTGAAATATCTCAGTGTCTTTGGACTCATTTTAATTTTAACTGGTCTCTCTACTTTGTTGTTAAACCAGATTAGCAACAGTTGGATAGCGCTAGCCCTTAGCTTGCTTTTAGCTCTAATCCTCCCCAACGGATTACTTTTACTCCTTTACCATCATAAGCCTGAGTTCCAATATTTTAAGCAGCTCCTTTATGGTCTAATAAAGCGGGCTTAACTTACACACAGCTCCTTACTCCGAAAAAATGCCTATCAGTGATTGATAAGCATTTTTATTTAAGTCATTACTTCAAATTTCCAATTTATAATACCATTTCAAAAGCTGGTAGTAAGGTAGCGGTAGTTTTAAAAGACGTTGCAGAAAAGCTCCTTTCCAACTTTTTTGAAAATCTTTAAAAAACTCGCGCGGTTTGAAGATATAGGTGAATAATCCCTTTGGTGCGGCCAAAGAGTAGATTTCACCTTCGTTTTCTAAAGTCAGCTGGCCCAAAGCTTTAACTTCTGAAGCACAGGGAAATTTGATTACTTGCTGAAAACCACTGAACCAAAACTTTGCATCCTCTTTATGCCAATACGGACTATTTGCTGGTAATTCTTTTGCAAAATTCTCTACGAATGCTAAAGCCCCTGCTTGAATCGTCAAAAGATTTGTCTGGTCTTGACTTCCTTCCTCGTGAAGAAATTCTTCTAATTTGGGAACGATACGATTTTCTTCTTTTTCGAAACCAATACAGGAACCTTCTTGGGGCTGAAAAAGACGTTCAAAAATAGGAAAATTCAGTCCCATAAATTTATAATATCCTGTGTCATGTTGTCTATCAAAAAGATAGCCTTTGCTGTGCTCTAACACTGCTGTAGACTTTCTAGGTAAAATTCCTGCGTAATAGCCTCTAATACTGGCTATATTCAGCTGATCCTTTAATGAATAAAGAGCAGCTTCTAAGGTTCCATGCCAGCCTATATCAAAAATGGCAATATCTCCTTGAATGTCTTCCTGCTTAAAATAAGCTTGCAAAAGCTCTGCTTCCTGCTGACTGTTTTGAATAATTTGTGGAAAAAAACGACTGAGGACTTTGCAAGCTTCTTGATGAGAGAGGAGTTCTTTTGCATCATTAAATACTGTGTTAAGCAATGACTGAGGCAAGGCTTCCACCTCTTTCTTCGGCACCCCCAACTTCATTAAGGCTTTGCCAAAGTGAGTTTTAAGATAAGGATATTTGATAAAAAGTTCTTCAAGATTTCGACTATCTTTCAAAGTTGGCACAGCAAAACTCCGCCGTGAAGCATAGATATAGCTGCTCTCTACCTTTTCATCTTGAACCTCTTCACCTGAAAAAAGTAAGTCAAACGCTCGTTTGACCATGTAGCCATCTCGCGCTAAAAAGAGAATTCTCTTTAAACCTTTTTTTCTTACTTCTTGGTGAAGCCACGTGCTCATTCCAAAAAGATAGGGACCAAAAGAGCGGTACCCAAACTTGTAGTATTCATCATCTTGGTTCTTCAAATGAAGCGAAATATGTTGTTCCAAGTACGCATCGTACAATGTAGTCCCCCCTATTTTTTGAAAGCAAATAAAACATCGCGCAAACGACCGCTCATACTATCATAGTATTTCCAGTCTTTCACTATTTGTCTAAACACTCCGAAGAATTTGTTATCGCGTGCCATAGCATGACGTTTTACATAAAAGTCATGATAAGCTTTTGCTTTCGGAGCATAGTGTGAGCCTCGTGCACGCAATACTTGATACAGAACATCGTAAAATCCAACAAACTTATACAGTTCATCGACATGAACACGTTTTGATGACCTTATAGTCAAAAGACGCTCTCCTGTAGCATTGCGGTCATGCAATAAATGTGTTCCTACAATACGATTCAGATTATAGCCTGTCCCTGTCAAACTCGAAAGTGCAGCAACAAGCACATCATGTGTGATGTTATATTCTGGCTTCCAATATTTAACAACATCTGCAATAAACTGGCGGCGCATGCCGACAACCCAGCCTACACGGTAAGAAGAATAAGCAAAACGCGGCGGATATTTTGAAAACTCTTGATGCTTATCAAACTCAAAATACTTGAACCAACTCGGCAGGTCGGCAACATCTTCCGAAACTTTTTTGACCTCGATATCTGCTGATAGCACCTCTATTTCTGGATGTCTTTCCATAAGCCGGACTTGCTGGTAATTCTTATCTGAATGCCAAATGTTGTCTTGGTCCGAGAAAAAAGCTATTTCAATATCATATTCCAAACTGTCAACGAGGAGCTGACGAAAATTCAAGCGCCAGCCCATATTTTTATCATTAACTTTAACCACCCAGTTTTTCAGCTTGTATTTTTCAATATACGTCTTTAAAAATTCTACAGTGTTGTCTGTGGAACAATCGTCTCGAAATAGAACAAAATCAGGCCTTAAGTCCTGTTTCCGAATCGTATCCAATTGTCTTTTCAATAGTCTTTCGCCATTATAAGTGGCGACAAGTACAGCAGTTGTCGTCATTTTTTATCTTTCCAATACCAGCGGTAGTAGTTGTGATTGCGAACAGCTTTTTTCTTGGGTGGATTACGCCAATCTCCGTAAAGTTCGCTCAGGTAGACATCGTGATTTTTAATTTTTTTTAGCTTTAAATTTTCAAATTCAGTGTCTTCATATTCTGTGAAGATAGCCTTATCAAAATACCCTGTCTTCTTTGGCGGTGACCAAACAAAATTACAAAACTTCTGATTTTGATTGTTATATTTTTGCATGAGCAAGTCTACTTTCTCAGCTAAAATTTTACTGTGTCCCTTATAATGCAAATGATAGGGCAGCCACAAAAGGGTTTTTGCTATAAAATACAAACGTTTCTCCGAACTGGCATAAGAAAGTCCCTTCGGAGCAGAAGAAACCAAATGTGTAACTGCGGTACGGACTTTTTTCTTAAAACGCTCGCCTTCAATCTTATCCGCAGGCAAGCTATCTAAAGGAAAAATATCAATAAAAATTCCCGTGCCCCTATTCAAAGTATCTAAGTCACTCACAAAATAAGTTCGATTATCATATAATTTAGCAAAGGGAAGGTAGGCAACATGACTCTTATAATATAAAAGGGTAAAATGTTCTGGTAAATCATCCATGAGAGCTGCCATTAAACGCTCATAGTTAGGGCGTGTAAGCATCATATCAATGTCATCATCCCACGGAATATAACCTTTATATTTTACTGAACCAAGTAAGGTTCCAGCGCTAATAGAGTAATCTATTCCCTGCTCACGACAAACTTTATCAATATAAGCCATGAGTTCTAATTGAAGAGCACGTTGCTCCCCTTTTGTTATCTCTTTCATTTTTCCCTATCCTTAGTAGCATTTATCAGCCATTTGACACCTAAGTATAACAAATTTATGATTCTTCCTCAACATTTGTCATGTTGGTGCATATAGCTCATTAAAATAAAAAGCCAAACATTGCAAGCTTCTCATAAATAACCAAAAACCTCAGTTAAATTGACTCCTCAACGTTTATCCTCTCCTAATTCAGCCAGTAAAAACAAAGTGTTAAATGCTTGAAACTATTGCTAGAAGAGGGCTGTTCTCTATTGACTGCATCTCTCTTAAATTTTGTCGTCTCTTATTTGGCTATCGAAAAACTGGAAACATTTGATGCAGGTTTAGAGAACATTTACTTAAACAAAAAGAAGCAAAGAAAGGGAAAGTGCATATCTAATCTCCAAAATCTCATCTTTCTCCTTTCTCAAGTCCTTTCCAAAATTTATGTTTTTTAAGCATATAGTCTAACACGTCTGTCTGGTACACCTGCTTCAAAAACTCTCTGGAGAGTATCTCTTTGGCTCTCCCTTGAGATAAGACTTTTCCCTCCTTTAAAACTAAAATGTTTTCAGAGAAAGAAAGCGCTAAATCAATGTCGTGAAAAACAGCAATTACTGTTTTACTTTGGTCAAAATATTCCTCTAAATACCGCAACATTTCAAGCTGATAATGGATATCCAAATGATTGTTTGGCTCATCCAGTAAAATAATTTCAGGATTTTGCAAAAGTGTACGCGCGAAAAAGACACGTTGTAGCTGTCCTCCAGAAAGTTTAGAGAGTTCTTGATCCCTTATATCATCCAAATCAAGAGCCTCCATTACCTGCAAAACACGGGCTTTGTCTTTTGCTCGCGCAACTGCCATAAACCTTTTTCTCAGTTGTGTATATAAGCCCATCATTAGTGTTTCGTATACAGAGTAAGAAAAATACATTGCCGTATTTTGCGATAAAAGCGCAACTTTTTCGGCTAATTCGATTCTTTTGAAATCTTTTAGTGAGCGGTTGCTAAGAGTGATTTCTCCTCGATATTCTACTAAGCCAGCTAAACTCTTTAAAAGCGTGGACTTCCCACTGCCATTAGGACCTAGTATAGCCAATCTTTGACCAGTTCCAACAGATAAATTTATATCGGTAAGAACTTTCTGCCCCGTGTAAGCAACGCTCAATTTTCTAACTTCTAGCATCCTATTTTTTCCCTTTCCTAAAGAAGATATGACAGAAAAAAGGCACCCCAATCAAGGCAGTCACTGCTCCAATAGGAATTTCCCTTGGGGCGATGATGCTCCTCGCTAAAGTATCTGCAATGACACAAAGAAGTCCTCCTAAAAGAGCCGAACTTGGCAGAACCCATTTGTGAGTTGCTCCAAATAATCGTCGAGCAAGATGTGGTGCAATCAGATCTACAAAGCCAATCACTCCGGTCATTGCTACACTAACTCCAGTTAACAAGCTTGAAAAACCAATTAAAATAAACTTCGTCCGTTTAACTTCAACGCCTTGACTTAAAGCAAACGCATCTCCAAAGCTTAAGATGTCCATTTCTCTATGAAAATAAAACAAGAAAAAGAAACTGAATACCAAGATTGGGGAAAGAAGCCACACATTTTCCCAAGAGGCTCCCGAAAAACTTCCCAATTGCCAGAAAAAGAGGCGTTGCATATAATCAGGAGAAAAAGTCATGATTAGAGTTAAAAATGCATTAACAAACAATGAAAAAACTAGACCAACAAGAATGACTGTCTGATTATCCAAACGGTTAGAATATCGTTGTGCGAAGAGTAAAACCAGAAAAACTGTGATAAGCCCAAAAATAAAACCACCAGCACTCATTGCGATTGTTGGTGTTGCAAAGCTGAGCCCCAGCAGCATAACGATTGAAGCGCCCAAAGAGGCACCAGAGGATACTCCTAAAGTATAAGAAGATGCTAGAGGGTTTTGAAGCAGAGACTGCATTACTGTTCCACTGGCACCTAAAGCAAGGCCAGTAAGAAAGCTTAAAACTATCCGCGGCAATCTTACTTCAAGGATAATGTTCTCTAGAAGTGGCGAAATATTTTTCGACCTTCCTGCAACTGTACTGATTAAGTCATTGAGAGGTATGTGTACACTTCCTAAACTTATACTTATCAACATTGCAACCAAGGCCACAACAAAAAGCAAAAGAATGCGTCGGGCTTTGCTTCTACTCAAGATTCTTGAATACATCTGGATACACCACTTTTGCCATTTCTTTCATCGCCCCAACTATATGTTGATTGGGAAGGGAACTTCTGCCATTATCAATATAATAAACAGCTTTGTCTTTCACTGCCTTGACTTCTTTCCAGGTGTTCATTTTGAGAATATCATCAACTGGATGAGGCACATAGTTAACATTGGTCAAAATCACGTCAGGATTGGATAAAATAGCAGCTTCTTCTGAAATTTTTACTGCACCAGTCTCTTTTGCCATTACATTAGTAGCACCGATAGTTTCAATCATTTCATTGATAAAGGTTTCTTTCCCCATGCTGTAAATCTCCGGTGAGGCAGCAATTTCAAATAATACACTTTTTTTATGACTTATCGTTTCAGCTTGTTTTTTTAAAGCAGTGATATCCTTTTCCATCTGCGAAATGATTGCCTGCCCTTTTTCTTTTTGATTCACAGTCAGTGCTACGAGGCAGATATTATCTTTGATTTCCTTAAAATTCTTTTCCGATGGCAAAACGACAACTGCAATACCTTTTTCCTTAATCTTTTCAATCTTGTCTGAAGATTGAAACATCGTGAGATCCGTCACAAACACTACTTCTGGTTTGAGTGCCATTATTTTTTCGAGATCCAAATTCATCATATCTGACTGTTCCAAGCTTCCCAAATCCTTGACATACTTGGGACTTTGGCTATCAACAGCGACAAGTTTATCTTTTTGTCCAAGGTCATCAATCACTTGTGTAATCGCTGGTGAAAGTGAAACAATTCTGCTGGCATTCCTTGGAATACTTATTTTTTCCCCCTGAACTGTCGTAATCTCAATCTTAGAATGCGAGTTTTCTTTAGACTTCTCATTATGTTTCGCACAGGCTGATAAACTTAAAATTACCAGCAATAATCCAATTTTTAATATTTTATTTTTCATTTTTCTCTTGTCGTACTAGAAAAGTTCCTGCGCGTGTAAGAACTTTTATTTACTTCTCCTGTCTTTATACACACAAAAGAAGAAAAAAATAAGTAAAGCGCTTTAACATTCCTCATTTATTCTTCTTTCCCCAAACTGCTCACTTCGTGCACGGCAGCACAGTAGATGGAGGGATGCGTAAGGGACACTTATTTCCTGATTATAGACTTCTTGAATGACTTCAAATAATCTTCGACTCAACTATCGCTATCATTTTATCATGATTTCCACCTTATTTCTACCTCTTCTCATTTGAGTTTCACTGTAAAAAAACAGATAAAATTTCTCTCCTAATTGCCTTTTGCTTTTAAAAAATTATTATCTCACTTAATAAGGGATGATTTAAAAGTAGCTGCTAGACACTTCTTACCTCTCCCACACCAATGGCAGCGCTTTTGTTTTTTTAAGAGCACATCTTCTAGAAGAACGATAGAAAAACCTTCTCTTTTAGAAAGTAAAGCAAAATATCCGATTTATTATTGTCGCACAACTTTATTTTACGTGAAAAAGTTCACGTAAAATAAAGCTATGAAATCCCCTCCAAATTTGGTAGAATAGACATATCATATATAATAGGAGAAGAATCGTGACTTATTCTGACGCACACCTTAAACTTTTTTCACTGAACTCGAACCCAGAATTGGCCGAGAGAATCAGCAAAATTATGGATGTTCCTTTGGGAAAAGTAACTTCAAAACAATTTTCCGATGGAGAAATCATGATTAACATGGAAGAAAGTGTCCGCAATCATGATGTTTATATCATCCAGTCAACCAGTTATCCTGTTAATGACAACATCTGGGAGTTGTTAATCATGATTGATGCCTGCGTCCGTGCTTCTGCACATTCTGTCAACATTGTTATGCCCTACTTTGGCTATGCACGTCAAGACCGTACAGCTTCAAGTCGTGAACCTATTACAGCTAAACTTATAGCCGACATGCTTGTCAAAGCTGGTGCTGATCGTGTTTTAACTTTGGATCTTCACGCTGTTCAAGTACAGGGCTTCTTTGACATTCCTGTAGATAATCTTTTCACCGTTCCACTTTTCGCAGAATATTACATGAATCAAGGTTTGTCTGGTGACGACGTCGTGGTTGTTGCGCCGAAAAACTCTGGTATCAAGCGCGCACGCAGCCTTGCTGAATACTTGGAATCTCCTATAGCCATCGTTGACTATGAAGACGATGATGCTAAACGTGAAAATGGTTATATCATCGGTAATGTAGAAGGTAAGAAAGTTATTCTTATTGACGATATATTAAACACAGGTGTAACTTTCTCAAACGCTGCCTCTGTCGTTCGAGAAGCTGGCGCAGAAGATGTTTATGCTGTAGCAAGTCATGGTCTCTTCACAAAAACTGCAGCAGACTTGCTTGAAAACTCTGGCATTTGTGAAGTCCTTGTTACAGACTCCGTTGCCACCCAAAATCGAAAACCTAAGAATGTAAAATATCTCAGTGTAGATGATCATATGGCTGATGCAATCCTTCGCATCCACGAAGGCCGTCCTGTATCCCCTCTCTTTCAGTTTGATAAAACTCAGGACTAAAGATTATAGTGAGACAATAAGCTTTGAGACACGAATGCGTAGATTGAATCCAATTGAGCCAATGCTTCTTACGGTTTGATAGAATTATACCAAAATACATTAAATGCTTGTGGGCAATTTTCTGTAAACACAAGTGCTGCTAAAAACGATAAGATTATGATATCTTATCGTTTTTCTGTCCTCCTTATCTTGGGTTAAGCAAATCAGGAGGATTTTTTAATTTTCGTATGTTTGCTGTGATGAATTCTGAGAATCGCTTGCGAAATTTATAAAATTCTGATAGAATGACAGTAGAAGTTAGTTTCGACCACATCTTTTCTAGAGAGCTTGCGATTGCTGGAAGCAAGTAAAGATGCTCTAAACATTCTGCTTCTTGATTTGTTTTTTCTTGTGAAAACAAGAACGTGTTTCTCGCGTTAAGAGAACCAAAGTCCTATTTGTAAGATAGGAAATTTAGGTGGAACCGTGCTTATGGCGCCCTAATTCTTCTTTATGGAGAATTAGGGCTTTTTATTTTATATTTAAAGGAGATTTTATGCTTGATATTAAAAAAATCCGTGCAGATTTTGACGGAGTTGCCGCAAAACTTGAAACTCGTGGTGTAAAAAAAGAAACACTTCAAGAACTTCATGACCTCGACGTACGTCGTCGTGAGTTAATTGTACAATCAGAAAACTTGAAAAAGAAACGTAATACTGTATCTGATGAAATCGCTGGTATTAAACGCGAAAAAGGTGATGCTTCTGAAAAAATAGCTGCCATGAAACAGGTTTCTGAGGATATTAAAGTTATTGATGCCGCGCTTGCGGACATCGAAGAAAAACTCACAGCTTACACAACAACTTTGCCTAACTTGCCACATGATGATGTTCCTGTAGGCGAAGATGAAGAAGACAATGTCGAAATTCGCCGTGTCGGTCAAACGCCTGAGTTTAGCTTTGAACCAAAAGCACATTGGGATTTAGGAGAATCTCTCGGCATTCTGGACTGGGAACGCGGTGGAAAAGTTTCTGGTTCTCGTTTTCTCTTCTATAAAGGAGCAGGTGCTCGTTTAGAACGTGCTGTCTACAACTTCATGTTAGATGAGCATGCAAAAGAAGGCTATACTGAAATGATTCCGCCTTACATCGTTAACCAAGACTCTATGTTTGGCACAGGTCAATACCCTAAATTTAAAGAAGACACGTTTGAACTCAATGACGATCGTGGACTCGTGCTGATTCCAACAGCTGAAGTGCCTTTAACGAACTACTACCGTGGTGAAATCTTGGACAATGCTGAACTTCCGATTTACTTCACAGCAATGTCTCCGTCATTTCGTTCTGAAGCAGGTTCTGCTGGACGTGATACACGTGGGTTGATTCGTCTTCACCAGTTCCACAAGGTAGAGATGGTCAAGTTTGCTCGCCCTGAAAACTCTTATGACGAATTAGAAAAAATGGTTAAAAACGCTGAGAACATTCTTCAAAAATTAGGATTAGCCTATCGCGTAATCGTTCTCTCTACAGGAGACATGGGATTTTCAGCCGCTAAAACTTACGATTTAGAAGTTTGGATTCCTGCCCAAAATACTTATCGTGAAATTTCAAGCTGTTCAAACTGCGAAGACTTTCAAGCACGCCGCGCTCAGATTCGTTATCGCGATGAAGACGGCAAAGTAAGTCTCCTTCATACTCTAAATGGTTCCGGTCTTGCCGTTGGTCGTACAGTAGCAGCTATCCTTGAAAACTATCAAAATGAAGATGGTTCAGTTACTGTCCCTGAAGTTCTTCGTCCTTATATGGGTGGTTTGGACGTTATCAAATAAGATAAATATCAGAAAGCTGGAGGTAAAGCAGTAACTTTTTTCTGATTTATCTCAAAAACAAAAATGCTTAAGCGCGTACATTTACGTACTTCTTAAGCATTTTTTCATTTTTTGGAAGCCAAGCTTTGAAGAAAAGCGCCTAAAGTCCAGACTTTCTTCAACTACAACTCAACAATATTCCCAGATTTAAGGTAAACAATCCATTCACAAAGATTGACCGCATAACCTGTGATACGTTCCAAGAATACAAGGGTCATCAGGTAATCTTTACCTGTCGTAATTGTTTCTGTATTTTCTTTCATGGCATCCAATATTTTCTCTTGGATTTCGCCACTTACATTTTTTACTGTTTGGTACTGATCCGCGATTTCACGTGCCCGTTTATCATTACCTTGGATATAGGCGTTCAATGATGCATCCACGACTGCTTTTACCTTTTCCCCTAAAAGTGAGATATCCTCCTCCACTTCATGGATACGCTCTTCACCTTTCAAGTTAATTGCTGCTTTCGCGATAGAGGTAACATGATCTCCCATACGTTCCAAGTCACTTGAAGCTTTAAGTACGGTGATAATCGTCCGCAAGTCACCTGAAACAGGTTGTTGCAAGGCAATCATTTCCAGTGATTTTGTTTCTAATTTCGTTTCCAGTTGATTAATCATTTCATCGCTTGTGATGACATCTTCTGCCAACTCACGATCATGACTTACAAAGGCACGAACTGCTTTATTCAATTGTGCAGATACTTGTGTTCCCATTGAATAAAATTGGTTGTGAAGTTTGTTGAGTTCTTCTTCAAATTGTGTACGTAACATTTTTTCTCCTCTTAACTAAGCGCAGAGCAATAGGTGCTCCTTTCATCATATCATATTATCCAAACTTACCAGCAATATAATCTTCTGTTTCTTGTTTCTCAGGATTAAGGAAGATTTTTTTCGTGTTATCCATCTCCACCAAATCACCATTGAGCATGAAGGCTGTACGATCTGATATACGTGAGGCTTGTTGCATACTGTGGGTCACAATAGCTAAGGTATAATCTTCTTTTAACTCCAAGAGCGTTTCTTCAACGTGTCCGGCAGAAATAGGGTCCAAAGCGGAGGTTGGCTCGTCCAACAAGATAATCTGAGGATTGACCGCAAGAACACGCGCGATACACACACGCTGCTGCTGACCACCAGATAATCCCAGTGCTGAAGTATGAAGGATATCCTTCACCTCATCCCAGATATTGGCTGCTTTTAAAGAATTTTCGACCACTTCATCAAGCAGGGCTTTATCTTTGACCCCTTTGAGTCGAAGACCATACACAACATTTTCATAGATTGAAAAGGGGAAAGGATTGGGTTGTTGAAAAACCATTCCGATTTCCTTACGCAAGTCTACTGTGTCCACTTTGGGGCTATATATATTATGACCTTTATACATAATGGCACCAGTAATGGTTACTGTCGAAATTAAATCATTCATGCGGTTAATAGAGCGCAAAAGCGTTGATTTACCACATCCAGAAGGGCCGATAAGTGCTGTAATCTCATTAGGATAGAATTCCATATTGATTTGATTGAGCGCTTTTTTCTTACTGTAATACAGCGAAAGGTCGCTGACTGTTAAAATTGCTTCTTTTGTCATATTGTCCTCTCGATTATCCAAAGTGTCCTGAAACGTAGTCTTCTGTAGCTTTGAGGTTGGGTTGCGTGAAGATTTTGCTTGTTTCGTCATATTCAATCAAATCGCCTGAATAGAAGAATGCTGTATAGTCGGACACACGACTGGCTTGTTGCATGTTATGTGTCACTATAATAATCGTATAGTCCTTCTTCAGCTCTGTCATCGTTTCCTCAATTTGCATGGTTGAAATTGGATCTAGGGCTGAGGCAGGTTCATCCATCAAGATAATCTCAGGTTTGACTGAAAGTGCTCGAGCGATACAAAGACGTTGAGCTTGCCCCCCTGAAAGTGCCAAAGCAGACTTGTCTAAACTGTCTTTGACTTGCTCCCATAGAGCTGCTTGCTTGAGAGATTTTTCAACAATTTCGTCTAGTTTTTTCTTGTCTTTAATCCCCTCACGGCGATGGATAAAGGCGATATTTTCATAGATTGATTTTGGGAAAGGATTTGGTCTTTGAAAAACCATCCCAATCTGTTTACGCACTTCGTAAACATTGACTTTAGGATTACTAATATTGACACCTTCATACATGATTTCCCCTGTCACACGGGCACCGTCAATCGTGTCATTCATACGATTGAGAGAACGAAGATAAGTCGATTTACCAGAACCTGATGGTCCGATCAGAGCCGTAATTTGTTTTTTGGGAAATTGCATAGAAACCCCATGAATCGCCTCTTTTGTGCCATTATAGAAGACCCGCAAATCGTTCGTTGAAAGCGCGATATCTTTGTCGAAAGTCAAAATGTGACGTTCGTTCCAATCATAAGTTGCCATATTTTTCTATATTCCTTACTAATTTCCAGATGTGAGTTTCTTATGGAGACGATTTCCAAGGAAACGTGCCCCGAGGTTAAACAAGAGAACAAAGATGATCAAGACTGCAGAAGCTCCTGCAGAAATCTGAGTCGCTGTTGAAATTGTTCCCTCAGTATTCAAAGCCCAGATGTGAACAGCTAATGTTTCCGCCGGTCGGAAAAGGGACAAGGGACTTGTCAATGACATTGGGTTCCAGTTGGCCCAGTTAATCGGCAAGTTAGTTTGACCTGCAGTATAAATCAAAGCAGCCGCCTCACCAAAAACACGCCCTGAGGATAAGATAACCCCAGTCAAGATGCCAGGCACAGCTGCTGGCAAGATAACTTTGGTAGCTGTTTCCCATTTTGATAAGCCCAATGCTAATCCGCCTTCACGCTGCATTGTAGGAATTGCACGTAATGATTCTTCAACATTACGTGTCATCAAAGGAAGGTTGAAAACTGTAAGAGCAAGAGCACCTGATAGCACTGAGAACCCTAACCCAAACTGAATAACAAAGAGCAACATCCCAAAGAGACCGACAACGATTGAAGGAAGTGATGACAATACCTCAATAGCTGAACGAACTGCTCCTGTCAACCAGTGTTTTTGGTTGGCATACTCTGAGAGATAAATACCTGCACCTAGTGATAAAGGGATAGAGATAATCAATGTTACAACTAACAAGTAAACTGAATTAAAAAGCTGAATAGCAATCCCCCCTCCAGTCAATGGATTAGAGGGTGTCGTCAAAAAGTCCCAAGAAACAAAAGGCAGGCCTTTAACTAGAATATAAATCAAGAGAAAAGCAAGTATAGCAACAATAATGCCTGAAAGCGCGTAAAGAACGCCTGTGGCAATTTTATCTGTACGTTTAGCATTCATTATTTAAGGCTTCCTTTCTTAGCAATAGCGCGCATTGCGATGTTGAACAGCAATGACATAAGGAGGAGGAGAAGTCCAAGGGACCAAAGTGCATTCAGTTGGATACCTGGAGTAGCATTTGGAATACCTGATGTCAAAATTGAAGTCAGAGTTGAAGCCGGAGAAACAAGATCTTGCGGCATAGTTACAGCATTTCCGACAACCATCTGAATAGCCAAGGCTTCACCGAAGGCACGCGCCATGCCAAAGATTACAGCGGTCAAAATCCCCGGTGCTGCAGCACGAAGCAAGACACGCCAAATGGTTTGCCAGCGTGTTGCACCTAAACCAAGAGAAGCTTCACGATAATGCGGCGGAATTGCTTTAAGTGCATCTACAGTCATTGAAGTAACTGTAGGTAAAATCATAACAAAGAGAACAAATACCCCTGCCAACAATCCAAGTCCTGTTCCACCAAATGTATTACGGATAAGTGGAACAACAACAGTTAAACCAATGAAACCATAAACAACTGATGGGATACCCACTAAAAGTTCAATAACAGGTTGCAAAATTTTTGCCCCATATTTTGGCGAAATTTCAGTTATATAGATTCCCGCACCAATAGCAAAAGGCGTAGCAACCAATGCTGAAAGCACTGTAACGATTAAAGAACCTGTAAACATTGGCAAAGCCCCAACTGCAGGTTTTCCGTCAGGACCTATAGCTCCAGGTTCCCAATGTGTTCCAAAGAGGAATCGGAAAGGATTGACCCCATCAACAAAGAAAGTTGAAAGTCCTTTCTGAGCAACAAAGACCAAAATGAGTCCAACGACAAAGACAATGATAGCAATACATAAAAACGTCAATGTCTTACCAAATTTTTCCAAGCGCGAATCTTTCGAGCTGGAAAGCAATTTTTCTTTAATTTTTGAATTTTCCATAAATACCCTAGTCATTTATTTAATCGGTGTAACTTTACCCTGATAATCACGATCTACTTTCATTTCTGATATAGGAATAAAACCAAGCTTTTTAATAGTCTCTGTATCATTTTTGACATAACTGATAAAACGATTTTCTACAACATTTTCGTTTTTATTGTTCGTATACATATGCTCATAAGACCAAACTTTCCATTTATTGGTCGTTACATTAGCATCCGAGGGCTCTACCCCATCCAAACGAAGCGGTTTAATACCTGGCTTATTCATATAGGAGAAGGCAACATAACTTATTGCTCCCGGTGTTTGGCTAACCAGTTGCACAACTGAACCTGAAGCATCTTGTGTTGGACCATCAATTTCACGTGCTCCGTTTAAAGCAAAGTTATCAAAGTTCACTCGTGTTCCTGAACCTGATGTACGTCCGATGACGGTAATTTCTTGATCTGGACCACCGACTTCTTTCCAGTTTTTTACTTTACCTGTAAAAATAGCAATAAGCTGTTCTTGCGTTACGCCTGATAAGTCAAGTTCCTTGTTAACAATTGGTGAAAAGCCGATAACTGCAACCTTATTCCCCGTAATCTTAGAAGTATCTATACCTGATTTTTCTTCGGCAAAGATATCTGAATTACCGATTTGGAAAGAGCCTGCTGCCACTTGGGCTAAACCAACTCCTGAACCCCCGCCCTGAACCATGATAATATCTTCTGGATATTTTTTCATATAGTCCAAAGAAATTTGTTCCACCAGTGGTTTTAGAGCCGTTGAGCCACCCACTGTAACCTGATTTGAATTCGGCCCACATGCCGCCAAAGTCACAAGACTCACTGCTGCAAATAAAGCCATTAAAATTTTCTTTTTCATAACCTTATTTTAGCATAAATCAAACCTAAATGACTGAATGCTTAACGCTTACAATGTAAACATTTTGTAAATGAAAGCGCAAAGAGAGTACTTGAAATATTGCTCAAGCACTCCTGCTCCTATCATTTCTGTAAAGAATAAAGTTTCACTTGAAAGAATTAGATACTGGTTTCACTGTCGCTTATTTATTTGTGATTTTCCCTTGTGCATCACGTTCAACTTTCATCTCCGAAATTGGGATATAACCTAGCTTTTTGATTGTTTCAATATCTTCGGTAACATATTTGATAAAATCTTTTTCTACTGCTGTTTCCTTCTCTTTATTTGTATACATATGCTCATATGACCAAACTTTGTAGCTATTATCAGCAACATTTTCCACTGTAGGCTTCACATTGTCAATACTTACTGCCTTGATGTCCTTGCTCTTATCAAGATACGAAAAGGCTACATAAGAGATTGCTCCAGGTGTTTGCCCAACCATAGTGACTGCTGTACCACTTGCATCCTGCGTTGGTCCATCAACTTCCGTTGCTCCACCAAGCGCTAAATTATTAAAGTTTACACGTGTACCTGAACCTGCTGCACGACCGATTACTGTGATTTTCTCATCCGGTCCACCTACTTCTTTCCAATTCTTAACTTTACCTGTGAAAACATCAATCAACTGTTTTGTTGATAAGTTTTCGATATTTATATCCTTATTTACAATTGGAGCAAAGCCAACAACAGCTACTTTATAGTCGTTCAGTTTAGAAGCATCAATGCCTGACTTTTCTTCTGCAAAGATATCCGAATTACCGATTTGAAAGGTTCCTGCTAAGACCTGAGTCAAACCTACACCTGATCCGCCACCCTGTACAGTGATTTGTACTTCTGGATTTTTAGCTGTGTAATCTGTCGAAGCTTGTTGAGCCATTGGCTGTAGAGCTGTCGAACCACCAGCAATGACTTTCCCTGATAAAGCTGATGAATCCGTGTTGTTTGTTGCTGTATCACTGTTTCCACAAGCTGCCAGAGTCAGGAGGGCTGCGCCAGCGATAATTCCAGAAAGTAACTTTTTCTTCATGAGATGTTCTCCAATAATTTCTTTGTCTTTCTCGTAAGCTCTTTTACTTACATAACTATCTTAACATTGGAAAAGATAGTTAAATGTTAATACTTCGTAAATACTAAGTAAATGGTTGGTAAATATGGTTTATTACTCTAATAAAGGCATTAGTAAGCCTCTCTAATGCTATAGTTGATATGCAAGATTATTCAAAAACAAAAAAGAGACTGCTTAGTCTCAATTTTATTTTCTCTTACTCCTATCAACGACGGATAGACTTTGCAACCATCGCAATCGTATGCCGATTGCCTCGAATGGCTTTACTCATAGCCATAATATTTTCTACTGGCGCAATGCCTGAGTAACCTGCATCCCCGATATGCTGAATATCCACACCGCAAATTTTGTTTTGAATCGCTATTTGCTTAATTGTATCCGCATCTGATGATTCTTGACTGGTTCCAATAGCTGACATAACAAGAGCACCAGCTTCATGCACTACTTTCACGACTGCTTTCAAATCTGAAACATCAAATCCCGGAACCGTTCCAACTGCGGGAACTAAAATAACATCTGCTCCAGCTTTCACAAAGGCTTTTACTGCTTCCATAGCCACGACTGCTTCGTCAACACCAGCACCGTGCATCTTCCCTGCGATAATCAAACCACCAAATTCCTCTTTGGCTACAGTAATAGCTTTTACAATCGCTGAATTTGTAACACCTGTTCCCGGATTTCCTGTTAAACATACGAAGTCTAATCCTAGTTTTTTTGCTTCTGCTAAAGTTTCTTTATTGGCTTGACGTCCAAATGAAATAATATCGCGTACTTCAGACATTTCAGCTTCTAAATCCACTGGCTCTAAGTTCGCTCCAACAGGACGTCCAACATATTGGCGTAAAATACGAATCGTTTCTTGAGCTTCGCCTTCAATGGCTGAGACTTGAGGATCAAAAACATCAAAACCATTGAGTAAAATCAAATCAGCCCCAAAAGCTCTGGCAATTTCTGAATTGCTTACCTCTCCAACATTGCTGTCACGTGCCGCTACATTTTCAGAACAAATTACGCGTCCTTCACTTGCCTTAATAGAATTTTTCAACTCTAGGGCATTCATGTCAAAAATCTCTGATACCTGTGCACTAATAAATCTTTTTTTCAAAGTATTCTCCTACTGTTTAAAAGTTTTAAACTTCTTCTTGAGCTTCATTCTTACGGTTTTGACGTTCGACCACATTGAAGAACGGAAGATAAATCAAAACATTAAGAACTAAGCAAATAATTTGGATAATTGAGCCCGAAATATGACCACCTGTTGCCAAGAACCCTGAGACAATTGGAGGCATTGTCCAAGGGATAACCACACCAACAGTGCCATGTACCAAGCCTGTCGCCATCGCAAAGTAGGTCACAACCGCATTGACGACTGGCGCTAGAATAAATGGAATAATCAAGCTGACGTTCAATACGATAGGGAGACCAAACATGGCAGGTTCGTTAATGTTGAAAATACCAGGCGCTAATGTAAGTGGTGCAATCCCTTTTGTCACACGTGATGAGTTCTTTTTGAGGGCTGTAATCACAATGGCAATAACCAATCCTAAGGTAGCCCCTCCGCCACCCATGTAAACAAAACTTTCCATGAAGGGTTGTGTAATAATGTGAGGCAATTCTTCACCCGCTTGGAAAGCGACACGGTTGGCATCTGTATTCATCAACCAAATCGGCATGATTACCGAGTTGACCACGTTTGCCCCATGAATCCCCATAAACCAGAAAGTAGAAACCAAGACGATTGAAATTACTGTTCCACCTAATGTTCCACCAAGAAGTCCTAAAGGTCCACCAAAAATTTGCATGAGCAAATCATGAATATTACCAGAAGCAATGCCTGTTTTTTGAATAATAGCATAAATGACCAACCACATAATAATAATTGAAGCACCTGGAATCAAAGCCGAGAAGCTCTTTGCAACTGCTGGTGGCACACTCTCAGGAAGTTTGATTTGTATATTGTGATTGATAAACCAAGTGAAAATATAAGCTGAGATAATCCCGACAACCATTGCAACGAACAAGCCTTTAGCACCCATATAAGCAACAGGTATACCTGCTCCTGCTTCTTCATTGACAATGTGGGGCGTGAGAATCAAGAAGGATGCGACAGAAATAATCCCTGCTGAAACACCATCTTTATCATATTGCACTGCAAGAGCATGGGCAATACCAAAAGCTGCTACGAGACCCATGATACCAAATGTACCATCTACTCCTTTAATCAAAATATCAACAAGTCCATGTTTTGTTAAAAATTCCACCCAAGCATCAATTGGAAAAGAAGAGATAATCAATAACAGTGAACCCACAATAATAAGAGGCAAGGCAAGCGTGATACCGTTTCGAATAGCTACCAATATCTTGTTTTGTGATACCCGTGCTGCTATAGGCATCATTTTTTCATTAATAAATTCATTCATTTTGTTCTACCTTTTTCTAAGTATTTTACTAAGGAATATCCCAAATGTAGGGTTAACCCTCAATATGACTTCTTTTTAAAACGACTATTTTGTCAATCATCAAATTTCAAATTTAAGTCCTCCTTCCTGTACACTTCGTATTTTTGCTTTTTTCAAGATTATTCTACCAAAATAAAACCCTTACATTTCATTTTTTACAAAAAAAAACGAGCCAATACAGCTCTGTTCAATATCCTGTAAAAATTTACACGTCAGCTTTAATCAGCTCCTGGTTTAAACTTTCCAAATAAGAGCGATAAAGAGAATGCATAATAAGCATCAATGGGGTTTTATCTGTCACATCGTAGTGTCCGTATACCTCACGAGTAGTATAGCAATAAAGATTTACATCCGCAATGTCTGATAAAGTATTCTCTGTCAGATTGGTTAAACTGACCACCTTATGCCCATATTCTTTAGCGAGTCGGGCTAACTTATGAACGGTGGTTGATTCCCCTGACAGCGAAATAAAAAAGAAACAGCTTTTTTGATTATTTTCAATCTGATTTACTAATTCATTTTCATATTGATAGAGCCTAAACTTATCAGATAAAGTATAAAAATGTTCTGTACATGCTTTAGCTATTACCACTGCTTGTTCTAAAGCAAAAAAATTAACTTTTGGATATCTCTGAAATAGCTTCAGCACTTCCAACTCTCGCTGTGCATCAATCAGCTCAAAATTGCGCAAAAATATCCGCTTCGTTTCATTTTCCACCTGTTCTTGAAGCTCATGTTTTAACTCTACTTTTAATTCTGTAAAGCCATCATATCCTAATTTACGACAGAGTCGCATAATCGTGTTGGGTGCTGTATATAACTGCGTAGCCAAGGTTACAATTTTAATAGTTGTTGCTTCTTCTTTATTCTTTAAAATCCATGCCACTATATCTTCTTCAAGTTCTGTAAAGCTATGCCTGCTATTAATGACACGTTGCTCAAAATTCATAAAATGTCCTTTCTATCATAAATAAAAACTCCCAAAGAGAGTTTATTTTTAATTTCACTGGGAGTTAAATCTCATCACGAGCCACTCGTAATTGTCGCCGAAACAATTTGTTTCATCTCCGTTTCTCCATCCACAGTATATTGATTAGGTAACGGCATACTACTCAACGTTTCTGATTTCCAAGTTACTGCAACAATTTTTCCTAGCTCATAGCTATTACTCGAATTATCTGTCCGTTGATAGCTTTGTCTCAACTCAACAGGCATACCAATAAGCCCTAATGTTTCTTCTGGATTACTCAAATCAATGGTCACGTCAGTCAAAATATCAATCGGAGGAGTTATAGGTTTGTTCATTCCTTGACTCCAATTAGGGATTTCATGCGGTCCATCTTCATTATAATTAAACCCGCCTCGCATCATCGTACTATCAATGATTTGACTGGCTCCAAATGAAGTAGGATAGGTGCCACGTGGTCCTGTGGTGTTCCAAAAATAATTCTCACAAAATTGCCAAATTTCAGTCCCTCGAACAATGTAACTCTCCAACAAAATTTTGGCTTCATCATAAAATCCTCGATTAATCAAACCGTGTGTCATTAATGAATTTGGCGCCCATTTGAGAACTGGATAACCGCAAAGTGACAGAGCTGGATTAATAATATCCAATGTAAACTGTTCCAATTGTTGTGCCTGTTCTGTCGGTAAATCTGGCAGAATCAAACCACTAGACAACATATTGGGCAAATCTGTTGTACTGCGAGGTACAGGTGGCTCAGAGAGATGCGAATTCCTTGCATGAATATACTTGTCTATATCATTATTATTTGGATCTACATCAACACAACCTAAGAAAATATATTGCCAAATTCCTCGTTGATAATTATTATCTGGAAGATTTGCACCATTTCTTAGCACTTTCCTATTGATTTCTTGATTGGTACTATTTTGTGGATAAGAATATAAAGCTTCATGTGAAAGTGGATCACATGAAAGTGGATCACAAAACATCCAATCCGCATAATTTTTTAAATTAAACGCGTATAACTCTTGCCAATACGAAATTTCTGTCGCATATTCATTTCCCAGTAGCTCACAGATTTTTATCATATACTGGGTATCATTCATGACAGAAATCATAAATTCTGAATCCACTTCATTCTCAACATCTGTACTCTCGTAAATCCATCTTGGATGTTCAAATTTCCATTCCAGATGTCGTTTCAATGCTGGATAAAGTGCACCCAAGCGTGATAAATCTGGAGAAATATTGTGAATCATCCAGAGTGTTTGACCCATACGAACAGGCAATACTTCTCCCGAAAGGAAGCCGTTAGCATCCACCATAGACATAAACCCTTCCATCCCACTCCAAGCAATAGATGGATTAATATACATCAAATCTTGAATTTGGAGTAAGCCTTCCCATGAGTTATTAGGTGGAGTCATAGCTGCACCTGCACATTGACGACTTGGTTTACCCAAGGCTTGTTGGGTAAAGGCATATCCTGTTTCTGGAGTAGGTGCTAAAATATTACAGATGAGATGCGTCCAAGCTGCGTAATACAAAATGCGGTGTTTCTCTGGTGTCACAACTTCACTGTGGTAAACAAAAGAACTTTCCAATCCCCATTCACTTGAAACAGGAACTTTAGATAACAAGTTGTCCCAATAAGTTTTACGTGAATTATAATGCGCAGTAATTGTTGTAGAAGCTTCACCAAGACCAACACCATTTAGGGCACGGATAATAGCTTGTTCTTCTCCCTCTTCACGGTTTGCATAACCTACTGCTAAACCAATAGAGGAAATAGAGGTTGGTATCCTGTATTTTCCAATACCACTAACAAAAGTTGGTGGAATAATTTGTGCAGTTGCTTCTGTATCAATAGAGCCGTCTTCCGTAAGAGCAACCACTTTTATAGCTGTAATAAATAAATTTTGATTCCAGTCGCTATGCTGGGTATCTGTTTTCAAGACAACTTCGTTCACATCATCCCAGTAACACTTCAAATTATTGGTGTTATAATCCGTTGATGAGGTTGTTGAGTCGCGAAGCTCTATTTCTAAATATGAACCTGTTGCTTCGGATAAGCTAATGAGTCGTCCCAGCGTACTTTCATCAACAAAAAAGTCCGTAGTTGCTATCTTTCCAAGACCTTCAACACTTCCAGACAACTCCACTTTATGAGGAAACCAAGCTGACGTAATCGTGCTGCCTGATGCTTGTACATCATCTATTTTCATAATAGCATTAAAACTGGAATCTTGGAAACCTGACTTCTTCTCTCTTAAATTCACGCCATTGTCACTTGTCCTGTTTGCGTTACCTTTAATGCCATAGTAAGCCCCAAAACGTAAATCCATTGAGGGCTCAACAGGAGTAATCGCCTGATTATCAAAGTTATATTCAGGATTAGTTACCAAGCGACTAAAAGGAAGGGATAAATTTCGATATTCTTTTAAATTTGAGATATTGGTCGGATCATCATTTTTTAAAGTATCGACATCAACCGTAGGATCTCCATCAAAATTAATTCCTCCGATGTTCCCTTGTACACTTGAAGGGAGAGCTTGGGTAATTTCATAATTTGGCTCACTACAAGTTAACACTCCTAAAGTAATAAATTGTCCGACATCACCTTTAAAGTTCATCGTAAGTGTAAATGTCTTACTCTCAAGGGTTGAATCGTTCCAATCTGACAAAGGTTCTGTTCCAGCAATCCCTTTTAAAGAATAGCTAAAAGCCTCTCCAAAACTACTATTTTGTGCTTGGCTTTCTGGTTGAATTGTAATAAGTTGGGCATTTTCCGCCTCACCTTGAACAAGTAACTCCCACGAAAGCTCAGCTGTAATCTGTGCAATTTTGATATTCAAATCTGAATATTTCCATGTTGCATATGCAAAGTTTTTAGATAGGGTTGCAGAGGTTCCACTTAGCGTTAAGGTTCCACCTAACGTGTCATAATTCATTGTGCCGCCTGAAATCAGCCAGCCATTATCTTGCTTAAAATCATCAAGAATGATTTCATCTAAAGGAGCTTGTACTCCTGCCGGTTGCATATCACTTCTTACATCAAAAAAAGTATTTTGAAACATAAAACTGCCTTTCTTTATTAAGGTCTAAAACATGGCAACTCACAACTTGTTTGTTTTTGAATCTCCTTTCTTGATTAAAAAATCAACTTTCAATTTTTTATATTACCTGCATTGTAGCCATATCAAATGACCCGCAACTCCTACTTTCTCCCCTTTCTTTTTTCATCTATTTTTGAAGCTGCTAATGCAAAATTCCCTATTGTCGCAGAACCGTTATTTTCTACACTCGGTAGTGTGATGTAATCATCTATCCCACAAGGTAAGCTTACGTAACCATTAAGCAATTCTATAAAATGTCTCTGAACTTTTTCGAGCATTAAGGGCTGTGACATGACACCGCCTCCAAGAATAATACGCTCAGGCACTAAGGTCAAAGTGGCATTTACAGCTGCTTGTGCAATATAATAAGCAATCAATTCCCATACTTCATGATTCGCTTCAACTTCTTCACCACGTTTCTGAAGACGTGCAGCGATTGTCGGTCCAGAAGCGAGACCTTCCAAACAATCATTATGGAAAGGACAGATACCTTCAAAATTCGTATCTTTTGGATGGCGTTTAACTGTTTGGTGCCCCATTTCAGCATGTCCACGCCCTCCAATAAAGCTTCTTTTTTGAGTTGCGCCTCCTCCAATACCTGTACCTATCGTAAAATAAACGACATCTTGAAGCCCTGTTTTAACCATCTCACCATAAGCAGAAGCATTGACATCTGTCGTAAAAGCAACCGGAACATTTAATTCATCACTAATCTTGCCAAGAAGATTTATGCCTCCCCAATCTGGTTTAGGTGTCGTGGTGATATAACCATAAGTTGGACTATCAACGTTAATATCGAGTGGTCCAAATGAACCTAAGCCAATTGCTTCAACAGGATTCTCCTTAAAAAACGCGATTGTCTTACTTATTGTTTCTTCAGGATGTGTTGTAGGAATCTGATGTGTTTTAATGATTCCATAATCTTCATCACCAACAGCAAGTACAAATTTTGTTCCGCCTGCTTCAATTGACCCATAATATTTTGACATTTTTTTTATTTCCTCAAATCTAAAAAAAAATTTGTACACTTCCTTATTTAAATTAAGTATAACAAATTCGTTTGCGCTTACATACTAATATGACATAGAATACAATAATTGTAAAAACTGTCACAAAAAAATCATTTTGGATAAACAAAAAGCCAGAAGCACTTCTGCTTACTGACTTGTCTAACGGTTATATGCCTTAAGCTGGCGAGCTATATCACGGTTTTGCTCTTTACGTTTTAAGGTTTCACGCTTATCGTATTGTTTTTTACCGCGAGCTAGGCCCATAAGCACTTTAGCAAAACCGTTTTTGAGATAAACTTTCAGGGGAATAAAAGTAATTCCTGTCCCTGCGAGTTCTTTCTCAATTTTGGCAATTTCTTTTTTATGGAACAAAAGTTTACGAGTACGTAACTCATCTACATTAAAAATATTTCCCTGCTCAAAAGGAGCAATATGAACGTTAGAAAGCCAAACTTCTCCGTTTCTTACACGCGCAAAGCCATCCTTTAGCTGTATTTTGGCTTGACGAACCGACTTAATCTCTGTTCCTGTTAAAACGATGCCTGCCTCAAAAGTCTCAAAAATTTCATAATCATGCCGCGCTTTTTTATTTTGCGCTAAGGGCTTGTCTACTGTGTTTTTTACCATGATTTTATTATAACAGAAAAATAGAGAAGGTGCTTTTCATCAATTTATTATGACAGTCTCCCTCAAAAAATACCGTTTTTGAAGGAAACCCAACAAGAGGTTTACCTTTTAGGTGCAATGAGAACAGCCCATAATAGCAGAAAAGGAGACTTGCTGTATTTCCTCCCAAAAGCGAAGCTGTTATTAAGCACTCATTTATCCATCAATCATTGCTCAAATCTTGACCATTCGAAGCGATGACTTTTTTGTACCAGTTAAAGGATTTTTTCGGTGTACGTTTTAAGCTGCCCTTTCCTTGATCGTCACGGTCCACATAGATAAATCCGTAGCGCTTAGACATTTCTCCAGTCGATGCTGAAACCAAGTCGATACAGCCCCAAGAAGTATAGCCCAAGAGTTCAACGCCATCAAGCTCGACTGCTTTGACCATCTCGGCGATATGATCAGCCAGATAGGCGATGCGATAATCGTCAACAACATAACCGTCTGCATCAGGTTTATCCACAGCTCCTAAGCCGTTTTCAACGATGAAAAGTGGTTTTTGATAACGGTCGTAGAGAGTATTCATGGTTGTGCGTAAACCGACAGGATCAATCTGCCAGCCCCATTCTGAGGCTTTGAGATATGGGTTTTTAACAGAGGCAAAGATATTACCAGAAGTTTCCTCATCCCCTTCTTCTAAAACTTTTGCGACACGGCTAGAATAATAAGAGAAGGATACAAAATCAACGGTATTTTGGGCAAGGAGTTCTTCGTCTCCCTCCACTATTGGTAAAGAAATTCCCTCACGTTCTAGCTGCTTCAAGAAGTAATTTGGATATTTACCACGCGCTTGCACATCAATCAAGAAAAGGTTCTCACGATTTTTATCAAGAGCTTCACGAACATTTTCTGGTTTTGAATCCCATGGGTAGTAATCTCCGGCTGCTACCATGCAACCAATTTTATTTTCTGGATCTATTTGATGCGCAATTTTTGTTGCTAATGCTGAGGCGACAAGTTCATGATGTGCCGCAGTAAAGAGAACTTCATCACGGTTTTCACCTTCTTCAATATAGACCCCTGCACCCATGAAAGGTGCATGCAAGAGCACGTTGATTTCGTTAAAGGTAAGCCAGTACTTGACCAAGCCTTTATAACGAGTGAACAAGACCGTCACTAAGTTTTTATAAAAATCAATCATCTTACGGTTGCGCCAGCCACCGTACTCTGTCACCAAATGCATTGGAATGTCAAAGTGTGTGATAGTTACCAGAGGTTCAATTTCATACTTGCGCAGCTCTTTAAATATTTTTTCATAAAAGAGAAGCCCTTCTTCATTAGGCTGGCTTTCATCACCTTTTGGGAAAATCCGTGACCAAGCAATAGACATCCGGAAAGTTTTAAAGCCCATTTCCGCGAATAATGCAATATCTTCTTGCCAATGGTTGTAGAAATCAACCGCTTCATGACCTGGATAGAAGAGTCCTTCTTCTGGTTGCAGATGTTTTTCAAGCCCTAAAATAATCGCTTCTCGGCGCTCACCATGTGGTGCCAAATCCACATTTGCAAGCCCACGACCGCCTTGATTCCAGCCGCCTTCATATTGATTGGCAGCTGTTGCACCACCCCAGAGAAAATCTTTAGACAATGGCATATTAACGCTCCTTTGTGTAAGTTGTATTTTGCTGCATACATTCTTTTTTTGAAATGTATGCGTTATCAATACCTCTATTATACCAAAAACAAGTTTACAAAGTTGAGGAAAGTCTGACAGTTTTGTTCCTATTTTCTGAAACAAAAGCTTCAAAAAAAGAAAGATACTAACTTTTAAATATCTCTCAAAGCCTGAAATAGCACTGTTTCAAAAGCTTCATTTACACAAGAGAAAGCCTTCTGATAACGTTTGCATCTGTTTCTTGAAAAGGGTATAATGAAACCACAAATTTTAAAAAAGAGGTATTTACATTATGGCAGATAAAGTTATCGCGCTCGCCTGTGCTGCAGGACTGTCCACATCATTATTGGTTTCAAAAATGCAAAAAGCGGCCGAAGCTTCAGGCAAAAACTACGAGATTTTTGCAAAATCAACAGCCGACATTGATAACATGTTAACAGCTAATCCTAAACCAGATGTGCTCCTCTTAGGACCACAAGTTGCTTTCATGAAGGCAGAAGTACAGAAAAAAGCGGAAGCAGCCGGTGTACCGATGGATGTAATCAATATGCAGGACTACGGCATGATGCGCGGCGATAATGTCTTAGCCAATGCTGAGAACTTAATGAAATAGGCACTATAGTCAGAAAGAGAAGAAAATGAACGAAGAATATATGAATGTTGTCATGGGCATTATCATGCATGGCGGTAATGCAAAAGGCTTAGCTTATCAAGCCATCCAACAGGCTAAAGAGGGAAATTTTGACACAGCACACGAATCTTTGCAACAAGCCAACGATGAGTTACGCGAGGCACACGATGTCCAAACAGATCTTTTAACACGTGTGGCTCAAGGCGAAGTGATTGAGCTAAATCTTTATATGGTACATGCCCAAGATCATCTCATGACAGCCATTGCTTTTAAAGACATGGCTACCGAATTCATCGGTCAAGAGGAACGTCTCCAAGCTTTGGAAGAAAAGTAAAAAAGCTGTTATGTCAAGCTCCAAGTAAAATAGACAGTTAAGAAAAGCCTATTTAGTTTTGATGTTCAATAAGGTATGCACTCCGATATTCCATAGGAGTCATGCCTTTTAATTTTTCTTGTGGACGGTCATAATTGTACCAACAGATGAAAGCATCCACCTATTTCAATAAAGCTTGTTCATTTTCAGGAACATGGAGTTCCAATGACTCACTCTTGAGATGTGAAAAGAAATTCTCACAAGGCGCATTGTCATAACAGTTCCCTTTACGAGAATGGGAAGTCATGACATTATGCCTATATAATTTCTTGATATAAGTACGGTTGGTATATTGAAAGCCTTGGTCAGAGTGTAAAATGCAAGGGAGTTCGGTCTTCCATTGTGTATCAAAAACCAAGTCTAAGTTATCAAAGACCAGCTTATTATCATTGAAACGAGAAATTGTATATGCTAGAATAGAGTTATCATAAAGGTCTTTAATGACGCTGAGGAAGCATCGACCGCTTTTATGATAAATATAGCTGACGTCCGTGACTAACTTCTCGTTAGGCCTTGTGGCGACAAAGTTTTGAGCAAGGGCGTTTGGCATAACGACTCTTGCTTTTTCATTTCTTTCTTGTTTGGTGCAGGAAGTAAAGCGTTTCTTGCGAATGGGCGATTTTAAGCCAAGAATTTGCATATAACGTAGTACGGTCTTTGGATTGAGAAACACACCCTGAAGTCGTTTAAATTGCATGGTAATGTAACGATAACCTTTCTCATGTGCTTCAAAAATCTCTTTGATGAGTATTGCTATGTCCTGTTTGTAGGCTTTGTATAAAGGTTTTCCATTATTTATCTAGGCATAGAATCCACTTCTAGAAACATTGAAATAGCGACAAAGTAAGCTTACACTATAAACAAGTTTTAGTTCGTCAATCACATGAAATTTCAGCGCTCGTTCAATGTTTTGAGGAGCGCTTGGTATTTTTTTAGGATATCATTCTCCATGCGTAAGAATTTATTCTGATCTTCGAGAGACATTTCGTTAAGCTTGATATTTTCTTTGTAGAGAGCAAGCCATTTTTTCAGTTGGGTCACCGAGCGGATACCTAGATTAAGGCATGTCTGTCTCTGACTTCCATATTCTCCGCTGAGATATTTTTCTACTGCTTTAAGTTTAAATTTATAGTCATATTTCTTGAATTGACTTCCTTTTTGAGCCATAACAAAAGAACCTCCTAAAATAGATTACCATAGCCTTTTCTATAGTGTCTATTTTACTTGGAGCTTGACATAGGAGCTTTTTTTAATCATAACAAACCAACTTTTAATCCGTATCCAGAATTATTAGCATAACTTTTTAAGGACTTCAAGTTACACATTCAAATATTAGGAAACTCTCTCGGGACAGCATTTCTGTTGTATCCCGTGGGGCAGTCAACGTTACAGATATCTTACGTAAAACCAAGGAGTTCTTCTTCCCTACCTCACTTAATTCTGTTCTTGTATCGGCAATGGTAATGCTAGTAACTACTTGTTTTTGCTGCAGCTCTTTCAGCTTTATTCTTCAAACTTTTCATTGACTACCCCATTTAAAAAAGCGACTTTCTTTAAAGAAAACCGCTTTTAAATGTCTTGCCCTTTTCACTATTATTTTTATTTTTTTCTTGCCGAAAACTATGTGTTCGATGCGCCAGCCGTTCCAAAAGGGCAACAACAGGTAACTGTGTCGTCAGCTGCCCCAAAGCATGTACTTTAGAGCTTTCGGCTGCTACATTATAAGGGATAGCAACATCTGCCATATTAGACAAAGTATTATTCATTTCATTAGTAATCGAAATGACTTTTACACCATCTCTTTTATAAGACGCAACAGAGCCAATTATGAAGTTGGTTTTCCCTGAGATAGAAAGAGCAACAACTGTCATCGATTGAGCATTATTCGTCATCAAGGGCTGGTAAGGATCGGTCACTTCAAACGCAGGAAGTCCTGCATTATTAAAATACTTTGTACCGTAGTCAGCTAGAGCTCCAGAGGTTCCGACACCGATAAAAACAGTATATTCAGTTTCCTCCAAGAGCTTTGCGGCTTCATCGATGAGTTTCAAATACTCTGGATTCCGTAAACGTTTCGTAAAAAGTTCAAAGGCGAGAAGATTATCATATTCTGCAGCATCTGCTTTCAGCGAAACTTTGTCTCTTTGAGCACGCAGATACCCCTTCATCTCATTCCAGCCTGAAAAGCCTAACTTACGTGTCATACGTACAATCGTAGTTGGAGAAACATGAACAGAAGAAGCAAATTCACGAATAGTCATTTTCATAATGCATTCAGGTTCTTTTAACACTTGTTCAAAAACCATACTTTCAAGATCGTTAAGCTTATTTAAGTGACTGTCTTCAATCATTCATTTCTCCTTATCAACTGTTTTTGGTTACTTCAGTATATCATATACGTTACAGAATACGATAAAAGGTGATTATAACAGAATTTTTGTCTTTTATAAAGATATATGATACGAACATAACAATAAAAAATGGCTGATATTTTATCTCTAAATCGCTAACCCTTCTTTAGCCACACTGTCGCAAAGTCAAAAAAGTCTTTTCGCTCCATTTTAATCTTCTGCGAAAAGACTTTATTTTTTATTCCAATATTATTTGTGGGCTATTTTAGCGCCTACATTTTCGATAAGTTCAGGAATGCCAGCTGCGTTTGCTCCTCCAGCCATAGCCATATCTGGTTTACCACCACCACGGCCATCGATGTAAGGCGCAAGTTCTTTAATCAAGTTTCCTGCCTTAACGTCAGCTGTTTTGCTTGCCACAAGAAGGCTCACTTTTTCGCCAATCTTAGCGACGAGCACGAGCACATCTGACAAATCTTTCTGTTTCCATATATCTGCAAGATTTCGAAGACCTTTTACATCAGGAACTGTTACTTGACTTGCAATAAAGCTTGTATCTGCCGCCATAAGAACATTTTTAAAGACTTCTTCAGATTGACTGGCTGCCAATTTACCTGCTAAAACTTCATTTTCTTTTTGAGCTGCTTTTAGTTCTTCTTGGAGAGCTGTTACTTTAGCTACAACTTGTGCCGCTTGAGGTGCTTTGACAACAGCAGCAACTTCGTTCAAGGTATTTTCAGCATTTTTAAATGCTTCATAGGCTTTTTGGCCTGTTACGGCAACAATACGGCGTACGCCAGATCCGATACCTTCTTCTTTGATAATCTTGAAGAGACCAATCTCACTTGTCGTCGCTGTGTGTGTACCGCCACAAAGCTCAATAGAGTAATCGCCGATTTTGACAACACGAACATTTTTGCCGTATTTTTCACCAAAGAGAGCCATTGCACCCATTTCTTTCGCTGTTTCAATATCTGTTTCGATTGTTTCAACAGGCAATGATTGCCAAATGACTTCGTTAACTTGATGCTCAATATCTGCTAATTCTTCCTTGCTTACAGGTGCAAAGTGCGTAAAGTCAAAGCGGAGGAATTCTACCTCATTAAGTGAGCCTGCTTGCAGTGCGTGTTCCCCCACAATATTATGCAAAGCGGCATGAAGTACGTGAGTGGCCGTATGATTTTTGACAATGCCATGACGGCGCTCTGTATCAATTTCCAGTGTGTATGTCTCACCAACGGCAAGAGTCGAAAGGATATCGACCATATGTAGATTTTGACCGTTTGGTGCATGTTGGACATCTTTGACTTCCGCTACTACTTTACCTGCTGCATTTTTGATTACACCGTGGTCGGCAACTTGTCCCCCCATTTCAGCATAGAAAGGTGTTTTGTCAAAAATAAGTTGAGCCTCACCACTTGCAGTATTTACCTTCTCATCATCTTTAACAGCAACAAGGAGTTTTGCATCATATTTTTCCACATCATAGAGAAATTCTGATTCTTCCTTAATTGATTGAAGTGTTTCATTCTGAGCGCCCATCGAACCACCTTTTACCGCTGCCGCACGCGCACGGTCTTGTTGCTTCTTCATAGCTGCCTTAAAACCTTCATGATCAATCTTAAAACCAGCATCTTCTGCCAATTCTTCCGTCAATTCTACAGGAAAACCATATGTATCATAAAGGCGGAAGATATCTTGACCTTCAAGTGTTGTCTTTCCTTCTTCTTTAAGTTTGGCAAGCAATTCATCAAGGAGCTTGCTTCCTTCATCAATTGTACGACCAAAAGCTTCTTCTTCACGGTCGATAATTTGCATGATAAAATCTTGTTTTTCGAGTACTTCTGGATAGTAAGATTCCATGATTTGCCCGACAATAGGAACAAGTTGAGCCAAGAATTTACCTTCAATGCCCAGCTTTTTACCATGCATTACGGCACGGCGGAGAAGACGGCGAAGAACATAGCCGCGTCCCTCATTTCCCGGTAGGGCACCGTCTCCAATGGCAAAGCTAAGCGCACGGATGTGGTCAGCAATGACTTTAAAGCTCATGTTATCGCCATCCGGATTATAGGTTTTACCAGAGATACGCTCAATTTCGCGAATAATAGGGAGGAAAAGATCTGTATCAAAGTTTGTTTTACCTTCTTGGATGATACAAACCATACGTTCAAGTCCCATACCTGTATCAATATTCTTCTGTGGCAATTCTTTGTATTCGCTACGTGGGACAGCTGGATCGGCGTTAAACTGCGACAAGACAATATTATAGATTTCGATATAACGATCGTTTTCAATATCTTCAGCTAAAAGTTTTAAGCCGATGTTTTCAGGATCATAAGCTTCACCACGATCGTAAAAAATTTCTGTATCAGGTCCTGATGGTCCCGCACCAATCTCCCAAAAGTTATCTTCAATTGGTACCAAATGACTTGCATCTACACCTAACTCAATCCAGCGGTTAAATGTATCTTTATCATCCGGATAGTAGGTAATATAAAGCTTTTCTGCTGGAAAGTCAAAATATTCACTGCTTGTGAGCAGTTCCCATGCGTAAGCTAATGCTTCGTCACGGAAATAGTCCCCGATAGAAAAGTTACCTAGCATTTCAAACATTGTATGATGGCGTGCTGTCTTGCCCACATTTTCGATATCATTTGTACGAATCGATTTTTGCGCATTGGTGATGCGCGGATTTTCAGGAACAACTGAACCGTCAAAGTAAGGCTTCAACGTGGCAACCCCTGAGTTAATCCAAAGCAAGGTAGGGTCATTGACAGGAACCAATGATTGTGAAGGTTCGATAGAGTGTCCTTTTGATTGAAAGAAATCAAGGAACATTTGGCGCACTTCTGTAGAAGTCATTTTTTTCATAATTACTCTCCTAATAAAATAGCTTTCATATATTTTATGTGAATATTCACACAATATAAAAACAAAAAATCCATCGCAAACGAGGGGCGTTACTTACGCGGTACCACCCTCATTCACGATGAATACATCGTCTTTATTTTGCTTGATAAAGCAGTTTTCCCTGCTGAATAAAAATCCTTAGATTTTAAGCACACTGACTTGTCGACTTTCACCTCGCATCGACTCTCTGTAAAGTCACTTATTTTTCATTATTTAGATGATGAACCTGATGTGAATTGTGAGAAGATTGTTGAAAAGGCTTCTTCTTTAACAGTAACATTGTGTGCCTTGAGATATTCTCCAATCACACCCGCAACATATGTTGTATCTGCCATTTTTTCTGCTTTGATTACATTTTTAAGTTGATCTTTGTACTTGTTCATGTCTGAACCTTTATCTGATGTTTTAATCATCTTCACAACATAATAGCTTGTTGTTCCAGTAGAAGCATTTGTTGCCTCAATAACCTCAGAAACTTCGCCGTTTTTCAACTTGAAAGCTGCTGTTTGTACCTCTTTAGGAATAGTGGTGCTTGTTGAGTCAAACTTCTGTTTGTTCTTGCTATTATCTTCTTCAAATTTTGCTGCATCTGACTTAGCAGACTCAATAGCTTTCGTCGCTGCATCTTTGGTTGTTTCTGGTACAACAATCGCTTCAACTTCTGGATGGAAGTCTGCCCAAGCTGCTTTCAAGTTAGCTTCTGTGTATTGTGTATCTTCAATCTTTTTCTCAATTGCATATTCCTGCAACAGTTGAAGACGAACGTAGGCTTTGTAGCTACTTTCAGTGAACCCTTGTTGTTGCAAGGCTGCAGCAAACTGTTCGCCCATCTGTTTTTTAGTCTCATCAAACTTCGCTTGAACGTCTTTATCTGAAACCTTATCACCAAAGTCTTTTTCAAACATTTTTGACATTGTCAAGTTTTGTAAGAGAGCTGTGGCTGGCA
The DNA here is from genome assembly GCF_943193185.1 of Lactococcus ileimucosae. Taxonomy (GTDB): domain Bacteria; phylum Bacillota; class Bacilli; order Lactobacillales; family Streptococcaceae; genus Lactococcus; species Lactococcus ileimucosae. The sequence continues at coordinate 42,906 of NZ_CALPDE010000004.1, forward strand.
TGTTGGGAAAAGTTTTAGCCTCACCATAGAAGTCACTAACATTAATAGTATCACCCTTCATTGTGATAATGTTGGCACCTGTCGAATTATTATTTCCACACGCTGAAAGTGTGACAAGGCCTACAGCCGCAACAGCCGTTGCAAGCAAGATGTTCAATTTTTTAAATTTCAAAGTGTTCTCCTCACGAGGGTCATCTAAACCCTAAGTAAATATTAGTTATTGTAACATTATTATAACACAAAATATTAAATAAACCTAAACTGCATTTCAGCTATATATTTTATTATTAAGACAGTATCTACTGTAAAATTTTAATAAAAAACCTTGTATTAGCGCGAAAAAATCCTAAGTATGCACCATCTTTTTTACAGACGTACCTGCATTTTTTCTAGAAGAAAATATTTAGTTTAAAAGTCTTAGTTTTGGATACTTCTTTCACAAAAAATATCCAGCTAAGATGCCCAATTAGGAGCACGCAAATAAAACCAATCGCATGCTCAGATGTCTGATTGGTTTTACTTGTTTTCTAAAAGTTTCTTAAAAGCAGTTTTTAGTTATCGCTTTTATTTGACTTCAACAAAGAGAGAAGCAGCATTATCAGGAGTCCATGATGCATCGCCATAGTTAAAGTGTGTTACCAAAACTTTGTAGAGTTTACCTTTGTAGGCAATTTCTTCATTAGCAGAGTAGACTTCAGGGGCAGTGAAGCTTCCCAACTTGAACTCACGTACATCACCTGGAAGTTCACCTCCACCTTCTTCTTTCAAGGTTGTAGCTGACAAAGTATTACTGAATTCTGAAGTTGTTTCAGTATTTGAAACAGCTCTTACTCGGAAATCAAAGGTTGTGCCAGAAGCCAGTCCTTTAACCATAAATGAAGTTTTATTTGTTTCAGCAATTTTTACACCATTTTGGAAGATTTCATAATGTTTAATTCCTTCTGAGTGTGAAGCTGCTTGCCACATAAGGTCAACAGATGATGTTGTCTCACCCATCGAATGAAGATTCTTTGGTGCTGTCGGGAATTCTACCACTCCTTCAGCATCCGTTTTAACTGTTATTGCTTTAGACTTTTCAGAGACCATGCCGTTAGTACCTTTTGCTGCAACTTGGAACTCATAAGTAGTGTTAGCTTTCAAGCCTTTTGCTTCATAATTCCCAGATTCAACATCTGCGACTTGTTCACCATCCTTGTAAACGAGATAGCTTGAAGCATCTGTTTGGAGATTCCATGACAAGCTTGCTGAAGTTTTTGTCACTTCATCTGCTTTTAAGCCTGTTGGTGCTTCTGGTGCTTGAGGTAAAGTTGGTCCTGTAAAGTCTGATTCAACATTAACGTCAATAACATTATAGAAAGCATTTGGCGTATCTGCTATGTCCCACACAGCAAGAACAACATGGTAACCTTTACGGTCTTCAGGGATTTTTATATCATGGCTAAGATCCATATCAGCTGTAAGGCCTTTACCATCAACTTCACCGATTTTCTCGAGCATATCACGTCTCAACGGTGCATTTTGATTCCAACCAACTTTTGTAATATAATAGTGCCATTTAGCTGTTTTATGTGGTGCTGTATAATGCCAAGTAAATGTATTTACTCCTGTTGTGACATCTTGTTTCTTCCAGCGGTCTGGCGATTGCAAATCAAGCACGAAATCTCCAATTTGACCAAGTCCACCTTCAGCAGAAGCAATTTTGCCATCTGCTGGACCAGCTTGAGGGAAGCCTTTAGCTGTTTCTAGTGATTGTGGATTAGTAATAACATTACCATAAAGGTTGAAAGCTGGTGTCCAGCCCAATTTATCTTTATCCAATTGACCTTGATATCCTCGTGCTGCTGGGCTTTTTACATAGCCATGTGCTTGTGCTTCTTGAGCAGTCATTCCAAAAGAGAGTGCTGTAAGCAACATAGCTGCTGAGGTAATCAAAAGTTTCTTTTTCATTTTTATGTCTCCATAGTTCTTTTATTTTTGTAACTTTTATAACTTACAAGACTTATTTTAATATTTTTATTTGGCTTTTATTTTTTTATTTTTAAATCCTCGTTTATTTTTTTTTATTATTTTTCAGCGATATTCTGTCTAATTAATTTTTAAGCTCACAAATAAAAAAGCACTATAGAGTGCGTTTGAATTTATGTATCTTGTTTATTGCCTCCCGCATACGTCCCCAGTCGGTAAGCTTAGGTATTTTAGACATTGTCACAACATGCGCTTCTGTTTTTAAACTCTCATTTAATGGGAAGTTTGAAACAATTAGGCATGGTCCAAATTGATTAATCTCTCTCTGTGTCACTGGTTCGTCCAAATAAAATTTAATAGCAGAATCCTGAGGGAGGACATCTTTAGCAACATCTATAATATATTGTTCCAAGCCTGGCTGGCCTTGCAAAGCAACAACAATATGAATTTCATCCAAATCATTCATATATGTTTTTCTTTCAAAGTTTGCCTGAATTAAAGCCAAACTAGCCGCAACATCTTCTTTGTGTTCAAAATAAAATACTGTTTCCTCTTGTTGTTGGCTCAATACATCTAACCAATAAATAAACTTCTCTTGGTGGCTGAGCTTGATTGCTTTTTTCAGAGACGGAAGAATACGTTCATAATTTCTCGTCATCGTTCCTAAAACCATAATATTATATAAGTAGAGAGAAAGGATAGATTTTTCCTCACCATCTTCTTGGTCCTTTAATAGGAGGTTTAGAGACTCCTTAAATACCTTAGATTTTGATTTGGCCGGATAATCTGGAATAGCATCTCCCTCCTTTACAACATAGGAGGTATGGTATAAAGCTGAAATCCAAATCCAATATTTTTCTGTCTCTGGAATGGTCGCAGCATTAGCGTGAGGATAAAGTCTCTTGTAAATCTGCTCAACGATTTGTGAAGCTTCCACATAATCCTCACATGCTTTAAATTCAGCGACCGCTTCATCAGGTAACTCTATATAACATTGATTTCTCCAGCGTAAAGCTGTGATTGCAAGGTGGATAGAGAGGTTAGAATAGTTTAAATTTAAAGGCTGTATAAACCTTTTTTTCTGCTCCTTAATCATATAGTCTGCCAATGCTGCACTTTCTGCATAAAGACTATTCCCATCACTTAAGAAAGAAAAAAAGACAAAATAAACAAAACGTATATCTGCCTCACGTCCTTCAAGCGTGAGGTTTTTCAAAGAAATGTGGACATCAAATCGGCTGAGTTGTGTATTCATATGTTCTAGTACAGACATAAGTTTAGTTCGAGAAACTTGATAAAGCACTGTCGCCTTATTTATATCCATCTCCCGTCCCATCACTGCGTTTTCCATGATAATATAAGGGAGTTCATTCATATTCAACAAATTACACAGCAAGTCTGAATTGAACCAATCAGGGTATTCCAGTTTATATCTGTCATCCTCCGAAAGAATCTGCACCTGACGTGGTGCCAGCTCTCGTCTTAGATGCTTAATATCCGCGACAATTGTGACTTTAGATACCTCTAATGTTTCCGAGATTTCCCGCACCGCAAGTCCTTCTGGCTCCGAATCCAGCATTTGGAGTATACTTATCCGACGACAATGTGACTTACTTGAATTCATAGCATAAAGTAGGTTCGTAATCATAATACACCTCATATCTCTATAGATAATAACTGTTTTTACATTTAGATAATCTCAACTTAAACTCAGGCTGCTATTTTTATTTCTATAATTCTATTTTAAAGTACTACTTGAGGACTTCAAAGTAATATGCAATAGCGAAACAGTCCAGGAATGCGTTTACACCCTTGATGTGAAACGAAATTTCTGCAATTACAGTTTTAAATTCGGAAAGTAAAAATAAAAAGAAACTGATTTCCTACCAAGGTTTACAAACAAAAAAAATGCTTAATCCCAGCATTGAGTGATAGGACTTTCGTCTTCTTTCATCTTTGGGCCCTTTCCCAGACTTACAGCTTCCCGTTTGAAACCTGTGCTTAATGTCTCACACGTTGTAGATTTTTCAAGTAAGTCAATGGAAACAAAAAAAGTAAGCATTCTAATCAAAATCCTTACTTTTCTCTTATCATTCGCTATATCCCTGTCTGAATCTCGTGTTCTCTCTTCTTAATCATTAGGACACCATCTCCTAAAGGAAGGATGCTTGTATGGTACTTTGGATTGTCTAAAACCTCATCAAACAGGCGCCGTAACCCACGTTCAAGCGCACGTTGATTACGCTTGATTTCCATAATAGGAATAAGAATTTCTCCTCCCTGAAAAATATCATCCATGATAATCACGCCATTTTCAGAAAGTAGCTCCATTGCCTTTGGCAAAAACTCAACATACTTGGATTTAGCGGAATCCATAAAGATAAAGTCAAACTCTCCCTCTAAGCTGGGTAAAAGCTCTGCTGCATCTCCTTCTAAAAGAGTGATTTGTTTTTTTGTATCATATGTCGCCAAATTCTCTTTAGCTAGAGCAATCATCTCTGGATTACGGTCAATCGTGATAATTTCTGCTTCAGATGCTGCTTCAGCCATCATCAGTGCGGAGAAACCAATAGCGGTACCTATCTCTAGAATTCTCTTAGGTTTCATGAGATCCAACAGCAATTGAAAATAAACAACTGTCTCATGTGGGATAATGGGAATATTGTTTTCGTGAGCGAATGTCTCAACATTTTTTAGTGGACCTGTAATTTGTGTTTGACGTTCTCGCATAAAGTCTACAATTTCTTTCTTTACAACAGGTCGGTTCATCATAGGGTTGCTTGTTCTCTTGTATGTTAAAACCATTATAAATGAGCCCCGCTTTCAACCATTTTTTCAAGCTCATCCAATCGCTTTTCAAAGACAGCAAAAGCTGACTCCAAATACGCACCACTTTCCATATCTACACCTGCTTGAGCAATTACAGCCAATGGATAATCACTCGAGCCCGCTTTCAAGTATGTCAAATACTTTTCACGCGCCTCTCCGTTCTCATGTAGAATCGTTTCTGCAAGATAGCTGGCTGCAGCAAAGCCTGTGGCGTATTGGAAAACATAGTAGTTGTAATAAAAATGAGGAATTCGCGCCCATTCATACTGAATTTCAGGATTTTCTTCAGCAGATAAGCCGTAATATTTTTCGTTGAGTTCAGCATAAAGTTGATTCATAAAAGCACTGGTCAGAACCACTCCTTCTTGGTCAGCTTTATGAATCTCATGTTCAAACTCGGCAAATTGGCTCTGACGGAAAACCGTGCCTCGGAAACCGTCAAGCCAGTGGTTCAAAATAGCAAAACGTTCTTTTTCATCTTCCGTGTCGGCCAAAAGACGTTCTGTTAATATATTTTCGTTTGTCGTTGAGGCAATTTCTGCAAGAAATATCGGATAATCACCATAAACATAGGGCTGGTTTTCCCTTGTAAATGTTGAATGTATACTATGTCCCATCTCATGAACCAAAGTAAACAGGTCATCTAAAGTTTCATGCCAGTTCAACAGCATGAAAGCATTGGTGTCGTAGCTCCCCCCGGAATATGCACCAGAACGCTTCCCAATATTTTCTGCAACATCTATCCAACGCTCCTTAAACGCTCTTTCTACATGAGCAGCATACTCTGTTCCATAAACTTTAAGAACTTCTTGTGATTTTTGGATAGCTTCTGCATAACTAAACTTATAATCAAGGTTAGATAATGGCGTATAAACATCGTACATCTTCAAATCGCCTTCTAAACCTAGGATTTTTCCACGAAGTTTCATGTATCGATGCAGGAGGGGTAAATGTTTATTTACAGTCTCCAACAGCTTATCGTAAACTTTTTCGGGAATAAAATCACTGGCTAAGGCTGCTTGACGTGCTGAACTATAGCCTCGCACCTTGGCCTTAAAATTGTGAACCTTGACATTCGTTTGAAGCGTTTTAGCGTAAGTATGTTGGTATTGTTCATAGTTGCTGTAAAGGGCTTGATAAGCCGCCTTACGGACCTCACGCTCCTTGCTTTCCATGAGTGAGGTATAATTGCCATGTGTGAGCTGGATTTCTCGCTCTTTTTCATCCTTAATCATCGGGAGCTTAATGTCCGCATTGTCAAAAATTTCAAACGTTTCTGCTGCTGCACCAAAAATTTCACTTGCCGCAGCCAACATCTTCTCCTCTTTCTGGCTCAAGATATGCGCTTTCTTAGCAAGAAGGCGCTCAAACATATGTGAAAATTGTTCAAGCTTTGGTTCTTCTGATTTAAATTTTTTATAATCTTCTGGGGACAGTTCGAGAAATTCTGGTTCGTAGAAGGCAAATTTTTCTTCAAGTGTTGCGTACAACTGAGTGGCTTTGGCCTCATACTCTTGATAAAGGCTCACCTGAGTATCTTGGTCATGTTTCATTGACGCATAAACATAGACTTTTTCAACTGCACGTGAAAACTCTAGTTCTGCTTCTGTGATTTTTAGTAAACTTTGAGCGCTATCCAAAAGATGTCCCTCAAAATGATCTACTTCTCCCAACTCTTTCTGAAGTTTTTTCAACTCTAATTCCCAAGCTTCGTCACTTTCAAAGATTGTCGTCAAATCCCAAGTCAACGCTTCAGCTATCTCGTCACGCTTTTTGACCATTCTTCTTCCTATCTTCCTTTTCATTTTTACCCTTAATTATAGCATAGAAACGCGGTGCATGCAGTGTTTCAAGCTCTTTTGCTGAAAAGTTTTCATAGAAATTTCGATAGTAATTTTCTAAGGAATGTTCTAATTGATAAAAATGTTGTTTTTCTTCCTTTTTCAAGGCATAGGTCAACAAATTCAGTCCTGGTGGGCTCCAGTACCCTTTATCCAAATCCAATGTTAATAAGTTTTCGCCTACTTCATAGTATTCTCCTTGTATCTTAAGCCATTTCGGGACTTGATGATAAAGCTGTCTCTGAATAAAAGACTGCATGCCTTTGCTTTGAGGAACTTTTAAACACAGATCTAATGTTTCCTTAAAGGGCAAACGAAGCACTTCCAAAAGCTCGCCTTGAAACCAGTCAAATTCTTCCGTGAGATAAATAAGTCGGCCACGTAAGTCTTGATGTATCAAAGACTTCAAGCGTACTTTCTCTCTTTCCAAGTCTAACTCCCAAAAGTAAAAACCTCTGTTTTCAGAGTAATAGAGCAAACTTTCTTGTAAAGCAGTCAAAGAATTTTTCAGCCATAGGTCCTTTCCCTGAAGCCAAAGAACATAGTAACCATTGGCTCTGTAGCTTAGTGTACGCTCTTTCAACCTTTGTAATGAGAGAGGGGAGCACTGTATTTCAATAGCTAATTTGTCGTTCACTAATAGATCTGCTGTTTGCTGTATCTGCGGTAAATACTTTTCAATTTCAACTTTTTCCTTTTGACGGAGCCACTGATACAGACCAAGTTTCAACTCCAAATGTTGAACAGATTCATTTTCAGACCAGGAAGAACAATTTTGTAAGGAGACATGAGCAAAGTGCGAAATTTTTATCTTGCCCTTTTTTAAACGCACGGGTGATTTGCAGGCTGGACAATAAAAGGGTTCTTTCAAGTTATTGTTCTCTAGTATATTCACGGTTTGTCCATTTTTATCTAAGGCTATCAACATACTTTCTAACACGTAAATGCGTTTCATAAATCACCTTTTATTACAGATAAAGCAAAAAAACTCGCGGAAAGCGAGTTTCGTCATAACATATTTTTAAGGATTGAACACAAGATGCTCCATAAATAAAACGAAGAGAGAAAAAGCAATAAAGATACCTGTGATTAATCCCACCCAGAAAATGTGTTTGCGACGTTGACTATTCATGACCGCAATAAACTCCCGGATGAATGCTGGAAGCCGAAAATATAGTGGCGTCTTCCCTCCGGTACCACCTTGAGCATTTAAACCCTGTTGAGCGGCGAAGAGAGCCGCGCGGAAAACATGATAGTCGGAGGAAAAAAATAGGAATTCTTCATTTTCTTTGTTTTCAGCTTTATCGATTAAGATGGAAGAAAACTTCAAGTTTTCAAAAGTTGTACTTGATTGATCCTCAACCATCGTACGTTCTTCCGGAAAGCCAAGCTCCTCAATCGCATATTTTTGCATGGCCAAGCCCTCAGGAAGTTTTTCGTCCTTACCCTGCCCACCTGAAAAAACAAGAATTGTTTCCGGGCTAGCTAACGCTATCCCTGCACGGATTCGATTTGCCAAAAGCGGACTTACATGTTGACCCTTGATTAATCCTGAGCCTAAAATCACATGATATTTAGCGGACTTTTTACGAAAACGGCGGCCATAGGTCCAGCTTGAAAAGAAGAAAACAATGAATTGCCAAAGCAAGTAAAAAGCAAGAATAGGATAAATATAACTTAAAAGTTGCAACCAAAGCCAGCCTTCTGTTAGAGAAGATACGCGAATATAAATCCAATCTACCAGAAAGAAAACAAGTATGATTGCGGGGAGAATCAAATTTGCAAGACTGTGAGATTCACGCCGCCACATTTTAACGGTTAAAATAACAATGCCAATCGGAACGACAAAACTAATCATAAATGCTGGAATCAAAAAAAGTGCAAGCTCAATAACAACTATGGCCACGATGACTTCCCTATGGTAATTATAGTTCGCAGCAAAAATAATTCCCATAATACCATTAAACAGGATAAAAAGACTCGCCAAGAACCCAATGGTCAGTCGCCCCAAACGTAAGGTTCTTAAGTCCTTCAAACGGTGAGACTTTGTATAAAAAATAACAGTTAGAATTAGTGCTAAAAAACTAATCACCGAAAAAATAACAATAAATAGTGTTTCCATAAACTCATTTTAACATAAACATCCGCTTTAAAAGCGGATGTTTATTTCCTATAAATAAAACTATAATATAGACTTTTAGAGAATAGCCAATACTGCAAAATTCAATGCAAAAGCAATGGCTACAATCCAAATAATTGGTTTAACTTCCTTAATCTTACCTGTGAAAAGTTTCGCGAAAATATACGTAATAAACCCAGCAGCGATACCATATGAAATAGAGTAACCCAATCCCATAAATACAGAAGCGAAGAAAGCTGGGATAGCTTCACTCAACTCAGACCAATTGATTTCTTTAAAGGAACCCAACATCATCATACCTACGATAATCAAGATTGGTGCTGTTGCTTGTGTTGGAACGATAGCTAGTAAAGGTAAAAATAGGCTAGAGATTGCGAACATTCCCGCAACAACAATTGAGGTTAAACCTGTACGTCCACCTGCACCAATACCTGCTGCTGATTCTACATATACAGTTGTGTTTGATGTACCGAAAATCGCCCCAATTGGTGTGGCAATCATGTCAGCAAAGAGTGCTTTATCCATCTTAGAGGAGAAACCTTTGCTGTTAGCCATGTCTTCAAAATCTTGATCAGAGAAAATCCCTGTACTGCGCCCTGTACCAATGAAAGTACCGATAGGATCAAAGATAGAAGTCAGAGAAAACGCTAGAATCGTCATCAGCACCTCAATGATACGTGAGGAGTCAGAAAACAGACTGCCTAAACCTTGTGAGCCGAGCGCAGCACCAAATGTGGTCCCCATCTCATTTATAGCTGTTCCAAGATTGTTATCTGAGAAAAGTGTATTCATATCAACCTTCGTAACACCTGTTAGGAGTGCAAGAACAGTAGTCACTACGATTGAAAGGAGAATCCCAGCCTTCCATTTACGCAGAACAAAGAACATTGTTACTACGATACCTACAAGAGCGATTAAGACCCCTGGGTTATCAAATTTCACAAGCCCTGGAACAATCGTCGCATCCGCTGTAATCGTCCCATGATTATCTGAATAAGTTCCTGGTGAAGCAATAAATTCCAAAATGCCTGCATTTTTGATACCAATGTAAGCGATGAAAATACCAATACCTCCACCAATAGCATGTTGTAGACTTTCTGGAATCCCTAAAACAATGGCTTTACGGATGGAAGTAAAGGTAATAATAATATTGACAATACCACAGATAAAGACCATGGCCAAGGCTTCTTGCCAAGTATAACCCAGAGAGATAACGACTGTATAAGCAAAAAAGGCATTGATACCCATACCTGGCGCAAGAGCATACGGGACATTAGCAATTAAACCAATAGCTACGGAGCCAACAATTGAAGCCAAGATAGTGGCTAAGAAGACTGCTTGAACTGGCATACCTGTTGATCCTAAAACATCAGGATTAACAAATAAAATGTAGCTCATAGCAAAGAAGGTTGTAATACCTGCCATAATTTCACGGCTAACTGTTGTGCCGTTTTCTTCAAGTTTAAAGAACTTGTTCACGAGGATAATCTCCCTTTTTCTAATGTTAAAAAATAATTATTTCTACATTCCTATTCTAATGTCTTTCAAGTTCACTTTCAATTCATTTTAAGACATTTTTCAGATTAGTTGCAAGAACATTCGGAAATAGCTAATTTTAAAAAATTAAATCTCTTTTTATTAAGCCATTTACGATTATGTTATAATATCTCTAGCACTAATTGTAAATGGAAGGTAAGGGGATTACTCTTCATTAAAAATATTATGGCATCAAAATTCAAAGGTGATATTTTTTGAATTTCTACAGATAAGCTATCCTCATCTGTGCCGTTATGATAACAGTGTACTATGTTTAGAAAGCAGAACAACTTCTATGGACAAGAACAATCAAAAGCTCATTGCCATCGATCTTGACGGAACGACACTTCACAGTGATGGCAAAACTATTAGCCGCTATACAAAGTATGTCTTTAAACGTGTCGAAGAATTGGGGCACATTATCTGTATCTCGACAGGTCGTCCTTTTCGTATGTCCTTAGATATTTATCGTGAATTAGAACTTAAAAGTCCCATGATTAACTTTAACGGTGCCTTGATTTCTATGCCGGATAACCGTAATTGGGAGCACACGAAAGGGCACTACATTGATCGCTCATTTGTATTTGATTTTTTACGCCATCAACAAAATTTTGATTTGGAGTTTTTTGCTGTCGAATACCGTCGAAAGTTTTTCCTCAACAGCTTTCGATATGTTGAGCCAAAATTATTTGGTGTAGAAAAATTTCATCCTTATAACCGTCTTCGTGCTGATCGTCTGGATGACAATCCTCATGCAGTTCTTCTTTCAACGCGTGTCAAGGACAAGTTTCGTCTCGCCAAGCAAATCCAAGATCACTATAATGGAAAAGTCAGTGTAAGCGGTTGGGGAGGACCAAATGGCATTCTTGAAATTGTCCCTAAGGGTGTGAGCAAAGCCTCTGGCCTCAAACATCTCCTTAAAGTTTTAGATATTCCTAAAGAAAATTTGATTGCTTTTGGTGATGAACACAATGATATTGAGATGTTTAAACTAGCAGAGGAAGCTTACGCAATGAAAAATGCTTCTTCCCGCCTCACCCCCTATGCCACCGAAATTATTCCTTGGACCAATGATGAAGATGGTGTTGCCAGAAAGCTTGAAGAACTCTTTTTGAAATAGCACTTTCCATCCGTATCTTCTTCAAAGAAATTTATTTTGAAATAAAAAAAACTTTATCATTTCTGATAAAGCCATTGTGGACAAGATCTTGAGATTTTGTCTTTTTTCTATGAATAAATGCTAGGATAGGCCTAAGGAAAACAGAGACAAGAAAAGTCAGACTCAAACGCATAAAGGAACTACTGGAAGACAAATGCCTTCCATCCTTGGAGGATAAGGGCAAAGCCCTGCCCCAATCTTTATTTTTAATCCGAAACTCGAAGATCAGATAGAACACATGCTGGAGGCAACCCTGAATAAAAAGAGACAAGGACAAAAGTGTCCCTGTCTCTTTTTGCTATTCATTAATCACGACTGCTTCCCATGATTCCGAAAATTCTCAAAAGTGAGAGGAAAAGGTTGATAAAGTCAAGATACAGTGACAAGGCCATACTAACTGCCCAGCCATTGCTTACATTACCATTGTTTTGACGATATATTTGCTCGATTTTTTGGTTGTCCCACGCAATCAAACCGCTGAAAACAAGTACACTGATGATTGATGAGACAAAGACAACCATTGGACTTCTCAAAAAGATGTTAATAACACCTGCGATAATCAAACCAATCAGCATTCCCATCATAGCTCGTCCCATGCCTGACAAGTCACGTTTAGTTGTTCGCCCATAAACGGAAAGACCAAAGAACATACCCGCAGTGGAAACAAAGGCCAGAGTAACATCAGAAGCTGTATAAGCAGCAATCGTAAAGCTCATCATAAAGCCCATCATTACCGAGAAACCGATAAACATTGGTAAAGCGGTAGGTTTATTTTTCATGGCTGCGTTTTGCATTGGGAAAATGAGGATAAGTGGCAGGAACCAAATAACAAGCATTCCAAATCCTGCACGCTGCACCAAGTTCTGGGCTACTTCCCAGAAAACATTAATTGTCAAAAAAGATGTGAGCGCTGAAACGGCAACTCCAATCCCCACAATTCCATAAATGCGTGCAAAAAACTGATTTAACGACACTTGACTACTGTTATGATTATTTATAAATGGATTTTCCATAATTTCTCCTTTTTAGTTATATCACTAGGACTATTTTACCAAAATTTTCTAGGACTGTCATCCGTCTCGCGCCCTATTTTCTAACTTTCTTCATCCTCTTCTTATTTTGACCAATCTATTCCTGTTTGACCTGTTTGCTCTAAAAATGCATTAGCTCTTGAAAAGGGACGAGAGCCAAAAAAGCCACGCGAAGCAGACAAAGGAGAAGGATGGGCAGACTCAATAATCAAATGCTTATCCGAGTCAATAAGTCTGGCTTTCTTTCGCGCATCGCCTCCCCACAGTAAAAAGACTTTAGGACGGTCATCATCTGAAGCAATTTTGATAATCTCATCTGTCAAAGGTTCCCATATTTTTCCCTTATGGGCATTGGACTTTAATTTAGGAACCGTTAAAACAGCATTAAGAAGTAATACCCCTTGCTCAGCCCAAGGAGTCAAATCTGAATCTCGTTTATCAAAACCTTCACTTTGAAGTTCTTTCTGAATGTTAACAATAGAATCTGGGCGATAGACAGCAAATGAAGCTGGATATGAAAAGCTTAATCCCTGTGCTTTTCCAGGCTGCGGATAGGGATCTTGTCCAACAAGAACAACTTTTACCTCCGCTAAAGAAGTAAGTTCAATGGCTCGAAAAATCTTATCCTCAGGCGGATAAACTTCTCCTTGGGAATAAACATGATTAATGAAAGCTACTATCTTTTGAAAATACTCCTCAGGCAATCGCTCTCTTAAAGGACGACTCCAGTCTGTTTTTTTCATTGTTCAACCTCCTCGTAGTAAATAACCTATGGCCAAGTCAAAAATACTCACACTTGGATATTTTTCTTCTATTTTAACTTATTTTTATATTATCGGGTAGCTCCCACCAGTAGAAACCTTTCTTTTAGTCTATTTTGTACTTTATTTGCAACGCTGTAAATTTTTCTCTTTTACCAATCACTTTGACGATTATAGAAAAATCCTAATTAGAGTTCCCTGCTTTATTAATATAAAGCTGTTCTTATGCATCTAGACCTCATCTATCCAGAGGGAAGCTGTTTATATTTTCTCCTCTTCTTCTTTAACTCTGGCATACTGCCGCAGCACTGTTTTTAACTTTTCTGGTGCAGTCTTTCTAAAATCGCTGAGATAAATCTCACGATGATGATAGGCTCTGTGAATGAGTTGAAGCCCTTCGGAAGCTGCAAATTCTTCCATCTGAGCAAAAGTCTGCGCCTCTTCGTCAAAAGAGCCTTTATGTAGAGCCTGCACACAAAAACCATCTTCTATTTTTTCATATTTTACATGAGAAAAATCCTGTTTCTTTTTTCGTTCTGCTTCTTCTTTGGCCCATTCTACAACTTCCTTAGTAACAAACTCTGGCATTCTCAGCATCACTTTCCAAACAAAGTCCTCCTTTTTTAAGGGCTCGTCTTTTTTTGGAACAGTTTTACTCGTCCATAGTCCTTCCAAAGGGGGCACAACAAAGCGGTAAAAATTAGGAATTTTATAATCTTCCTTTTTATAAGACATGGAAATCGCATAAGCAACAGGGTAAAGAGAAGCAATCGCTTTCTGAAAAGTCTCTCCTGCAGGTTCCCCCGCTCCTGAGACTGTTAAATAGGTCATCTCTGGAACAGTAATTACCTCTACCTTTTTCGGATAATAAAACTTTCTCTCCGTCTTTTTAAAGTCAACTTTCTCTGTCTCAAACGTCATTTAATTTTTGGAAACGGTGCGCCAAAGTAGACACCATATGTTTTACTTTTGCACACCGCTTCCCTCTCCTTCTCTTTTTGCTTTCTCGCGTATTTTCTTTTCAAAAACGATAACTCTTAACTCATTATAGCATTTATCTTTTCTTATCCAACAACAGTTACTATTATAAATTTTAATAGAAGGATTGTCTATTTTACGCTGATATTTTTGCTAGAAAAAAGAGGTTGTCATCACCTCTTTGATCAAATATGAATAGAGCAGCAACTCAGTATGAGCGACCAAATGTTTACTTTTTAACTCGCCTGAATTTTAAATTTACCCCCAAGAGCAATACTGCGGATGCTTTCACTGGCATTAGCCATCTCTACACGACGCACTGTTCTTGGTAGGAACTTACGAATGTCATCCTCGTTATAACCAACTTGAAGGCATTTATCATTGACAATCAAGGGGCGGCGTAGGACGGAACGATTCTCATCTATAAAGCGAACGAGTTCCCCTAAGGAAAGTTCATCTAGCCGCGTTGCAATTTTTTTATAAATTCGGCTGCGCTTTGAAAGTATTTCCCCTGTTCCTTCTTCTGTTAATGAGAGCATATTAAGAAACTCTTGTTTTTCGATATTATCCGTCAGCAAATTAATCTCTTGATACTCAATCCGGTGTTCATCCAGCCACTCTTTTGCCTTTTTAGATGAGCTACATGTTGTTACTGTATAAATTTTTAGCATAGTTATTTCTGCTTTCCTTATTTTTTTCTTATTTATTCATAAACTAATTATAACATTTATAACAGAACTGTCAAGTATATATCTAAAAAAGTTTTTTCGTAATTTATTTGTAATATAAAGAAGGTAAAAAAAGAAACCTATCATCCGATAGGAATATTTTTTGTAGTTTAAGAATTAGCCCAATTTAGCAGCCAAACGTGACTTATCACGTGAAGCCTTGTTAGCGTGGATAAGACCTTTTGATGCAGCTTTGTCAATCGCAGAGCTTGCAGCTTTGTATGTGTCTTCACTTGGTGCCTTTTCAAATTTTTTGATTGCAGTACGCATTGCAGATTTTTGTTGTGAGTTGCGTTCGTTAGCAGCCACATTCAATTCAGCGCGTTTGATTGCAGATTTGATATTAGCCATTATTTCCTCCAAATTTTTGTAATACCTATAAATTATACAGGATTTTTGGCTTTTTAGCAACTGTTTATCTGAATAAAATCCAATTATTTTCCCTTTTTTTATTTGAAAAAATTGCATATTGCTATTTACATTTTATCGATTGGTGCTATAATATGAATATGAAATTAGATGAAAATCCTTGGTTGACAGATGCCGAATTTATGAGTTACGTTGGTCACTTTCTTGAGATGCCGGAACTGAAACAACTTGATGAAATCACACATCACTATACTTCAACACGTTTAATTCACTCTATAAAGGTGAGTTATGTAAGTTATTTGGTTTGTAAAAAAATGGGCTGGAATGCTAAGTCAGCTGCACGTGCAGGACTTTTGCATGACCTCTTCTACTACGATTGGCGCGACACTAAATTTAACAAAAGTCATGCCTATGTTCATCCACGCATTGCTGCACGCAATGCTGCAAAAATCACAACACTTTCAGATCTTGAATACGATTGTATTGTTAAACACATGTGGGGCGCAACACTTGCACCGCCACGTTATAAAGAAAGCTGGGTCGTTACCCTAGCAGATGATTATGTCGCAATGACTGAAGGTATAGAAACAGCACGTTTCAAATGGAAAACGCGTAAATACTTTAAACGCCACCTCCCTATCTAAGAAAAAGACTTGCTTATCAGTTTTCTGAGCAAGTCTTTTTTTCTATTTGAAAATAAGGAAATCTTCTTCTGTCAGACCAATCATTGGGTCAAAAGCTCCCGAATTGATTAAAGCTGCAGTAAGAAAAGGCTCTCTCACTAAATCTTCCGATATATCTTCTTCTGAAAAAAGGGAAATTTCCCCCCTTGTGGTCTTTCCACTTTTTTTCTCAGTAAGGGAGTCAACCTGAGGCTGTTGTTGTTTATCCAGAAGCTCAGATTTACTGGAAAAACGCTCAATCAAATAAGTTTTACGATTGGCACTTTCTTTTTGTACAGCCTGAGCAAATGCTCTTTGCTCTCCAATAAGGATCAGACTCTGTTTGGCACGCGTGATAGCCGTATAGAGTAAATTACGCTCCAGCATTCTTGAATAAGAAGAAACCATCGGAACAACGACTGTTGAAAACTCGCTCCCTTGCGACTTATGAATAGACATAGCATAGGCAAGCGTTATCTTATACCACTCGGCACGTGGGTAAGTCACTGTTTGACCATCAAAATCCATCACAATTTCATCTTGTTTGCTTTCCGTATGCTTGGCAGGAACAAGTTCAACAATTACTCCTAAATCTCCATTAAAAACATTGCATTCTGCATCATTAACCAGATGTAAAACCTTGTCTGCTTGACGAAAATGAACATCATGGTAGTTAAACTCTTGTCGTCCTTCTAAAGGATTAAAAAGTTCTTGGAGCAAACCATTGAGTGTGTTTATCCCTGCCATTCCTTTGTACATCGGTGCCAAAACCTGTAGTTCAAAAGGATTATTTCCTCTCTTTTTCCAAGCTGTTGCAACTTGCGTCACCAGATTCGCTACCT
Source organism: Lactococcus ileimucosae (assembly GCF_943193185.1). Lineage (GTDB taxonomy): Bacteria > Bacillota > Bacilli > Lactobacillales > Streptococcaceae > Lactococcus > Lactococcus ileimucosae. The sequence goes on from NZ_CALPDE010000004.1 coordinate 59,747, forward strand.
GACCTGTATTCGCTTCAAAGTAAGAACGGTCTGGATGGCGGCTGGTAAAATCTTGGGGCAGCCGTCCCTCCCTAATCTCATGCGCAAGATCAATAATGGTTGACTCTTCTCCCTGACGGAATATTTTATCCAATCTTACTGAGGGTATTTCATCTATCTTTAAGAGATCCGCAAAAACTTGACCGGGACCAACAGAAGGGAGCTGGTCCGCATCTCCGACAAAGAGAACTTTCATAGAAGGTGGAATGGCCTGCAAAAGTTTATTTGCTAACCATGTATCCACCATTGAAAACTCATCCACAATGAGCAGGGAACCCGAAAGAAGATTGCTTTCTGTGTCCATGGCTTCATCTGTATTTAAACCCAAATGGCGATGTAAAGTTGCTGCGGGCAAACCGGTCAACTCATTCATCCGTCGGCTTGCTCTTCCTGTCGGTGCAGCCAAAAGAATGGGAAAAACATCATCATGATAGCCCTCGGGATTCAAATCAATACCATAAAGCTTCGCATATGTTTCAATAAAACCATTGATAATCGTTGTTTTCCCTGTGCCAGGCCCACCAGTTAAAATAAAGAATTGACTTTTTAGCGCTTGAATAATCGCCTCTTTCTGTAACTTATCGTATACAATCTCCAAATCATGCTCAACCTGTCCAATCTGCTCCAGAATTTTCTCATCTGAAAAAGGTTGTGAACTGGGTTGAATCAGTTTTTTTAAAGAGGCACTGATACCTTCTTCAGCAAAGTAAAGCGAGTTTTCAAATATTTTTGTGTCTTCTTGCTGAATTTTGCCTTCTTCTAAAAGAGGGTTGATTTCTTCAGCTACACGTTCTGGTGCAAGCTCAACTTGCCTAGACTCCTCCAAAAGTTGAATCGTTTCCAGTAAAAGGTCGTGTGCTTCGATATAAGTATCCCCTGTAATCATCGGTTGTGTCTTCACCACGTGCATTAAAGCTGCTCTAAAACGAGAGCTGTTGTCAGCCGCAATTCCTAACTCTTGAGCAATTTGATCTGCCGTTTTAAAACCAACACCCTTTACATCTTCTACCAGCTGATAAGGATTTTTAGCAACAATCTCTAATGTTTCGTCCTTGTAAAGCTCATGAATCTGAAATTGTAACTTGCTTGGAATACCATACTCAGCCAGCTTGGACAGAATTTTTTCAACACCATGATTGTCACGTAGACGTTTAATGAATGAATTTTTTCTTGCGAGGGGCAGTATTTCTCCTAACTCTTCAGGAGCACCTAAAATACTGTCCACAGTATTTTCAGGAAACCGTGCAACGATTTTTTCGGCCGTTTTTTTGCCGATACCCGGAAACTTATCTGATGAAAAATACTTGATTAAGCCTGCAGCACTGGTTGGCACAGCTTTTTCATAAGTTTCTACCTGTAACTGTTCACCATACCTTGGATGAGTTGTCATCTGCCCATAAAACGTATAAGTATCCCCCTCTATCAGGTCACCAATCGTTCCCGTCACGACAATCTCATAGCCCATATAATCGCTGTTTGTTTCATCAATCTCCAGCAAAAGAACCTTGTAAAAATTGCTAGGATTGCTGAAAAAAATAGCCGCAATGGTTCCTGTAAAATAAATTTTTTCCATCATAATTCTTGATTCCAATGAGTGATTTGAAAGCCTTTATCCTTTGCTTCCAAGACAGTTACACTGTTGTTCGCTAAGCCTCCTGCTGCGCGCAATTCCCATAGGGGAAACCCTGCCAGATGTCGCATACCTGCTGTTCCAGAAGCACCATGCCCGACAAGTAGGATATTTTCAGCTTCATCATTACGCAAATCTAACGCTAAGCTGTCAAAACGATTTAAAACCTGTTCTACTGTTTCAGCTCCAAAGTGTCGACCGTCAAAGTTTTGCAGTTCATTTCGAGATGCATACATTTCTTCTGGGTATTTTAAAAGCGCATCTGCAACAAGCTGTCCTTCAAGCTGGCCAAAATTCCATTCAGACAGGCGCGGATCTTTATGCACTGGCAAATCAGTCAAGAGTTCCGCTGTAGTAACCGCTCGAGCTTGCGGACTTGAAATCACCTTATCAAAGCGTACCATCTGTGACAGTTTTTCACTGACACGTGCAATGGCCTCATAGGATTCCGGCAAGAGAGGCGAATCCCCCTTCTGCCCTTGAAGCCTTTTTTCTAAATTCCACTGTGTTTTTCCATGTCTTACAAAATAGATTTTCATTTTAATTCCTGAATTTCTTTGACTACTTCCTCTAGACTTTTGCCCTGAGTTTCAATAACAATATCGGCCACTTCTTCATAAAAAGCGGCACGTTGAGTAAACAGCTTTTCAACTTCTTCCTTTGATCGCAAAGCCAAGGGACGACTGTTCTCTTTATCTGATAAGATACGACCATAAAGTGTTTCAAAATCTGCCTTGAGATAGACAACATTTTCCAGTTCTTTCAAACAGTTGCGATTTTCTGCAAGTTTCACAATACCACCGCCTGTAGCAATGACAGCATAACCTGATTGCACTGCTGTTTTGAAAACTTCCCTCTCGATTTGTCGGAATTTGTCTTCGCTATATTCTTGAAAAAACTGCGCAATAGTCATGCCAATCTCTTTTTCAATCTTTTTGTCGAGATCTATAAACTTTCCCTGATCAAAGGCTTTTGCGACAGTGGATTTCCCTGCAGCCATAAAACCTATCAAAATTACTGTCATCCCTCATCCTTTCTGCCCACAGCAAGCAAAGTTTCCATGTCATCAAAAAAAGTTGGATAACTTGTGCTTATGGCTTGACTGCCTTCTAGGATAACTTCTCCTTCTGAGACGAGAAGAGCTGCGACGGCTGCCATCATACCTATACGATGATCGCCATATGTCCTTATCTTCTTCTTTGGCGCATGCAGCTTTGTCTTACCTTTGATGATCATTCCATCTGCTGTAGGTAGAACATTGGCTCCCATAGCTTGCAAAACATCTGCCACTACTGCAATTCGGTCTGTTTCCTTTATTCTAAGTTCCTCAGCATCCGTAATGACTGTTTTTCCCTCAGCCTGAGTTGCTAGGAGCGCAAGAATAGGTAGCTCATCAATAAGCCTTGGAATTAAGGCAGCAGATATTTCCGTTGCTTTTAGGGCACCGTGCTTTACCTTAAGTGTTGCTGATAGCTCTGTCCGTTCGGCTACTTCAACTTGTCCCCCCATAGCTTCAATGACATCAAGAATTCCTGTTCGGGTTTGATTTATACCAACATTTTTGAGCTGGATATTACTCTCTGGGATAAGCAAAGCTGCCACAATCCAGAAAGCTGCGGAAGATATATCTCCAGGCACAGTTATTTCTTGTCCCTCTAGTCTCTGTCCCCCTGGAACTAAAATTCTCTTACCAGATATCTTAAGTCTTCCCCCAAATTGTTGAAGCATCTCTTCTGTATGATTACGGGTCAGCTCTTTTTCAAATATTTCTGACACTTGACCTTTCTTCGTTTGTAGGGCAGCAAATATCAAAGCAGACTTAACCTGTGCAGAAGCTACTGGAAGCTGATAGTTTATCGGCTTCAACCGCCCCCCGCGAATTTTCAAAGGGGGAAGGAAGCGTTCGCCTTCTCCCTCAATTTCCGCGCCCATCAGTGTTAGAGGTTGGGCAACACGATCCATAGGTCGTCTTGAAAGAGAGGCATCGCCATACATACCAGTTTCAAAAGGTAAACCTGCTAAAATTCCAGACATTAAACGCATAGATGTTCCCGAATTTCCCATGTTCAAAGGCTTGCGAGCAGGTCTTAACCCCTCAAAACCTCGTCCCTGAATGCAGACTATGTCTCCCCTCTCTTCAATCTTAACACCTAAAGCCTGAAAAGCTTGAATGGTTGCTGTGATATCTTCTGCTCTCAAAATGTGGTGTACTCGTGTCTGTCCATGAGCAATGGCACCAAACATAATCGAGCGATGTGAGATTGATTTATCTCCAGGTACTGTGACAGTTCCCTTAAGTGCTCTTGCATTTGTTTTGAGTTTCATCGACCTTCCAGCTTCCTTCTCTGCATTTTATCTTCTATTATAGCACAAGTCTTAAGATGAAATATTGGAGTGCAGTTATGTAATAAGAGTGGCTTAGTTAAAGGAATTATATGAAAAAAATCAAAAAAAACAGTTCGAAGCAGAACTTTTAGATAAAATGAATTATTTATTATCAATTGAACTTACTCTCAAAGAATCCGAAGCTCTAATACTTGCAAAGAAGCAATTAGAAGCATCAACATATTTACCTCGAGTAGTATCAGCTCTTAAAATAACTTTAACTCCCTTGGCACTAAAACAAACGATGACAAAAGAAATGTCAGACTTCTATCATTTTATCAATAAAGCAAGTTCAGAAAATAAGAATTTAGGAGGAGGTCTGATTTCTAGTTGGGGTAGAATATTCTAATTTAAAATCACTGATGGTAATACAAAGTAGATTATCATTTTTTGTAACATAACACCAACACATTCTTAACGCTTTTGATACTTTTGCTAAAGAGGAAAAATGTTAGAATGTGGAGTAGTTTGAGTACAAAGATTTGAATATTTCATAAAAAGGAATAAAAATGGAAAACAAAAATTATACAATGCTTTCAGATAAAGATTTACAAAAAATCGATGGTGGAATTGGTGGTCATCTTGGAAATGCTCTTAATGGACTTGGTACGTGGGCAAAAATGATGAATGATCGAGGTTTTGTTAATCAGTGGGAAGTTTATGCTAACAAAGGAAAGATAAATCAGTATCGTCCATATTAAATGCAAAGGTTAATAAGCTATGAATAAACTTGAAATTATGACTGAACTAGATTACTTGATTCAACAATCACAAATAAGTGAAGCTGAATTAATTGTTTTAAAAGAATTAAAGACAAAGTATCAAAATGATAAGAACATATCTCGTATCGCTCATGGAATTAAATCTTCTTTGACTCCTTTAGCAATACAAGGAAAGTTGTCAAAGGAAAGCCTTGCTTTATTTAAAAAACTTGCTCAAGATAATTTTTGGAATAAAGGAGCTGGGATTAGCCCATTTTCTATGTAAATCTATCTAAACTATAAAAGATGAGAAATATTAGTTCTCATCTTTTATAATGTAAATATTTCTTAAAGTTTCTAAAATGAGGCTTTATGTGAATGAAATAATTATAGAAAGGTACTATGCGTTTTAAAAAGAAATATTATACTGCACAAGTAGATGAAAGAGATTGTGGTTGTGCTGTTCTATCTATGATTCTAAAAACTTATGGGACAGAGCAGTCCCTAGCCTCTCTTCGGCTACTGGCTGGGACAACCATAGAGGGGACTTCTGCTTTAGGTATCAAAAAAACCGCAGAACATTTAGGTTTTAGTGTCCAAGCCCTTCGGGCAGACCATACTCTATTTGACATGAAAGAGATTTCTTATCCTTTTATCGTTCATGTGATTAAAGAACAGAAATATCCTCATTATTATGTTGTTAAACACTCCAACAAAAAATATATCACCATTGCAGATCCTGACCCTACGGTTAAGATAAAAAAGATGAGTTGGGAACAGTTTTATTCAGAATGGACAGGTGTAGCCTTGTTTATTGCTCCACAGCCTGATTACAAACCAATAAAGGAAAAATCAGAGTCCTTGCTTTCTTTTATACCAATCATTGTACGGCAAAAATCGCTTGTTTTTCAGATTATTGCTGCTTCCCTCTTGGTAACCTTGATTAATATTATAGGTTCTTACTATCTTCAAAATATTATTGATGAGTATGTTCCTAATGCTATGATACAAACTTTAGGTATCATTTCTCTTGGCTTAATTGCGATGTACATTATCCAACAACTCCTTAGTTTTGCCCAAACTTTTTTACTTGCCATACTGGGGCAACGTTTAGCTATTGATGTCATTCTTTCTTATATACGTCATGTTTTTCAACTCCCTATGTCCTTTTTCTCTACACGAAGAACGGGAGAGATTACCAGCCGTTTTTCGGATGCCAACTCAATTATAGATGCACTAGCTTCTACTATTCTATCGCTGTTTTTAGATGTTACCATTGTACTTATGACAGGGCTTGTTCTGGGACTTCAGAATATGAAGCTTTTCTTACTCGTATTGTTCTCTATCCCTCTTTATACCCTTATCATCTTTGTTTTTGTTCCTGTGTTTGAAAGACAAAACAATGCAGTTATGCAGGCAAACGCTGTTTTAAATTCTTCAATCATTGAAGATATTAATGGGATAGAAACCCTCAAGTCTCTTGGGAGTGAGGAAGTCCGCTATCAAAAAATAGACCGCGAGTTTACGGATTATATGAAAAAATCCTTCTCCCAACAAAAATCAGAAGCTTATCAAGCTGCCTTAAAATCAGGACTACAACTTATTTTAAATGTCCTAATTTTGTGGTATGGAGCGACACTCGTGATGGATCAAAAAATTACTTTAGGTCAATTAATCACTTTCAATGCCTTGCTTTCTTACTTTATGAATCCTCTCTCTAATATCATCAACTTACAAACAAAACTTCAAGCGGCTCGTGTGGCTAATCATCGATTGAATGAAGTTTACCTGATAGAAAGTGAGTTTGACACAAAAAAGACCGAACTCATGCTTTCTCATTTTGACGTTAAACTTGAAAATATCTCTTACCGCTACGGCTTTGGAAGAGACATTCTCTCCAATATCTCACTAACGATAAAAGAAAATGAGAAAATAACTCTTGTGGGTATGAGCGGTTCAGGGAAAAGTACACTCGTAAAATTGTTAGTAAACTTTTTTGAACCTGCACAAGGTCTTGTCCAACTAGGAGGAGTTGATGTGCAACAGCTTGATAAACATCAACTCAGAAAGCTTGTCAATTATCTTCCACAACAACCGTATATCTTTACAGGAACAATACTTGAGAATTTGACACTAGGAATTGAGGGAGAAATTACTCAAGAAGCACTTTTTCGGGCGGTAGAGACTGCGGAGATTCGAACTGATATTGAACAGATGCAGTTAGGATATCAAACCGAACTCTCCAGTGATGCTACAACACTCTCTGGAGGACAAAAGCAGAGAATTGCCTTGGCACGTGCCCTACTCTCTCCTGCAAAAGTACTTATTTTAGATGAAGCCACCAGTAATCTCGATATGATTACCGAGAAAAAGATTTTGAAAAATCTATTTAAGCTAAACAAAACCATTATTTTTATTGCTCATCGTTTGTCTATTGCGGAAAAGATCGACCGGATTATTGTTATTGAACAAGGTAAAATAATAGAGGAAGGTAACCATTTGGAACTTCTTTCTAAGGGAGGATTCTATGCACAACTTTATAATCAATAGGAGGTTAATGTGTTTGATAAACGCTTACTAGCAAGTTCGGAACTTTATGAAAAAAGATATAAAAATTTCCCCGTATTGCTGATATTTCCTGTCGCGTTTCTTTTTGTGGGGCTGTTTGTTTTTTCTTTCTTTGCTAAAAAAGAATTAATCGTCACTAATATTGCTAGTATTGAACCTCAAAAAGTTATTTCTAACATACAGTCCACAAGCAATAATCCCATTATTGAAAATTATCTGAGTGAGGGGAAAACTGTCCAAGCTAATAGTTTACTTTTAAAATATAATAATGACTCTGACAGTACCCTAATTAAAAATTTAATGAATCAGAAACAAGAGCTGTTAAATAAAAAAGAGCAGCTCCAGCTTCTTTTAAAAAGTCTAACTTCAGGTAAAAATGAGTTTCAAGTAACAGATGCTTATGGGTATGAAAAGACATTTGAGAGCTATGAAGCGCAATCTTCCAGTTTAAGGGAAAACATAAGTAAATCTAACCGAGCTATTGACGATCAAAATAATAATATTTTAAATCAACAGTCTGCAATTAGCCGACAAATTGCAAATGTCAACAACCAAATTGATGCTTATATTGAAATCCAAAATGCAGTTTCTAATAATGGCACTGTCTCCTCCAGAAACCCTTATATAGCTCAATACAATAACTATTTAATTCAAAGAAAAGCTATTGAAAGTCGTGCTCAAAATCAAGAGAAATTAGGAGAAATATCAGGACAGGATATAAATAAGCAAACAGAGAGCTTAAAAGCTCAGTTTCTTGCAGGTATATCTTCAAGCATTGATAGCTTAAGAGAGCAAGTCCAATCTTTTGATGTCCAAATGAGTGGTTTAAATGCGAGCAACAGCTATGACTACAGTCTAAACAGTCAGCTTCTTACACTTAAAACTCAGGCTTTAGCTTCTGCAAATAAGGAATTATCAGACTTTAATAGTGCTTTAACCGACTTGGAAACAAAAATAAGTTTGCAAAAACAAGCGAACAAGTATAATGAAATATTTGCGGAAAAAGAAGGAGTTTTGCATGTTTTACCAAATATCTTAGAAAATAAGACTATACCAGTAGGAACTCCTATCGCACAAATCTATCCCCCACTGAAAAACAAGACTCAAGTCTATCTCGTTTCCTATATTCCAAGCACTCAAATTTCTGGGATTAAGCGAGGTCAAAAGGTTCGTTTTACGATTCAACAGAATCTTCCGAAAACAGAAATTCTAATAGGAACAATCTACCAAATTGACAGTGCCCCAACTCCCTTGAAGAACGGGAATGCTTATAAGGTTTCGGCCTTAGTCACTTTGGATAAAAAAGAGCTTTCTTATATTCGATATGGTCTGGAAGGCAAGTGTGTCGTGATAACAGGTCAAAAGACTTATTTTAACTACTACTTAGATAAAATAAAAGGAGAGTCTTCATAAAGTTGCTTATGTTAAGCAGGATAACACAAATATCCAGAAAATAGTAAAGCATAATTTTTATTTAAATAACTACAGATAAAAAATTTCTAATTTGTCGTGTTTTGTCATTCACCACACTCTTGAAAAACCGCTTACAAAGCGATACAATCTGAATGGTTAAAATATTTAAAAGGAGCGATAAATGGAAAATAAAAAATTCACTATACTCACTGATAATGAATTACAAATTGTTAATGGTAGTGGAAAAGAAACCTTGGCTAATGGAATACTAAGAGTCTATAACTCCATATGGCCTAACCCTACTCCAATTAAACATACGCCTATACATTATTCTTATATGCCTCCATATAATCCTTATGGAAATTATAGATAAGGAGAGATAATGTTAAAAAAAAATAAAAAGACAATAAAAATTTTAGAGGATGAAATTTTAAACGATTTAAAAAGAATTCTTGAAAATACTAATACCACTAATTTCGAAAAAGAAAAAGTTTCTATTGCAATAAACTTAATTGAAAAGGGCACTCCTATATCTAATGTACTGAGACGTCTTCAAATCACATTTGTTGGTAAAACACAAAGTCCAGAAGTCAAGTTATTTAATAAAAATATTACTCAGTATCTTAGAGATAGCCAAATACTAGGAACGGCTTTTATGGGTTCCGCCCTACCTTTGTAGGTTTTATTTTAAGGAAATTGATAGTCCAACAGAAAAACGCTCACTTTCGACATTTTTTGTGTCAAAAGTGGGCGTTTTCGAACTCTGAATTTGAACTTTCGTCCAAAACTTCTGAAAGAAAGCTCTAAGGGGCTTGGTTGATGATGAGAGCGGGGCGTATGGAGTTATTTGCATTCACTTTACCATGTCCACCGCGCAATTGTCCCCTAGCATTCGGACCATAAGAATCACCAGTAACTCGCCAAGCTGCGGCTGATGTCGCCGAGGTACGCAACCACCAAGGTAGAGCATTTCCACTTGTACGCTGTACAAATGTGGGAAAAGCACGGCCTGAACCTGATAAGCGCGCCATATCAGCTAAAGAGAGGGCAAAGGCACGTGGACTCCCACTCGTGTTAACTTGAGTCACATCAGCCGCAACTTCTGGGAAGTCATCGAGATTGGCAGGAATAAAGAGGACACCGCCTGTCCAAGTAAGTTCTACCTGTTGGACTTCCCCTGTCACAAAGTTATCCGTCACTGGTCTTACCATAGCTTGAACTTCTGGCTCAAGGTCATCATACCATTCATCAAGACGAACGTTTTGATCATTCCAAGAAACATTTGCAATCGCATCGTTCCGGATAATCATATGATTCCCAGAACCCATGTTTTCAAGGTAACGGTACTGCTCCCCGGCCATGGTAAAGATACGACCCGGACGCATGGTCGAAAAGTCAAAGGCTGCAGGGGCACTGTCCTCGTTAGGCAATGGGTTTGGTCCGTCATCAAACATCACCCCGTTCTGGATGCCTCTGAGGAAGTCTTCCAGCTCCGCATGGTGTTGCTCCCCGTCATTGAGAAACTCCTCATGCTGGTCAGGACTGACTAAGCCACTCTCGACATGAATCCCATAGTAGTAAAAGCCGTTAAAAACCTTGTCCTCAATGGCAGCTGTCATCTCCGCTGCATCAAGCAGGTAAGAGCTGGCTTGATCACTGTTCAGTCTGTTGGCCCAGTAAGCCCAACCTGTGTTGTGGTCAACTACCCAGAAGTTGCCTATCTTGTCTTCGTTAGGCAAGTTGCTCCACTGGTTCATGGTCATTGGCGCACGGTCCTGTTGTAAGTTCTGAGCGGTTTGGTTGGTCACTTCTTCTCCCGGCCAGATTGGACCACTGTTGTCAAAGTTTTCGTTTGCTGACCAGTAAGCATCGGTTCCATCACCCGGATGTGTCGCGCCGTCTGTGACCGCATCTGTAGCACCGTTCCCTTCGATCCAGTCTCGCGCATGACCAGCCGCTGCTGTTCTTAAGTCCAGGTTGTCATGGTTGAAGGTGGGCATATACCATGGGGCATCTTGACCTGAACGTTCCCAACCGAAGATGAGGCTGGCATACTGGTCAAAGGCATTGGACGGATTATTGTTTGCACGGTCATTGATATTGCCTGCGCTTGGGATCCATGTGGTCCAGTTTTCTACATCGTCACGGCTGGTCCCTGCGACCAGGGGCGTGAAGTTGGCTTCATTACGCTGTCGGGTTTCGAGGAACTCGGACAGGCGTATCCGGGCCATGATTGGCCGTTCGCCGTAGTTTTCCACGAAGACGTCCTTGTTTTCGGTGTCTCGGTTGTAGTAGTCGTGGACACGGCCACCGACATTGATGTCCACTTCATTCAGCCGGTCATTGATGGCCCGTTGGTTGAAGGCTTGGAATGCGAAGGTGCCGCCTACTGCGAGTAACAGGAGCGACAGGACTGCAAGGTTGCGCAGCCGCCGCTGTTTTTTCTTTTCTGGTGTCATAAACTCCTCCTTTGGCGTAACATGTACTTTTGAGTTTTCATTACAACTACATTTCTAATATTACGTTTACTTTCTGAGTCTATAGTATAAAAAAAAAAAAGTCAAATGAAATGAGTGTTTGATGAGAAAAGCGAGAAGAGCTTTCACTTGACCTTGTTTTCAGTTTCCGTAACCAGCGCCCGAAACGCGGACAAAAAAAGCTCTTGCCTGAGCTAGAGCTTCTTAACTTCATGACATTATCAGCAATGAATACTTTTATTTACGCAGTGCTTGATACTCTGCTTTCGTCAGCGCCCAGTAATCGCAAAGTACAGAACGTTTCTCTTTCGCGATGTAAGTATAAACTTGGCCAATCTTACGCATACCTATCTTCTCCATCACACGGCCTGACTTTGGATTTTCTGCATCGTGCTCCGCAGTAATGACTTGCACTTCTAGCTGATTAAAAGCTAAATCTCTAAGGTATGCAGCAGCCTCTGGCATGAGACCTCTTCCCCAGAACTTGCGGTTAAGCACCCAGCCAAAGATAGCTTGATCCCCCTCTAACCTTAAGTCAATGGTACCAATCATTTTCCCACTTTGTTTATCCACTATTCCCCAGCATATTAAACGATTGGGTATAAAATAGTTGACAATACTTTCTTCTGTCATTTCTAAGCTTTTATGCTCCGGAAAGGAAACATAGCGCGCAACTTCTGGATCACTGGCATATTCAAACATATCCTCTTTGTCAGAAAGTTCTATTTTTCTAAAAGCTAATCGCTCCGTTTCAAAAACTTGGAGCTCCGCAAGTGTGATTTGTCTATCTTTCATCTTTTTTCACCTCCACTTTTGTTCCTCTACCAACGTCTGAACTTATTCCAATCGCAAAGTCCAGACGGTCAAAAATAAGTTTTGCCAAATAGAGTCCTAAGCCGGAAGCCTTATAGTGTCCCCGGCCGTTATATCCCGTAAAACCATGCTCAAATATCCGTGGCAGATCCTCAGGTAAAATCCCTATTCCCGTGTCACTTAATTCAATTTTGTTTTCTTCAATAGTGATTGTCAAACTTCCTTCATTTGTATATTTTATCGCATTATTAAGCAGTTGCTCTAGGGCTAGGGCTAGCCATTTTCGGTCAGTAACTACTTCCCAATCTCCCGACAGCGTGACGGATAAGTTTTTCTGGATGAAAAAACTACTGTATTTTTTAAGAAGGTCACGCATGACAAGAGCAACCGAAAATCTCTCAAAGCGAAAGTCTGTCGAAATATTAGATATACGTTGATATTCCAGTAGCATCTTCAGATAATTATCCAAAGCAAAAGTTTGATTTTTTAGCTCTGTTGGATTTATCTCCGTTTGTGCCATTAAATCTATAGCAGCCAGAGGTATCTTCATCTGATGAGACCAGACTTTGAGAATGTCTTCTGTTTCCCTAATGTGCCGCTCCCTCTCCACTAATTTTTCGCTCAAATCAGCCAACTCATGCTTGAGGTCCAGCAAGACTTCCTCCCGCTTTTCCCAGCGAAAATAAGAAGAAAGTAGATAAAGCACAAATACAATTAAGGCCAATATCGTTGCGTTTATGAGTGATTCTATCGGCAGATGCCAGAGTAGAAAATTGCTGACAAAAATAAAGAGCATGAGTAAAAAGACACCAATCTGAGCAATCTTTGTCTGTAGAAATCTCTTTATTTTATTCCAAGGCATAGCCTACACCTCGCTTCGTCACCAGATGTGCGAAACCTATTTCCGCCAGTTTCTTGCGTAAGCGCGCCATCTTCACATTTAAAGTATTGCTATCAATAAATTCATCCGTTTGCCAAAGTTCCTGAAGGATAACTTCCTTGCTGACGACTGCGCCGTTTGCTCTAAAAAGTATACTTAAGATTTTATTTTCTGATGGTGTAAGTTCAACTTGTTTTTCGCCAAACTTTACCCTATTTTCAGATAAAATAAATCCTGCAAATTCTAGTTTTTCTGGCCCTGAAAACTTATAAGAGCGGCGTAAGAGAGCCTTTATCTTTGCCTTCAATATCTCTAACGAAAAAGGCTTTGTTACAAAGTCATCTGCCCCTTGGTTCATGGCGGTCACCTGATTCATATCATCACTCATTGATGAAATAAAGATAATCGGAATTTGGGAAACTTTTCGTAGCTCTGTTGTCCAATAAAATCCATTATAAAAAGGTAAACCGATATCCATCAACACCAAATCTGGCTCTGCTTCCAAGATTTCTTGCTTTACTGCTCGAAAATTTAAAACAGAATGGACCTGAAATTCAGTTTTTAAAGCATTGGTCAACATTTTAACAATTGTTTTGTCATCCTCGACAATAAAAATCTTGGGCATTTCTCCTCCAAAAATATTTTCTATATCTCCTATTCTATAATATATAGTAGGCAAAAAGCAATATGTAAGAACAGCGGACGAAAACTCAACTAGAAAGTGCTACTTATGAAATTTTTAGGTAGCAGCTGAACAAGAGGTTAAAATCTTTTTTGACCTTTTGAAATGAGAGCTGTACGAGTTTTACAGTGCTTTTAAAACCTTGGATGAGTGTGAGTCAAGCATGAATGCCTCTATCTCTCTGAACGTTTCAAAACGAAAAGGACTTAGCCCTATACAGTACAGAACTAAATCCTTTACTCAAATAACTTGCCCAACTTCTTGAGACTCTTAGCTAAACTGGTCTCAATGCAGGAACTCTGTCAGAAAAATGCTGTTAGACCGTAGTAAACCAAACCAACAACGATGAGCAATGAAAGCGTATGTAAACTGACGGATATTTTCTGTAAGAGCTTAATATCTTTACAGTTTTGAATCTTTCTCTGGACAAAACGAAGCCCTGCCCAAGCATACCAGACACAGAAACTAAGAGCAGTGAGTGAGGCTCCGAGAACCAGTAAATAGTAGGGAATTTTTTCCATTTATTTTTTCTCCACAATATTGTAATAAACGCGACTTGTTCCCTTATAGATAAGCCAGTAAATAACGACCAAAGCAGCGATACTTCCTAAGCTTACCCAGAGAATCAATTGGTTATCCATGATGCCAAAGATTTGAATAAGTTTGCTAATCATGATGTAGGCAAAGCTGAAATGTAGAACAGTCATTGCAATTGGAAGTAGGAAAATCATGCTAACTTGTGACTTGATCGTTTTAGCCACTTGTTTTTTCGAAAGCCCTACTTCTTGGAGAATCTTGAACGCACGTTTATCTTGCGTACCTTCAGAAAGCTGTTTGTAATAGATAATCAAAGCTGCACCTAAGATAAAGCTGATACCAAGTACTAAACCTATGAAAACAAATGCACCGATACCTGTTTGCACTTCTTTCAGCTCGGTTGAGCGGAAAGTAAGTGTGCCTTCGTCCTCCTCAAATGCCTTTCTGAGCTTGTCTTGCTCTTGTTCTTGAAGCTCAAAGTTCACCGTCAAAGATGGAGTTATTTGATAAGAGTTCTCTCTCTCGCTGTTTGCCTGATTATAGGCAGCTAGAGCTTGATACAATGCCTCATCATTTGGAAATATAATAAGCATTGGTGTTGTCATGTTCAACATGATTGGATATTTCTTCAAGTCACTCGTTGCCATAATGGTTTTGACTTCATATTGAGTGCCAAACCAGTTGAGTTTTTTTAGATTTGGATAAGCTCCAAAATAATCGAGGACGTTTATCTGCTTGCCTGAAATATCTGCAACTTTTTCATTCAAGTTTTTCAATGTTTGCAAGGTTGTCATTGAGAATCGCAGGGCTGTTTTTTGAGTCGTCAATGGAGAAATACGGAGAGTATCCGTTGCTGCTTTTTGCCCATCAACCATTAAGAAATCCGCGCTTAGAGCTGTCGAAACATTGGAAATTTCAACTCCAGCTTGGTCTGCTTTTTCTTTCAGAGTTTGGACCATTTGAGCAGTTGTTTTTTCTTGGCTGTATAGAACATATCTTCCTTCTTTCGGATAAGCCCGCTCTACTGCTTGAGTGCTTCCCACAAAAATACCAATTGTGACCACTAATGTCACTAAACTCATTGATAAAAGAATCGTGATGTTTGCTAGCCCAACTGCATTGGCTTTCATCCGATAAAGCATAGAACTGATCGTGATAAAGTTTTGCGGTTTATAGTAAGAATTGCGCTTTTTACGCCATTTTAGATACCAAACAGTAAAACTTATATAAAAGAAGTATGTCCCCAGAATAACGACTAAGACCGCAATAAAGAAAGTTGTCAAAGCCTTGATCGGGTTATCGACGCTTACTGCAAGACTATATCCTACAATGAGTAAGAGAAGCCCAATGATAGCCATGAAGATATTTGACTTGGGTTCTTTTTCTCCCTTAGATTCTTCACGCAACAGGTCTAAACTTGAAGATTTCCAAATGATAAATGTTCCTATGACAAGGAGTATAGAGAAGAAAATCAAGAAAATTAATGCAACAGTAAACACAGCTCCTGCTGTAATTGCCAAATCAAACTGATTTTCTCCAATCATATTTATGAAAATAAGGAAAAAGAATTTTGAAAAGGCAATCCCAGCGATTGTACCAATAATTACTATGGCAATGTAACTCAGAACAAGTTCAAAGAAAGAAACGAGTGCTATTTTCTTCTTTCCCAGACCTAAAATATCATAAAGCCCAAACTCACGCGAACGTTGCAGTTGCAAGAAACGATAACTATAGACGAGGATGATGCCCGCAAATATAGCTAAAATCCACATTCCAAAAGTCATCAGTTGTGAAACTGCTGCGCCTCCCTTCATGTGTTCAAGAGAGGGGGACTGTCCGATAGCCACTGTGATAAAGAGCAAAACAAACATTGTCACACTTGCTACGATAAAGGGGGCAAAAGACTTGAAACCTTTCTTCAAATTTTGGACGGCCAGCTTAAAACTAAGCATTGTGTACCACCTCCGTTTCACTTGGACCTACCGGAGAACCTAAGAATGAAGTCATGGACAGTGTAATTTCCTTTGCAAAGTCTGTTGATGATTTTTCACCTCGATAAAGCTGGTGGTAAAGCATCCCATCTTTAATAAAAAGGACGCGCTTAGCGTGACTCGCTGCCAAACTTGAGTGTGTAACCATGATAATCGTTTGCCCCGCATCATTAATATTCTCAAAAAGTTCAAGCAAACTTTCCGAATTTTTATAGTCTAGAGCTGCTGTAGGCTCATCAGCTAGAACCAAATCTGGTTGCGAAATCAAGGCACGTGCCACAGCCACACGTTGTTGTTGCCCACCTGAGAGCTCAAAAGGCTGTTTTTCTAAGAGGCTCTCAATATTTAGTTTTGGTGCCAAGTTTTCCAAACGTGTCTTCATCTTGCTTACTGGAGCCTTAGACAAAACCAAAGGAAGATAAATATTATCTCTAACAGACAAGGTATCTAAAAGATTGAAATCTTGGAAAACAAATCCAAGATGTTCCCTGCGAAAAGCTGAAATATCCTTGTCTTTAATGGCTGTAATATCACGTCCTGAGAGTAAAACTTGACCGGCTGTAGGTTTTTCCAGGGTAGATAATATGTTCAACAAGGTGGTTTTTCCTGACCCTGACTCACCCATAATCGCAATATATTCGCCTTTTTCCACAGAGAAATCAATATCTGCAAGAGCTGTTGTTTCTTCCTTTGAAAAACGTGTTTTGAAAACTTTTTTGATATGTTTAACTTCTAGTAGCATTTTTTCTCCTCCGTATATCTTGCCTTGATTTTATTTTTAGTTTAACTTCTCTTTTGCTTTACTTGGCAAGTCTTTTTCTTGAACTTCTTCCCAACTTGTTATACCTTTGACTTTGTTATCTGTCAGTTTGAGGTAAGCATTTTTACGTAAGTTATGCTGTGCCGTAAAGAACACTTCTTTTTCGTTTCCTTTTTTATCATAGGAGGTCAGCTTGTATTCATAATTTATAAAACGCTCTCCCGAGTCTGCTTTAATGGTTTTTTCTCTACCATCTTCTGTGATTTTTACATAGCGTTCTGCACCACCATAGCTTGTTTTATACCAACCATAGCCTAAACCACCGATGATTACAACAAATGCAAGTAAACCAATTAGTACTTTTTTCATATTTTTTCCTCTTTCATATTAGGCGTGACTTTTACTTAAGTTTATATCTTTATTCTAGCAAATAATATTTTCTATAAACTTACACTTTTGTAATGAAAAAAAACTAGAGCCTCAATGGTTCTAGTTTTTTCAGAATTTTTTTAAGCGTGCGTTGTACTTTTGAAATGCTTCTTGAAGTTCTCTAAAGCTGTCACTCGAAAATTTATCACAAATCTCCTGAGCTAAGACAGTAGCAATAACGTTTTCCATGACGACTCCTGCCGCTGGTAAGGCTGTAGGATCGGAACGCTCAACACTTGCCTTATAAGGTTCGTGTGTTTCCGTATTTACTGACATAAGAGGCTTATACAAGGTCGGAATAGGCTTCATTACACCTCGAATAATCAAATCTTCGCCGTTTGTCATTCCCCCTTCAAAACCGCCAAGATTATTGCTCTTCCGACTGTAACCCGCTTGTTCCGACCAACAGATTTCATCCATGACCTGACTTCCTTGAAGTCGTCCTGCTTCGAAACCTAAGCCAAATTCGACACCTTTAAAGGCATTGATTGAAACAACGGCTGCTGCAATTTTCGCATCTAATTTTCGGTCGTAATGCACATAAGAGCCCAGACCAGCAGGAACATTTGTCGCACGTACCTCAACTATACCTCCTATTGTGTCCCCCTTCTTTTTTATATCATCAATATAAGCACGAATCTCTGCCGCGCGTGAGGTGTCGACCAGAGATAAGTCATTTGAACCTGCTCTTTCTTTGATTTTCTCTACTGTCAAGTCTGAAAGAGATGCTGTGGTTTCCTTGCCCCCAAAATTGACCACATGATGAGCCAGATCAATGCCTAAATTTTTTAGCAAAGTCTTAGCTACCGCACCAACCGCTACTCTCATGGTCGTTTCACGCGCTGAAGAACGTTCAAGTGTATTGCGCAAGTCATCAAATTCGTACTTCATTCCCCCAACGAGGTCTGCATGACCGGGTCTTGGTTTCGTTAACTTTCGTTGTTTCTTTACGGATGCGTCAACCGCTTCAGGAGCCATAATTTCTGTCCAGTGTGAGAAATCACGATTACTTACATTGAGCGTGAGCGGGCTTCCTAAAGTTTTTCCGTGTCGGAGACCACTCGTAATTTCAACTTGGTCATTCTCAATCTTCATACGTCCGCCCCGTCCATAGCCGCCTTGACGACGCTTAAGTTCAATATTGATGTCCTCAGCTTGCAGAGGAAGTCCTGCAGGAAGCCCCTCAATAATAGCTGTCAATCGCGGTCCATGTGACTCTCCAGCTGTAAAAAACCGCATGTTATTCCTCCATCAATTCTTTGTATATGGGAAGTAGAAGGTCAACCGTTTCAAGCATTTCTTGCAAAATTACTTCGTCTTGCTTCCCATCAAAACGCGAAGCTTCCCAAACTTTACCTATTTCTAATTCTGCCTTTTTTACCTTTTTCAAACGTGTGACCAGTTCTGAAAATTGGCTGGTTTCATAAAAGTTCGGCTGCGTATGATTCTTTGAAAGAACAAAACCAGCTGGCAATGTGCCAAATTGAGTTAATCTATCCGCATAAGCGTGCTGACCTTTTGGCTGATCAATGATTGAAAGGTAAATAAATACATAGTCTTTCCAAATGCCTAACTGAAAATGCGGTTCCATCTTATACCCCCGCTTTTGTCGCCCAATGGCTGACCATGTATTTTCTGGAGCATGGCTGGTACGACGGCGATGCTGAGCAATGTGCAGATAAAAATTCTGCTCTGGAAAGGCTTGACTGATTCTTTCTTTCAATACCTCACCAATCTCCATAAAAACAGGCTGAATCTCTGAGCGCACAGCTTGCATACGGGCCTCTAGACCTTCGATATCAAATACTTCAAATGATTTTTTCCTAAACATATAACCTCACAAAAATTTTATACAAACGATACCCGTCAGCATAATCCCAACACCAATAACTTGTGTTAGGCGTAACGGATAAGTACCTGAACGCCACCAGCCGAACTGTTGAACCAACATTGAACCAACGATTTGCCCTAGAAGAGCCATCATGATACTGAGGCCTGCTCCTATCTTTGGCACTGCCAAAACCGAACCTAAAACGAAGAAAGCCCCCCAGATACCACCTAACATGTTCCATTTTTTTATCTTTCTTAACTCTACTCTTGTGATAAGACGTCGCTCAGTCAGCAAAGTAATAATAAAAATGGCAATTAAACCGATAAAAAAGGACATAAAAGAAGCTTGAATAGGCCTCTGCAATAAAAATCCCAGATGGCCGTTAATTGCTTGCTGAATTGCCATAAATGAGCCGGATATAATTGCCCAGAGTCGCCAGGGCAACAGGTTAGAACTCGGTTCTAACTGTTTTGCTTTGTCATTTAGGCTAGGGAGAACTACGGCAATCAAGAGACCTAATATTGTAATAAGAACTCCCAAAACCCGCATCATGCGCAGAGGAATTTGGACTGCATAAAACCAGCCAAAGCTGTCAATAATAACACCTGTCACTATCTGCCCTAAAATAGGGAAAATAACGGTTTGCACAGCGCCTAATCTCGGAAAGAGAAAAACATTAGACGTGACATAGACCGGACCTAGTAAGCCACCAATCCATATCCAAACTGGATGGGACTGGACAAATTCGGCAGACGGAAACAAGTTCCCCGTTAAAAGTAATGAAGTTGTGCCTAAAAAAACGACCCCAATAATTTGAGAAATTGTTGATGCCCAAAATGGGGAATTAACATTTTTGCGAAGTTCGGCGTTAATCGGGTTTTGGTTTGCTAGTAAAAAACCCGCAAAAAGTGCTATTCCAAGATAGACAAACATTATAATTTTTTGATTATTTTCTCCATTGTATTCTTATTTATGAGAAACAAGCAGTCTTTATAAGCCCTGTTTCCAAAATCTTGGCGAAAGATGAGCCTGTATTAACTCTTTTAGTCAATCTTCATCAACAATGCCCACTCTTCAGAGACTGTCACTGCCTCCTACCTTTAGGTACTCTCGCATTTCTTCTAGGCTTATTTCATGGATTGTGGCACGTCCAATTTCTGGCACAAGTATTGTCTTTATTCTATTGCCCCGTGCCTTCTTGTCATGCACGACTATGTCAAACAAAGCCGTTTCATCCCAAGGCTGATAAGTTTGAGGAAGTTGAAACTTTTGCAGCATTTCTCTGATTTTTTCTGTCATCCCTTTGGGCATAAGCCCTTTACTTTCCGCAACCTTGCTGATTTGGACCATGCCAATAGCAACAGCTTCACCGTGCATAACTTGACCATAGCCCGCCCAAGTTTCTACAGCATGGCCAATGGTGTGACCAAAATTCAAATATAGCCGCGTTCCTTGGTCAAATTGATCTTCCACTACAAGTTTTCGCTTTACTTCACAGGCTGCATGAATAAAGTATTCTGCTTCCTGTAATAATTCTTGAGCATTTTTCAACTTGGATAGACGTTGCCACAGCTCCTTATCTGCGATAAGGGCACACTTCACAATTTCCCCGATGCCTTCACGGAAGTCTCGAGGGGGTAACGTTTTTAAGACTTCTGGATCAATCAGTACACCATCTGGCTGTGCAAAAGTGCCAATCATGTTTTTCGCATAAGCACTATTCACACCAGTTTTTCCACCAATGGAACTGTCAACTTGTGCGGTCAAGCTGGTGGGGATTTGGAGAAAATGAATTCCCCGCATATAAGTACTGGCAGCAAAAGCAGCTAGATCACCAACAACTCCTCCTCCCAAGGCAATAATGCCGTCTGAACGTGTCAGAGATTGTTCAGCACAAAAGTTCCAAAGTCTTTCTACAGTAGCTAAGTTTTTGTTCTCCTCCCCTGCTGGAAATTCAAAAGTAAAAACCTCAAAACCCTCGCGCTCCAAATGGGTTCTTACCCCAGTACCATAGAGCGCATTCACATTATTATCTGTCACGAGGACAATCTTTTGCTTCTTCCAAAGACTGCTGACCCAGTTTCCGACAGAGGATAAACTGCCTTTTTCGATAAGAATGTCATAAGGATTTCGTGGAAAATCAACTTTTAATCTCATTTTTTTCCTCCAATTCCTGTCCTATCTGCCCAATAGGCATTTTCTTTCCTGTCCATAATTCAAAAGAAACTGCTGCTTGATGAAGAAGCATTCCCAAGCCATTTTTCGTTTGGTTACCCTGTGCTTCTGCCCATTTCATCAGGGGCGTTTCCTGTAGCTTGTAAATCGTATCCACCACTAATAGGTGAGGAGGGAGACTGATAGAAGACGAGATAGGCATTGCTTTGTCTAACATACCGACTGGTGTTGCATTGACCAATAAATCTGCTTCAGTAATTTCACATTGCAGACGTGAGGTATCGGCCAAGTCAAAAACGCTGATTATACTTTGTGTTTGGGTTGCTATTTTTTCCAAGCGCTGCTCCAAAGTCTTATAAGAACTGGACCGCCTAGCAAAAACAGTGATTTCTCGCATCCCGAGTAGAAGGGCTTGAACAATAATGGCAAGGGCAGCGCCACCACCACCTATAATTACCATTTTTTTGTCCTTAGGCTCAAAACTTAAGGCATTAAAAAATCCTATACCATCCGTATTATAACCCACCAGCTTCCCGCTGTGATTGACAACAGTATTCACAGCGCCCATCAGGCGTGCTTCCTCCGATAAATCATCTAAAAACTCGATTAGCTTATGCTTATAGGGCATCGAGATGTTGAGACCGTACATGTCCAAAGTTCTAATATTATTTACCGTCTGGCCTAAATATTTCTCATCTTTAAGCTCCCAAGCCAGATATACACCATTTTCGTTCACAAGTTCAAATGCACGATTATGGATAAAGGGTGAGAAGCTGTGTTTGATCGGATAGGCTAAAACTGCCGCCATCCTCGTGTATCCATTTATCTCCATATTTTACCTGTATCTCTTTTTCGTTTTGCCCAATTGCTTTTTAATATAAAAAATAGTATTAGATAACCAATACTATTATAACTTATTTATACTGCTTTGCGTCCTGTGAAAAATCGTTTTGCCACACCAATCATTGCCGGAAGTAAGGATACAGCAACGATAGTTAACATGACCAATTCAAAATTTTTCTTAATAAAGGGAACTTGTCCAAAAAGGAAACCAGCGCCTAAAGCAACAATCACCCAAGAAAATCCACCTAAGAAATTATAGAGGACGAATTTTTTATGTGGCATACGACTGGTTCCTGCTGTGAAGGGAACTACTGTACGAATGATAGGCATAAAGCGCCCAAGGAAGATTGCCCAAGAACCCCATTTGGCAAAGAATTGCTCTGCTTCTTCAATATATTCTGCTTTTAAAAATCTGGATAAGTTTTTGTGTTTGGGAATAACATCTCCAAACCTGCGCCCAATTTCATAGTTAAGAAGATTTGCGAGAAAAGCCAAAGTGCCCATCGTTATAATTAAAAAGGGCATTGATAATTTATTTGGATATAAGGCCGCCATAGAGCCAACAAAAAAGAGAATTGAATCACCTGGTAAAAACGGAAAAATTACTAATCCTGTTTCGACAAAGATAATAGCACCCAAAAGTACATAACCCCAGATGTGAGCCCCGGGCGTATTCAGAAAACTGGAAATCCAATCGTTGAAAAAGCCAAATATTGAAAGTGTGACAAACATGTTTAAAATCTTCTTTCTGTTAAAGTGTTACCGCATTTTTAATTTTACACTAAAAAATCCCCTTTATCAAATTCTCCCTTGTGTACTTTTATAGAAAAAATTATAAATTTCATTTCTTAAGCTTTTTGCATGTCATGTTTTATAACACGGATTATTTTTTTCAAGCCTAATTTGTGGTATACTGGCATGTGTATGATTTGTTTATATAATTAATGAAACTTAGGAGAAATAATGAAATGAAGAAATTATTCTTTACATTATCTTTAATATTCGCCACGCTTACTGGAATGTTCTTTGTGACTGCTGATAAGGCCAGTGCTCAGGAAACCGTGCGTGTCGCAAGTGATAATGCTTACGCCCCTTTTGAATTTCAAGATTCAAATAAAAACTGGGTAGGTATCGATGTAGATATCATGAAAGAAGTTGCAAAAATCAATGATTGGAAGCTCGAAATGACCTTCCCCGGCTTTGATGCTGCTCTTCAAAATTTAAAGGCTGGAAAAGCCGATGCCGTTATTGCAGGGATGTCAATCACTGATGAACGTAAGAAAATTTTTGATTTTTCTGAGCCTTATTATACCTCGGCTATTACTTTGGCTACAACAAAAGCTTCTACGCTTAAGAGCTATGATGAACTTAAAGGCAAGGCTGTCGGTGCTAAAAAAGGAACAGCTGCTTATGATTGGTTGCTAAAGAATCAAGATAAATATGGCTACACCATCAAGACTTATCCTGATGGTGTACACATGTTTTCATCACTGGCTTCAGGAAATATCGTTGGTGCCATGGATGAAGCTCCTGTCATTTCTTATGCCATCAGCCAAGGGCAAGATTTGGCCATTAATCTCCCTTCTTTCTCCCTTCCGGGAGGCTACGGTTTTGCTGTGATGAAGGGTGAAAACTCAAAATTAATTGATGGCTTCAATAAGGCTCTCACTCAAATGAAAGCTAACGGCACTTATGATAAGATCGTTCAGAAGTATACGAGCGGTAAAAAGGCCGTGCCTAAAAAAGACGTTTACACTATCGCCTCCGACAATAGCTTCGCACCTTTCGAATTCCAAAATACGGATAAAAAATTCACCGGAATTGACGTTGACCTGCTCAACGCGATTGCTGAACAACAAGGTTTTAAAATCAAATGGAATCACGTTGGTTTCCAACCTGCCGTAGATGCTGTCCAAGCTGGACATGCAGATGCAATGATAGCTGGTATGTCTATCACTGATGCACGTAAAAAAGTCTTTGATTTTAGTGATCCTTACTTTGACTCCAATCTGACTCTCGCTGTTTCTAAATCTAACGACGATATTAAAACATGGGAAGATTTGAAAGGAAAACAAGTAGGGGCAAAAAATGGTACAGCCTCTTATGACTACCTCACTAAAAATGAAAGCAAATACGGCTATACTCTAAAAACCTTTACTGATGCAACTTCAATGTACTCCTCATTGAAGAACGGTTCAATACAGGCCTTTATGGATGACGAACCCGTAGTTAAATATGCCATCAAGCAAGGGCAGGAATTTAAAACACCTTTTGAAGGTATCCCAACTGGTCAATATGGCTTTGCTGTGAAAAAAGGAACAGATCCTGAGTTGATCGAAATGTTTAACAATGGTCTCTCTTCACTACGTGCTAGCGGAAAATACCAAGAAATTCTTGACAAATATCTGACTTCAAAAGCAGAGACAGCACCTGAGTCGGATACAGAAAGTACAATGTTTGGTATCTTGAAAAACAACTGGAAACAGCTGGCCAAAGGACTCTGGATTACGATTCAACTTGCTCTAGTTTCCTTTGTTTTGGCTATGATTGTAGGTATCATCTTTGGGCTTTTCTCAGCCAGTCCTTCATCAGTTTTGCGTACTATTTCACGTATTTACGTTGACCTTAATCGTTCCATTCCTCTCTTAGTATTGACTATCTTCATTTTCTATGGTATTCCAAACATGTTGCAACTCCTCACAGGTCATCAAAGTCCTCTGAATGAGTTCACTGCTGGTGTTATTGCCTTAACACTTAATGAGTCAGCCTATATTGCTGAAATCGTTCGTGGGGGAATTGCTGCTGTTCCTGCTGGACAAATGGAAGCCAGCCGTTCACTCGGAATTCCTTATGTGAAGACAATGCAAAAAGTAATCTTGCCACAGGCTGTTAAGATTACAATTCCGAGCTTGATTAACCAATTTATTATCACGCTTAAAGATACAACCTTGGTATCTGTTATCGGATTAGTCGAGCTCTTACAAGCTGGTCAAATCATCGTTGCACGTAATTTCCAAGCTTTCCGCGTTTATGGTTTGATTGGTTTGATATACATGATTGTTCTGCTTCTTTTGATGTGGGCTGGACGTCGCATTGAACAAAAAATGAAATAAGGAGATTAAAGATATGTCTGTACAAATCGAAGTCACTGATCTTCACAAAACATATGGTAAAAACGAGGTCCTCAAAGGAATCTCTGCAAAATTCAATAAGGGGGATGTTGTTTGTATCATAGGTCCTTCAGGTTCTGGTAAATCAACTTTTCTGCGCACATTGAATGGCTTAGAAAGTGCCACCAGTGGTGATGTTATTATCAACGGCTACAACCTCACGGATAAAAACACAGATATCAACTTGGTTCGTCAACATGTCGGAATGGTTTTCCAACATTTCAATCTTTTCCCTAATATGACTGTTTTGGAAAATATCATGTACGCGCCCGTTGAGCTTAAGAAACTAACAAAAGACGAAGCCAAAGAAAAAGCACTTCATTTGCTCGAAGCAGTTGGTTTAGAAGAGAAGAAAGATACCATGCCCGAGATGCTCTCAGGAGGGCAGAAACAGCGTGTTGCTATCGCTCGTGCCTTGGCTATGGATCCTGACGTCATGCTCTTTGATGAGCCAACTTCTGCCTTGGACCCTGAAATGGTTGGAGATGTTCTTGATCTTATGCGCCGTATCGCTGACGATGGTATGACAATGCTTATCGTGACACACGAAATGGGGTTTGCACGCAAAGTTGCCAATCGTGTCATGTTCACAGATTCTGGTGTTATCCTTGAAGATGGTAAACCAGAGGATATTTTTGACAATCCACAGCACCCACGTTTACAAGACTTCTTGTCAAAAGTCTTGAACGTTTAAAAATAAAAAACGGTTTTCTTTTAAGGAGAACCGTTTTTCTCTTAGCTTAAAGGGACTAAAAAAGAGGGAGATAAGGGTCTTAAAGATAAAAAAAGTTCAATCACGTGCATAAGAACGCTATGATTGAGCTTTTTTCGTTTTTGACTAAAATCAATATTTTTCTTTTTTTCTCCAATCTCTTTACTGAGCTGTAGTTTCAGCAGTATCCTCTGAGTCCTTTTTCTCTCCCTCAGGATTTTTCAAATCATTGAGATACTCTTCCTTAGATTTGGCGTATATCCCAGCCTCCA
Source organism: Lactococcus ileimucosae (assembly GCF_943193185.1). Lineage (GTDB taxonomy): Bacteria > Bacillota > Bacilli > Lactobacillales > Streptococcaceae > Lactococcus > Lactococcus ileimucosae. The sequence goes on from NZ_CALPDE010000004.1 coordinate 86,055, forward strand.
TATCAATCACTTGAGGAGGTGTAAGCTGACTAGCAACGCTTGGATAGTAGGGCATCTTTTCTGCTATTTGACTCAAGGAAACACGCACCTGGTTACCGTCAGACATCTCTAAGGCAAGGAAATCACTTGTTGCTTTAGTCGGCGCTTTGCTGACCGTAGTAATGAGACTGCGAACTTCGGGTTTCAATTTCATATAAGCTGTAACAAATTTTTCTGTCTCTTGATCTGAAAAACTTTTAAGCAAAGGGTGGTTTGAAAGCTGATCACTTGGAATCTCTTCATCTCTCAGAATATACCCGCTTTCTAAAACTTGATAATTCTTTCCTTTCTGTTCAACATAAGCCACTGTCTGAAACTCAGTTACCCTGGCTTCAACATGATTAGGAAAACTAACTTGTATCTCTACTGCTTTCACACGTGGGAATTCTTGGACAATACTGTTCTCAATTCCTCGGCGATTTCTAATAACACCGTAAATTCTATCCGTTGGTTTTAATTTCGAAGCTTTTACTATTGCTTCAAAAGATTCGTGTTGATTTCCGGAGACAGTAAACTTACCAATCTTACTTATTGGTGATACAGCATAAACAGAAACAATAAAAAGTAAGACAGCCACTAATAGCAAGGGCCACATTTTTTTAAAAACTTCAAAGCTGCCTTCAAAAAAAGAGGGTTTCATTTCTTCTTCAGCAGTTTCAGAAAAATCTTCTGAGTAAGTCATTACTGAGTTATCCCCGTCTTCAACATACTGGGCCTCTGAATCTTGACCTGTGTCTTCTTGATTTTTAGCTGTATCGTCTTCTTTATTCTTCAAAAACTTCCGTTTTTTAGGCTCCTCAGACTTCTCTTGATTTTCAGCAGCTTTACGGCGCTGATATTCCAGATGTTTCTTTTGCCAAGGCGTAAGGTTTTCTTCACTCATTATTTTTCAATTTCTTTCACAAGTTTGTAAAGTCGGTCGCTTGCATCAGGAACTCCTGCTTTTTTACTGGCTTCCGACATGGCTTGATAGAGACTTTCATCAGAAAATATTTCCGAAATGTTTTCCAGCATTGTGTCAGCTGTAAGCTCTGCATCTCTAATCATCTTGGCAGCCCCAATATCAACAAGTGCCTGAGCATTTTTCGTTTGGTGGTCTGCCGTCACATTTGGACTCGGCACAAAGATAGTCGGAAGACCAAGTGCTGTAATTTCCGCAATCGTTGTTGCTCCCGCACGGCACAAAATTAAATCTGATGATGCCAGCACTTCAAGCATGTTTGAAATGTAAGGGCGAATCGCAATGTTTGCATTTTCTTTATATTTAGCAAATTCTGCATAATCTTCATCATAGTAAATCTGTCCTGAAGCGTATACAAGCTGATAGTCTTTTTCTGTAAACTTAGGAAGGGCGGCTTTCACAGCTTCATTGATGGTTTGTGCACCACGTGAACCTCCAAAAATCACCACTGTTTTTTTATCCTTTCTGAGCTTATACTCTGTTTCCAAAATATCTGTTGCTTCTAGACTGGCAACTTCCTGTGCACGAGGATTCCCAGTAAAAACGGTTTTTTCCTCTGGAAAGTAGGGTTTAGCCGCTTCAAAGGCCACCGCAACCTTATCTACGTACTTGCTCAAAAACTTATTTGTTATTCCTGGAATAGAATTCTGTTCATGCACAAGCGTTGGAATCTTAAGCTTGGCTGCAGCATAAAGAACAGGACCCGCGACATATCCTCCTGTACCAATCACCACATCTGGTTCAAAGTCTTTAATAAGCTTCTTGGCATCTGAGGTAGACTTCAAAAATTTATAAAGGGTCTTAAAATTGCTAAGGGAAAAGCTACGGCGGAAGCCTTGTACATCTACTGTCTTAAAGTTGATACCAGCCGCAGGTACAATTTTGCTTTCTAATCCCCGTTCTGTCCCAACATAAAGGATATCCGACTCTGGCTCAATCGTTTTTAGATGATTGATAAAAGCCAAAGCTGGATAGATATGCCCGCCTGTACCGCCTCCAGTTACAATAATTCTCATCTTATTTCAGTTCACCTTTCAATTCTTCAAAAGCTTTGATAAACATGTCTCCACGTTCTTCAAAGGTCTTGTATTGATCCCAGCTGGCACAAGCGGGGCTAAGTAAAATTGTATCGCCGGCTGTTGACTTCTCAAAAATTTCTTTAAGTGCAGTCGCAACATTTTTACTGTGGACTGTTGGAATGTGCAACTGATCCGCAAGCTTTTGAAGTTTAGGGGCAGTTTCTCCAAACACAGCCATTCCTTTAATGCCGGAAAGAGCAGTCACCAACTCGTCAAAGTCGTTTCCCCTATCTAGTCCGCCTGCTAAAAGCCACAGTTTACTGTTTTCAAAACCAGAAAGTGCCCGTTTGGTTGCCAAGATGTTTGTGGCTTTACTGTCATTATAAACTTTACGTCCAGCAATTTCGCCCAAGTATTGCAAACGGTGCTTAACACCCGAAAAGCGCGTTAACACTTTAATGATGGCTTGATTTTTAACACCTGATAGTTTGGCAACAGCTATTGCTGCCAGAGCATTCTCTAGATTATGTTCACCTGGTAGAGACAAAGCTGCAGTTTCCATAATGAATTCATCTCGAAAATACAGTTTACCTTCCAAAGAATAAGCACCATCCACTTTCTGATCCGTAGCAAAAGCTACGACCTGAGCAGCAGTATGTGCCGCCAAAGCGCGGCACTTCTCTTGATTAAAGTTAAGTACCAAATACTCGTCAGCAGTCAAATTTTCTTGAATACGCCATTTGGCTGCTTCATAGGCTTCCTGTGAACCATGATAGTCTAAATGTGACGAGAAAATATTTGTAATCAGAGCAATCTTTGGCTTAAAGTCAATGATTCCCATCAGTTGGAAACTTGAAAGCTCCATGACAAGCGTGTCTTCTGCAGTAGCTGTAGTGGCTACCGCCGAAGCAGGGAAGCCAATGTTTCCAGCTAATTTTGCCGACCGCCCATCAGCATTTAAAATCTCCGCGATGAGCGTTGTTGTCGTTGTTTTCCCATTTGTCCCTGTGATACCGATAATTGGCGCCTCGGAGACAAGGTAAGCCAGCTCAACTTCTGTTAGGACAGGAATTTTTTTGGCTAAGGCTCTTTTAACCATTGGATTATCGTAGCGAATGCCTGGGTTTTTCACCATATAAGCAAAACCTTCGTCCAAAAGTTCAAGAGGATGATCCCCGCAAATGACTTGGATGCCTTCTTTCAACAAGGCTTGGGCTGCTGGATTTTCATCAAAAGCTTTTCCGTCATTTACAGTAACTAAAGCCCCTAATGAATGAAGTAAACGTGCGGCAGCCTCTCCAGACTTTGCCAGTCCAAGGATGAGCACTTTTTTTTGTTCAAAAGTTGTGATTTTTTTCATTGTCCCTATTCTTTCTACGTCCCTCTATTTTACCGCTATTTACCTATTTTTTCAATATAGAGTTTGAATGACGAAAGTGGCACTAAAAAAGCAGAAAGCATTTTCGCTTTCTGCTTTTTTGTTCAAGTACGTAGGAAACGTGAGAGAAAAGCTTTTGTACGTTCTTCTTTTGGTGAACCAAAGATTTCTTCAGGACTGCCTTCTTCAGCAATGACGCCCTTATCCATGAAAATTACACGGTCACTCACATCACGCGCAAACTCCATCTCATGTGTGACGATAACCATAGTAAGCCCGGTCTCAGCCAATCCTTGCATGGTTTGCAAAACTTCGCCAACCATCTCGGGATCTAGAGCCGATGTTGGTTCATCAAAGAGAATCACATCAGGATTCATTGAAATCGCACGTGCGATAGCAACACGTTGCTTTTGTCCACCTGAGAGTTGTGCAGGTTTAGCATTAGCAAATCTAGCCATTCCTACTTTTTCTAGATTTTCCAAAGCAATCTTTCTTGCTTCTTCTTGGCTTTTTTTCAATACAGTGACCTGAGCGGCCATAACATTTTCAATGACATTCATGTTGTTAAAGAGGTTAAAGCTTTGGAAAACCATGCCCAAATGTGTACGGTACTTAGGAATGTCAAACCCTTTTTCGAGAACATTTTCTCCCTTATAAATAATTTCACCACCGCTAGGCTTTTCCAGCAAATTAATTGAGCGGAGCAACGTTGACTTACCACTTCCCGATGAACCAATAATAGAAATAACTTCGCCTGCATTAACAGTCAAATGGATGTCTTTTAAGACTTCATTGTCTCCGAATGATTTTTTTAAGTGATTGATTTCTAAAATAGCTGTCATTTAGGCCTCCCCCAATTCTTGGACTTGCATCTGGTTTTGGATTGGAACATAAGCATCTGGCCCATCCATTTTTCTTTCTATAAAACGTAGAATACGTGTTACTGTGAAAGTAAGAACAAAATAAATTGCACAAATCACAGCGAAAGTTTGGAAATACATAAAGTTTTGCTGAGCCACCGTTGTCCCTTGGAAAAAGAGTTCCGTTACTGAAATCACGGACAAGACGGATGTGTCTTTAATATTAATCACAAACTCATTACCGGTTGCAGGAAGGATATTTCGCAAGACCTGTGGCAAGACAACTTTGCGCATCGTTTGGCCATGTGTCATTCCAAGAGCCTGTGCTGCTTCAAATTGTCCTTTATCTACAGAGAAGATTCCTCCACGAACAATTTCTGACATATAAGCGCCTGTGTTAATCGATACAATGAGCAAAGCTGCCACAGTACGATCCAAGCTAATTCCAAATGCCAGAGCGGAGCCATAATAAAGGACCATCGCTTGGACAATCATCGGCGTCCCACGGAAAATTTCGATATATGCTGAGATAAGCCAGCCAAATACTTTATATAAGAAAGCGAGGAACTTATTACTGATTTCAGGGATTGTGCGATAAACACCAATAAGAAGCCCTAAAATCGTACCAACAATCGTACTGATAAGCGAGATAAACAATGTCATCCCTGTACCATTAAGGAACTGTTTCCCATTGTCTTTCACAATGCCAATAATCTGATCATACCAGGTGCCTTGCGTTTTTGCTTCTGGCTGCGCAGCAATCATTTCATCCATTAGCTCTTTTTGATCCTGCACTGTGAAACCTGTTAAAAAGCTATTAATTACTGCTAAATTAGGATCATTTTTACGAACCCCAACCGCTACTGTCGTGTCCTCTGAGTTCGTCACGAAACCTTGACCTTCTCCAAACTCAATCATTTTAAAGTCAGGGTTTGCTTTTTCTGCCGTAATCCCTTCGGGGCGCTCTGCAACATAGCCATCAATAGCCCCACTTTGTAAGGCAACTCGCATACTTGAAAAGTCTTTCATGGCTGTTTGTTTATTTACATTCTCAATCTGATCAATCATATTGTAGTGGAAAGTTCCAAGCTGAGCGGTAATTTTTGCTCCTGAGAAATCAGCCAAACTTGAGGCTTGGGCGAACGCTCCACCACTTTTTACCATCATAACAAGATTTGACGTATAATAAGGCTCCGAGAAATCAATCTGCTCTTTACGTTCTGCTGTAGGGGACATCCCTGCAATAATGGCATCTATTTTTCCTGACTTAAGCGCAGGAAGGAGTCCATCCCAGCTGGACTTTACAATGACCAAGTCTTTATTCAATTTATTCGCAATTTTTTTCGCAATCTGCACATCATAACCATTAGCCCATTGTCCATCTACACCTTCAATAGGAACTGCACCGTTGCTCTCGTCATACTGTGTCCAGTTAAAGGGAGCATAAGCTGCTTCCATCCCCACACGGAACTCCTCTGCGCTAACCTTCGAGCTACCAATGAATAATACCATAAATAACGTTAAGGCAAGTAACAATAAGTTTTTCCTTCTCATAATACTCTCTCTTTCATTTTTTACAAAATCAATATAATGTAAAGATCACGGGTCCTTATGAGACATGCGGGAAATTAACCTAGAAATGCCCTTATCATTGTCTTCGAATACACGACGACAGTAGTAATAAACATAAAAAGCAACCTTCACACAGGGAGGTTGCTAAACGTTGAATATGACGCATTTATCAATAACGAATAGCACTCCGCAAAACTGCGACAGTTCAGCAAGTATCCCTTGCTGCCCCAACAAATCTACTTGGACGGGTAGACTCATTTCGGCAATGTCTCCTCTATTTTACTTCAACGCTTGCCCAGCTCAGTAAAATTTCCTATTCATTGCGACCTCTATCATTTTATTTGTATTTTGTACTCTAAATCTTAACCTTTTTTTAAATGAATGTCAACAATTTACTCGAATTATCAAACAAATCAAATTAATTATAAGGGAATTAAAAAGCCTGTAGACAGTTTCTTTAAGCTCTCTACAGACTTTTACGTTTATTTAATTTTGGGAATTTTCAACGTGAATTTAGAGCCTTCGCCCAAAACAGAGGTAACGCTAATATCCCCTTCATAGTTTTCCACAAGACGATTAATAATAGATAATCCAAGACCTGTACCACCTATATCACGGTTTCGCGCTTTATCTGCACGGAAGAAACGCTCGAAAACATGTTTAAGGTCCTCCTCACTGATTCCATATCCCTTGTCTTCAACCGTCGTAATAATATAATCTTCGTCTTCTGCAAGATAAAGATTGACTTCTTGCCGATCTTTTGGTGAATATTTTATCGCATTATCGATCAGAATTTTTAGACCTTGCTCATAGTGATTAGGATAAATATGAGCCAAACTGTCCGGACTTAAATCGTTTTTCACAGACATTTTTAAGTTGGGATGAATGAGTAAAAAGTTTTTCATCAGAAAATTTGAAACTTCCGTTGGATCACAGATTAAATCCTCATCTTGAAAATCAATGCTCTCCAAACGGGCTAAGGCGAGCATCTCTTCAAGCATTGTCCGCATTGTTTTCACTTCTTCAATACTCGCAATCAGTGATTCATCAAGTACCTCAGGATCATTTTTCCCCCAACGATTCAACAGGTTCAAATGTCCGTCAAGTACTGCCAGAGGCGTTCTTAACTCATGACTCACGTCAGAAACAAAGCGTTTCTGCTGATCCACATAATCATTGAGTTTTATCATCATGTCATTATATACCGTAGCTAGCTCTTCAATCTCATCCCCTGTTTGAATAAGAACAGGTTTGAAATCCATGCTTAAATTGTTTGCTCTGGTCGTAATAGCATCGTGTAGTCGTTCAAGCGGTTTGATGTAACGGCTAGCCATGAAATAACCCACAAACTGAGCGATAAAGAGGGCGATAATTTCCAAAATAATGAGGGCAATAAGAAGCTTTGTGCGTACACTGTAATAATAACTCATATCGTAGAAGGCCTGAACATAACCAATCAGTTCCCCTGTCTTGCTTGAAAATACAGGGCGTTCAGCTAAATAGCCAGAATAATCACCAAAGGTTCGTATAGCAACGGTTGAATCTCCTACATCTTTTCTCAAAGGAAAGTTATAGGCCCTTGTAGAGTAGATGAGCTGTTCATTCACATCAAAAACATAAAAAGACTTTCTGGAACCAATCATGCTCCCTAAAGTTTCAAGTTCATTTTCTCGCCACTGTTTTGAAACGGTATAATCTTGTCCATAACCTAAGTAATTAAAGAGGTTTTCCTCCGTAAGCACATTTTCAGAGCGTGCCAAACGCTGCTCCACATTGTCCAAGGCTTGCAGCATGTCACCTTTTTCAGCATTAATAAAAGTGGTTATTGTGAGTTGATAAATCAGTACTGTAAAAATAGTGAAAGTGATGAAACAGAAAATCGTATTCGCAAAAGCCCAGCGCAGCATGATACTGCGCTTTCGCTCTGGAAGACTTTCTGTTTTCTCTCTTTTCAAATCAAAAAATTTTATCATGTCGCATTTTTCTATTTCTTTTAGATGACATAAAAGGAATAAATCTAGTGACAAAGCCACTAGAAATTTTCTTATTTATTCGCTATGTTATTTTCGGTCACGCATGACGTAGCCCATACCACGGACAGTTTGGATATAGCTTTCACGTCCTTCCACATCAATTTTGTTACGCAAGTAACGAATGTAGACGTCAACGACATTTGTTTCAGTACCTTCGTCATAACCCCAGACTTCTGAAACCAAGTATTCACGTGTTACGACATCTCCAACATTTTGCATGAGTGTCAAAAGCAAGTCGTACTCACGGCGGGTAAGGTCAATAACTTTTTTGCCACGATGAACCGTACGGTTTGTTTTGTCAATAACCAAGTCACGGAATGAAGTGTTGTCTGCTTTATCTGCGGCTTGGATATGATCTTCACGGCGGAAGAGTGAACGCACACGCGCTAAAAGTTCTTCAATGGCAAATGGTTTTGTGATATAGTCATCAGCCCCAATATCAAGACCTGCAACACGGTCCATTGTTGAGTCACGTGCAGTCATCATAATAATATGCGTATCTTTTTCACGGCGCAAACGACGTGCCACCTCAAAACCATCAAGTTCTGGCAGCATCAGATCAAGCAAAATCAAGTCATAATCTTTGGACATTGCTTCTTCAAGTCCTTTGCGACCATTGTCTTGAACAGCAGTTTGATAGCCTTCATGCTCAAGCTCAAGTGAAACAAATCTCGCAATGTTTTTATCGTCTTCGATAATCAAAATACGTTTAGATGAATTCATAGTTTAGCCTCATTTATATCTTTTTTAATTTTATTTCCTCTATAACAAAATTATAATACAATTGTAATTTTGTTGCAAGTGTTTTATGAGATTTTTCTTAATTCTTTTCTTCTGTGAAAAGACCCGCCAAATCTGCAAAAGGAGATTTCTTTTCTTTATCCGTCTCTTCCTCCTTTTGTTTCCGATAATCCGCTTCAGATAGGACTGTCCAGTTTTTACCTGACGGTAGGTTGGCGTTATCCCTCTCATCCTCAGCTAGAACCTGTAACGGGATTTCCAAAAGAATATTATCCGCCACAGACTCTGATAAACTGATCCAATCTTCGTCCAATGTAAAGATTATGTCATCATCCAGTAAATCTTTGTTCTCTTTAAGAAACGCTTCCGTTGTAAATGCTTCACTGACCGAAAGCTCCATCAAATAATCGACAGGCTTTAAGCTACGTGAAGAGGGGATAATCAGCTCAACTTTAAGCGTGTAGTCCAGGTAATAAATACCTGTATCATAAGAAACTTGCCCTTGAACTTTCACTGGCTTTGCATCAAGAATTTCTTCTGAACGCTGCCTAAGCTCAGCTGTCAAATCAAGTTCTTCCTCGAATTCAATTGTCTTCTTTTTTGATACTTCAAGAATCGACCACTTCATTGTTTTTTTCCTCTATCTTTATTTCAGAACAAAGGAGCACTTCATGTCCATGCACCTCGTCCCTATATCATGTGATACCTTCCTCTATTATATGATATTTTTTTATTTTTTTATAGTCCTATAAATAAAAATAAAAAAGCGCCGAAGCACTTTCTTTATTTTCCATATTTTTTGTTGAAACGAGCGATACGTCCGTCTGCCGCTTGGAATTTTTGACGGCCAGTGTAGAATGGGTGAGAATCAGAAGAGATTTCCACACGAATCAAGGGATAAGTGTTTCCGTCTTCCCATTCAACAGTTTCCTTAGAGCCTTTAGTTGAACCGCTCAAGAACTTAAAACCTGTACTTGTATCCATAAATACAACAGGTTGGTAACTAGGATGGATGTCTTTTTTCATTTTGCAAAATTTCCTTTCTGCCTTGGACTGTTTGCCAGACCAAAGTTTGTTAGACCTTAATATTCTAACAGAATTGTTCTTGAAATTCAAGCTTTGACTCAAATGAAAAAATTCCACACACATCCTATGGCATGTGCAACATTTGCCTTTCTTTATCTTCTGCTCCTGCCTCCGCTCTCAAAAGCTCTTTACGAATTTGGGCCATAAAATATAAGGAACCCGTCATGACTACTAACGCATCTGCTCCCAGCGAAATTTTCAATTGCTCATACTTCTCTCGCCAATCAGCTGCAAAGGTTACGCCTTCTTTTTCCAAGTAATAAACGTCTTTCAAATCCATGGCTTGGGGATGGTCAAAACTCGTTAAAATTAAGTCTGCTCCCTTTAGCGCCCGAAGCATTTCTACCATTTCATTGATTTCCTTGGTCACAAGAGCCGAAAAGATTATGGTTATTTTTTTATCGGGAAATTTCACTCTTAAATTTTCTAAAAGACGACCTATTGCATGGGTATTGTGTGCACCATCAAGAAGAGTGAGAGGATTTTGAGCTATCGTCTCCATACGGGCTGGCCAAAAAGTTGTCCGTAAGGCTTGCCTAACGTCTGACATATCAAGCGTGATATCGGATTCCTCAGCATAGAGCAGAGATACTTTCAATGCTAAGGCAGCATTCTCTATCTGGTGCAGACCGAGCAATGACTTTTCTAGATTTTCAAGTTGACAGTGTTTATCACGGTAATTAAAGTGCTCTTTATTTAATCGCTCAATCTGGTAATCTACACCAAATTTATAGTGTTTAGCCCTGTTTTTTTGTGCTGTTTCCTCTATTACAGTCAGTGCTTCCTCGACAATATTTCCAGTGACAAGAGGCGTTTCATACTTAATAATGCCTGCTTTTTGCGCTGCAATCTCCGCAAGGCTCGTCCCTAAAAATTCTTTATGGTCAAGCCCGATTGTAGTAATCACTGTAATCTGTGGTTGGATGACGTTCGTACTGTCTAGCAAGCCGCCAAGCCCTACTTCAATCAAGGCAACATCTACTTTTTCATCAGAAAAATACTGAAAAGCCAGCGCTGTAATGATTTCAAACTCGGTAATTCCAGCGTATCTTTCCTCTTGGTCGAGCGCATCAACTAGAGGCTGTAAACGTTCCACATACTTTATAAGTTTTTCAGCTGAAAGCGCTTGGCCATTAATTGCTATCTGCTCGCCAAAAGTTTCAATATAAGGACTTGTAAAGGTGGCGACTGTAAGTCCTGTTTGCCTTAAGATTTGCGCAGTAAAGGCAAGAGTTGACCCTTTACCATTCGTTCCAGCAAAATGCAGCATTGACAAATTTTTTTCAGGATTGCCCAAACGTTTTAAAAGTTCCTCTATCCTTGTCAAACCAGGACGAATGTTGAATTTGTGGCGGGAAAAAATCCAATCTAAAGCCTGTTCTCCGTCCATTCCCAAGACCTTTCATCACTTAAGCTTTCGCACATATATTCTTGTATTCATCTTCGTGCCAGTGACACCTTTCAACCTTATGTCTGCTTGAAAAACCTTCCGCAAAACAAGATTTACAGCTCTCTAATAACTCGCAGGAGCCGCAGATACTCTCTGAGGGCGGTGTCATACCAGAGAAAAGGCGTGTGTTTCTGGCAAAAATAGATTCAAGATTTTCTGTGTTCAGATTTCCTATATTAAGCTTGAAAATAGTGCATGGAGAAAAGGTGAGCTTAGGTGTTAAATTATACAGACGGTAACCCGCGCCACAGTTTTTAGTAGTTTGACACGCCACATCTTCAAATTCTTCAATCCTACCAATATAAAAATCTCTGGTTTGGTGCTTCTCCTTTAAATGATCCATGATATATTGATATTCTTTACTGGTAATCTGGGAAGAGATATGATTATCCTCGGCACGTCCCATATCTGTGATAATCCCCAAACGGTACTGATAAACTCCCAAGTCTTTTACCAAACCGCACAGTTCTTCTATTTCCTCCATATCTTGTTGAACTAAACAGGTGGCTACACTTGTGGAAATTTTTCGAGCAACGCTTTCCTTGATGAAACGTATCGCCTTATCGTAAGCCCGCTCATCACAACGGATTTTATTGTGATTTTCAGCTAAACCATCTAAACTGACTTGGATAGAGACTTTCTTCCCTATAAGCTTATTCATAATCCTTTCCATACGTCTATTCCAGTAAAAGCCGCTCGTGGTAATGCTGAACTTTATCTTTTTTGCCAGAAGAAAGTCAATCACGTCCTCAATATATGGATAAGCAAAGGGTTCACCACCAGTGAGTTGAAAATAGTTGGTTCCTAAACTAGTCAGCTGTTCCAGCAGCGGCATAAGCTTATCAATATCCATACTGGAACCTATGCCAGCATTAGCATAACAGTGCTTACACCGAAGCGGACAGTTATGAGTCAGTTCAAGTATCATCGAATCAGGCACAAAATATTCCTTGCTCCCTCTAATATCAACGGGAGTTTCCTGATGTTCATCATAGGACCTTAGTAATGCCCTTTCCTCCAGACTCTCGATAAATTCAGAAATGATAATGGCTGCTTTCGTTTTCTCTTCCTTGAAATGCTGACTCAACTCATCGGTAAGTGTCTCAAAGGTATGACCCCCATCCAATCGTTTTAAAATCTCGAAAGCTGTTTCATTGATCCCCATTTCATCCCAGTAGTTCTCTGAGACATACGCTAAGCTTGAACCGTCCGGCTGCTGCTTTAAGTACACTTCATCAATAAGACCAAGATATTTCTTCAAATTTTTCCTCCTCTTAAACTTCATGTTTTCTCTTTAAAACTTCAAATGCTTCCAAGGTGCACAAAAAGGTATGATTTCTGTACATGTAAACATTTTCCGTTCATAAATTTTTGCTTCTACCATTTTCCAGTCTCCTTTCTTATGGATGAGGATACTTGGTAAAACACCTATACTCCTCTCTCAATACCTGTATTATCATGCTTTACTTTCGCATTTTCAAGACCTAAAAAGTGCGCAAATGGAGCCATTTTTCTAGACAATACCGCTTTCCTCTTTTTTATAAATTAAGTTCATTGACAAAGTCGATACTTTTTTCCTTATAAAATAAAAATTTGGTAGACAAAAAGAGCCGTATTTTAGGCTCTTTCCTATAAGGTATAATATGGCAGTCATCAAGACTACTTCCAATAAGGTGGGGGACACCATGTGGTTGATATCTCGCAAGCTCTAGGGAACAAGGAAAACATTTTTGCACGCTTCATGGTGGCTTCTCCTTCCTAATGGGTTTACAGACGTATGCTCTACAGCTCCCTGCATACCTCCTGCTCCATTATCCGGTTTTAAATTGCAAATTTCAAGCTCTAAAAGGTGCACTGATGCACATATTTATCCTAAAAAGTTCTGCTTCATTCCCTTTAGAAATAAAATGTATTGCACAAAGAGATACTTTTTCTTCTTCCGTTAAAGAGAACTGGATAAACGACACTCAAAAAGAGTCTTATGTCAGACTCTTCCTTCAAAAGTATCATAGAGCAACTGTCAAGACTTCCACATAGGTGGGTGATGCCATGTAGTCAAAATCGGGCATTCTCCAACGTCCAAGGCAAAAATTTTTGCACGTTTCATAACACTTCCTCCTTTCGTTTTAAATAAAAATGCTGGACACAAAACTTACTGTGTTTTATGATTTTTATCCCACATTTTCTATATCTGACATTATCAAACTTCAAACTCAAATTTTCAAGCCTCAAAAAGTTCACGAATGCAAAATTTTAAAGCAGTAAAAGCTGTCAACCAAGGGCAGTTTATTTTTATATAAAGTGCTCAAAAAGAAACTTTTATAGTCTGTATATGCTATTTTTTCTAGCTGCTCGTCTGTGCGGGCTGGTATCTTCTTTTCCATAGCCAACTGCGCCCAGCAGAACTGACTGAAATGCAAACTAAAAAAGAGCCTTGGCTGAGGCTCTCTTGAAGTGTAATTTAATGACCAGTCTCTCTTGGAAAATCAGAAAGGCTTGCTCGATATATGATGCCAGAGCGGGCAGGCCTTAGGCTCTTGAGCACAAAGCTTTGCACGTTTCATCTTCTCATCTCCTTTCTATTAAATGGTATATTTAAGCCAAGAGACTCCAAATATCAATGCTCTTTATCTCAGATGGACAACAAGTGCAGGGACCACGGCGATACTTACCCATACCACGTAACCCCTGACATGGGAATCACGAGCATAAAGCCCAGAAGCGGCATAGCTTTCCTCTGATGGAGAACGTAACCAGGACGATAGCACACCGTTATTATACAGCCTATTTCTGTAATCAATGGCAGCTCGAGTAATCGCTCCGTTATAATGGTCTGCGGGCCAGCCATGTTTCGGCTCAGCCAAATCACTACCACTCAGAAGAAAAGCGCGTTTGGAACCATGCGCGTGATTCACTATCGTAGGATATGCACCTGGTCCAATAACATGTACGCGCCACGTATGTGTACTTATCCGCCCATCGGTATGAGACTTCCAACCCAGCTTTTTCATATCTGTAAAGGTAGGATTGTTTAAATAAACAGGGACTACGGCTTTTTCATAGTCTGTTCCCTTAATCTTTTCCTGATACCATGTATCAATCTCCTTTTTAACAAAGCTATCTCTGTAGCCATCATTTAACCAACTTAAGCTGGACGTGGGATAATAGCCGTGATGTTCAAGCGAAAAAGGCGAGAAAGCAATAGCCTGAGTGGAGGCAATCATCACATTTCCCTCTCCCATGTCCTTTATCACACTCCATGTTTGATGCATGAAAGCTACAGTCCCGTCATGATTGTCGACAGGATAAAACTCAGCATCCGTTTCTGATGTTTTGATAAAACTGGAGGGCTGTCCTCTACTCATATGTCTAGCTTTAGCACTCTCCACTCCACAAAATACAGCTATCACAACAAGTGAAGATATTATCATGAATTTGTACATTCTGTCTCCTCCTTATATTATATTTACTCTATTTATATCTTAAATTTTTCTAAATTTCCAACACATAAAGTTTACGTTTTAAAAATATCTCAACATTTTATTTTACAAGCATTCTTGTTATTATAGTGTAAAGTTTCTGTTTTGTAACTTTTTAATTTCCAGAATTTATTTCTTTTACGTTTATGTGTGGTAAAATACATTTATGAAATATTTTTGGAGGTTATAAATATGCCAAGAGGAACTCGAGAAAAAATTGTCAATGCTTTCTTTCGTTGTGCGAATAAACATCCCGATATTCATCACTTCACCATAGCCGAGATTGCTGAGGAAGCTGGTGTTAGTCGTCAGGCAATTCAGCGCAAGCATTACAGGACTGTTGAAGAACTGATACTCGATATTCGTAGGCAGGTTAATGACAAGGTTAAGAAAGAACTTGACTTTCACTATCCAAAGGAAGGAATTTCACCCTATCATGTTTTTGCAATGCACATCCTGCCTGTTATTTATGAATACAGAGATTGGCTAAAGGTGTTATGCACAACCTGCATGGACCCGCATTGGATGAACTTCATTGAAACACAGTACAAAGAGTGGTTTTCGCCTTATTTGATTGAGGATGTGAGTAGAACAGGGTTTTCAAAGGACTTTGTGAAGAGCTTTATCGTAAAGGAAGTCTTAAGCATCGTTGCAAGCTGGCTTTCTGAAGATCTCCCTGAACCTCCTGTTTCTTTTTCTAGAAAATTTTTGTTGCTCACTTTAACTTCAGAAGAACTCTTTATCGCTCCCCAATACCACTACAAGGCCCCTGTAATTTGTAAAAAATAATTCTACTAGATGCCCCTATATTTTAAGTAGAGCAAATCCCAAAGGATATGCCCTACCTAAAACATAAAGGAGGAATTTGAATGACACTTTTAAACCCATGAGCAAATAAAAGTGATACTGCTATTCCATGTTTTTGAAATAGATGTACCACACCGAAAAATCGGAGGTAATGAAAATGAAAAAAACGAAAGTGGCAATGGGGCTAGCTAGTTTGACACTACTTCTTGGAAGTAGCTTTGCTCCTCTAAAAACAGCCCATGCTGAAAGTTCGCAAATTATGCGGCAAGCAGGAAAAACAACGCAATCACAAATGGGAAATTTAAAGGACATACACAGTGATGTATACGCTTTGTTAAAGCGACTGTCCTTAGGGCTATCCGCTTACAGAGTCTCCCAAGGACTACTTGATTCTAAGTATCAAATCACTAAGGATAGCCCAGATTATTGTAGCAATCCTCTAATCTTTCAGGTAACAAAAGAGCCTTCTTTTTATTTAATCCCTGACCTCAAAGCAGAAGATGCTGGAGACATGTCCACCAATGTCACCACTTTTGACAACGATTCAGATGCTGCAATCATCTGCAGTACACCTAGCTTTTCCTACACAGGTACGGATACCACGACATCTACAAGTACGATGGGAGTAAATACTGGAATAGACACTACTGCTGGGATTAGTTTTCCTGGTGTTGGAGATACCAGCATCGTATTGTCTGTTCATTTCAACTTTTCAACCACAAAAAGTCAGACCACATCAACTACCATCAACTGGACCGTTCCACCAGAAAACATTTCCTTGAAACCTCACCATAAGATCCGTGTATACTGGATCTTGAAAAACAGGACTGCGTCAGGAACTGCAGCTATGCGCGCAAGATACCGTGCTGTTATTCCTTTTGCCTATTATCCATTTTATCCGCCTGTAGAAGGTTATTCTCTTGGACGACTCATAAAGGATCCCTCTTTATTACCAGAAAACTACTGGAGTTCTTATACTGGTGAGTCTAGAGACCGCTGGCATCCCGTTACTCCTGACGATCCTGACTATGATCCTACTGATTTTGCAGAAGGCGGGTATTACGATGTTTCACAATCCACCTATACTGCAAAATACGGTACTGAAATGTATCTCCGTGTAGATGACATTACATCTGGAGAAAACAAGGCAAAAACCATTGAGATTATCCATGTCCCCAACACCACAAGAAAAGTCCTTGGACAGCACACTGACTAAGGAGTTCTTCTATCACAGTTCACACTTGAATCCTATGATTCTGTGTACACTAAAGTGATACTGCTATTCCATGTTTTTGAAATAGATGTACCACACCGAAAAATCGGAGGTAAATAAAATGAAAAAGACAAAAATGGCAATGGGCTTAGCAGGCTTGACCCTCATCTTCGGAAGTAACTTTGCTTCTCTAGAAACAGCTTATGCTGAAAGCTCTCAAGTTATGCAGCAGTCAGGAAAAGTCACAAACACTTCTCAAAAGACTAACTTGAGAGAAATACAAGATATGTACACTTTCTTAAAGAAAGTATCCGTAGGAATGTCAGCCTCCATGGTCGAACATGGATTACTCACACTGGATCATCAGATTACAAGATATGATGTCTTCAGTGAGCCGATGAATTTTTCACTCGGGGAAAGATATCTCTTTGTGAACCATGACATCAAAACAGAAGATGGTGGAGATACCTCAACCAATGTCACTACTTTTGATAACAACTCAGATTCTGCAATCATATGCAGCACACCTAGCTTTTCCTATACAAGCACAGATACCACGACATCTACAAGTACGATGGGAGTCGATACTGGAATAGACAGTACAGCAAATATTGAATTTCCTGGTGTCGGTTCTGCCAGCGTTATGTTGTCTGTTCATTTCAACTTTTCAACCACAAAAAGTCAGACGAACTCAACTTCTATCAATTGGACTGTGCCACCGGAAAACATTTCACTAAAACCCCACCATAAGATTCGTGTGTATTGGATTTTGAGAAACGTTACTGCAACAGGTACGGCAGCCATGCGTGACAGATTTACTGCAGATATTCCTTATGGCGTCAATGTAGGCTCTTGGGGCTATACCAAGTTAGCTTACGGTCTTGGGTCTGTGATTGATAACAGTGCTTGGATTACAAATGATTTCTGGAATACCTACGTGGGAGATGCTAGAGAAAAATGGCATTCCGTAGCTCCTGGCCCCGGATACCCAGAATCATCTACGGCAGATTACGATCAGGATCAAGCAACTTTTACTGCAAAATATGGCACTGAAATGTATCTTCGAGTAGATGATATCACAGCAGGAGAGAACAAAGCAAAAACAGTTGCTGTTATTCCTGTACCTAATACCACAAGGAAAGTACTTGGACAACATGCTGGATAAGAAGAAGTCACTTAATCACTAACTGCTCTGGATGCTGTGTTCAAAAAATCAAGTTGTTAGAACAGAACTTTCAAACCAGTAAACAATTAAAAAATAACGCTATTCCATGTTTTTGAAGTAGATATGCCACACCGAAAATCGGAGGTAATAAAAATGAAAAAAACAAAAGTAATAATGAGCATAGCGGCCCTAACCACAATCATAAGCAGTAGTTTCTCCTCTTTGGGAGTAGCTTACGCTGAAAGCTCCCAAATTCAACAACCAAGAAGGAATACCTATTCTTCACAAAAAAGTAACTTGCAAAACATAGAAAACATGTATGCTTTCTTAAAGCGGGTATCCTCAGGTCTATCCTCTAGCATGGTCAATCAGGGGCTTATCACTCCTGACCAACAGATTAGAAAAGACCATGAATCTGACAGTGATCCTGAAAATTTTTCTATGATTAAAAGATATATTGCTGTAAACAGTGATATAAAAACAGAAGGTGGGGAAGACATCGCAGCTAATGTCACCTGCTTTGATAATGAGTCGGATACTCAGGCAGTGTTCAGTACGCCACGCTTTTCCTACACAAGTACGGATACTACTGAATCAACCAGCAATACAGAAATAGGTACTGGGATAGATGCCATCTCGAATATTAATTTCCCAGTTGACGGTTTTTCTAGTCTTATCTTATCCGTTCATTTCAACTTTTCAACCACAAAAACTCAGACAACTTCTACCTCTGTCAACTGGACTGTGTCCCCTCAAAACATTCCAGTAAAACCCCATCACAAAATTCAGGTCTATTGGATTTTGAAGAACATAAATGCAAGGGGAACCGTAGCCATGCGAGACAGATACACTGCCGAAATTCCTTACGGAATCAATATAGGACCTTCATGGTTTGTCAAGTTATCCCATGGTCTTGGAGCTGTGATCGATAACACTTCTTGGCTGTCAAATGATGACTGGAACTCTTGTTTGGGTGATTCCAAAGGAAAATGGCACGCTGTAGCTCCTGAACCCGGACAACAAGAATCATCTACAGCGGATTACGATCAGGATCAGGCAAGTTTTACCGCCAAATATGGGACTGAGATGTATCTCAAAATAGACGACATCACCTCAGGTCAGAACAATGCAAAAACAATTGCCGTTATCCCTGTACCTAATGCCACAAGGAAAGTCCTTGGGCAACATGTTGGATAAACAGTCAACACACTGTCATAAGTTTCTCTGAAAATCTGCGTAAAAAAATCGGGTCATTTCTGACTCGATTTTATATTATTTTGCTTTTTTCAAGTAGCCGAACATGAGGCCAGACACAAGTGCACCAATCAAGACAAAGAGGAGGTACAAAAGAGGACCATTTGTCAAAGCCAAGACGAAGATACCACCATGTGGCGCCATCAACTTGATACCAGCAGCACCAACAAGTCCCCCTGCCACTGCTGATCCGACAACAAATGAAGGAATGGCACGCGCTGGGTCAGCAGCACCAAATGGGATTGAACCTTCTGTAATAAATGAAAGTCCCATAACGATATTTGTCAAACCTGATTGACGTTCTTCTTTTGTAAATTTATTTTTGAAGAAGAGAACGGCAACTGTCGTTGCAAGAGGTGGAACCATACCACCAGCCATAACTGCTGCCATTACAACTGACCCACCAGTGGCAACACTTGCGGCCAATGTTCCTGTACCGAAGATATAAGCAGCTTTATTGATTGGACCTCCAAGGTCAACTGCCATCATTCCTCCAACGATGATACCAAGTACTAAAGCTGAATCTCCATTAAGGCTGTTCAAGAAGTTGGAAAGGCCTGTGTTGATGGCTGCCATTGGGATATTGATGAAAAGCATGAGCAATCCTGTAATCAATGTACCCAAAAGTGGGAAAATCAAGATTGCTTTAATCCCATCCAGTGATTTTGGCAAAACAGTCAAGAGTTTGCGCAAGAGAAGGATGACACCACCAGCAATGAAACCACCAACTAATGCGCCAAGGAAACCTGAAGGAATCATTGTGGCTGGATCAAGTTTGCCAAAGGCAAGACCAGATGCAGCCATTGAACCAGCGACAAAACCGGCAACTAAACCAGGCTTATCTGCAATTGAGTTGGCGATAAAACCAGCTAGGACAGGAAGCATGAAGGCGAAGGCTGCACCCCCGATATTTTTAAAGTAAGCCGCAATCGGATGATAAGAACCGAGGTTGGCTAACTGATCTTTAGGTACACCCATAGATTGGTCAATCAAGAAGGCAAGAGCAATCAAGATCCCCCCACCCACAACGAATGGCAACATTGCGGATACGCCACCCATAAGGTGTTTGTAGAAGGCCTTCCCGATGCCGCCAGCGCTTTCTTCTTTTGCCTCATCGGAAGCATCAGCTTCAAATTTTGGTGCATTGCCTGAAATTGCTTTACTAATGAGTTCTTCGGGTTGACGAATAGCTGCAGCGACAGGAACTTGCACCATAGGTTTTCCTGCAAAACGGTTCATTTCCACTTTCTTATCTGCTGCAACAATGATACCGTCAGCTTTTTGGATATCTTCAGCAGTCAGCTTGTGGTCAATCCCACGTGCCCCGTTTGTTTCAACTTTGATGGCAATGCCCATTTCAGCAGCTTGTTTTTTAAGTGCTTCTTCAGCCATATAAGTATGTGCAATACCTGTCGTACATGCTGTCACGGCTAAAACATAATGCGCGCTATCAGTGACTTGCTCAATTTCTTCTGTTTCTTCAGAGAAAAGCTCTAAGACCTGACGCGGGTATTGTGCTGCTTTTACTTTGTCTGTAAAGCCAGCTTGCAAGAGGAACTTAGAAAGTTGTGCCAGAGCTTCCAAGTGTGTGTCATTTGCGCCTTCTGGTGCTGCAATCATGAAGAAGAGATTGACAGGCTGGCCATCTAAGGCTGCGTAATCCACACCTGCGTTTGATTTTGCAAACAGGACGACAGCTTCCTCAACTGCTTTGTTCTTGCTGTGGGGCATGGCAATACCATCACCTAATCCAGTTGAAGTTTGCGCTTCACGCGCCATGATTCCAGCTTTAAATGTATCAAAATCACTGACATAACCTTCTGCGACTAACTTGTTCACCATTTCATCAACGGCAGCTTCTTTTGTCGTTGCTTGAAGGTCCAAAATCATGACTTCTGTTTTGAGTAAATCTTTGATTTCCATAATCTTCCTCTTTTCTAATCTTCCTTTATTTTTTCTATAATAACTTTTTCAAAGCATTCTTTTAAGAAGCTTTCACTCGGCATGTCTTCTGAGAAGACCTTCGCTGTACCACAGGCAACACCTTGTTTAAAGGCAGCTAAAACATCTTGACTGCGGCTCCACTCCGCAAGGAAACCTGCAACTGTCGAGTCCCCCGCGCCGATAGAGTTTTTCAGCTCTCCTTTGATTGGGGCGGCAAAGTAGGTGTCGTCTCCTGTGAAGAGTAAAGCACCATCACCTGCCATAGAAATCATGACATTTTGTGCGCCCTCTGCCAAAAGTTTTTGACCATAAGGGATAATATCTTCTTTGGATTTAAACTTAACAGCATAGATTTCTTCCAATTCTTCACGGTTAGGTTTGATGATGAGTGGCCCATGTTTCAACGTTTTCAGCAACTTTTGACCGTCCACGTCTATAGCAAACTGCGCCCCTCTGGCTTTCACTTTCTCAATCAAGACCTCATAGAAGTCTTCCCCTAAAGTTTTAGGAATAGTCCCCGCAAAAACGACGATGTCATCACTTTGCAGGTTGTCAAATTTACTTAAGAAGGCTTGAATTTCTGCATCAGATAAATCAGGACCTGCGGCATCAAAGGACGTTTCCTCTTGCGCATTGACTTTAATTTTTGTATTAATACGTGTCGTTCCTGCAATCGGCGTGAAATCGGACTGGCTTCCGATATTTTCAAGATAATCTTGGATAAATTTCCCGGGGAAACCACCAAGAAAACCAAGAGCCGTGTTTTCCACTTTTAAAAGGGACATCATCCGACTTTCAACAATCCCTTTACCTCCGGGAAGCATACGCGTTTCTGTCGCACGGTTAACTTGTCCAAGTTCAACCTGATCAAAATCCATGAAATAGTCTAAAGCTGGATTTAGTGTTACTGTGTATATCATAATTTCTCCGTTATAAGTTTTATTTGGTCACTTTCTGCAAACTTGACGAAGCTTGTTTGACCGATTTTACTGCTGTCCAAGAGGAGATAGCTTGTACTACTCTGGTGAATCGCCTGCGCTTTTATCGCTGCTTCTTCACTGTCAGGTGTCATCGCACCTAGTTCTTTCGTAAAAGCGTTGGCACCGATAAAAGCCATATTAAAACGATAAGTGCTGAGCTGTGCTATTGCTGAGCTACCGATGATAGCGTCTGTCTGCCGTTTTACTCGACCACCAAGCAGATAAACAATCAAGTTTTCACTGGTTAATTTTGGCAAGTGGCTGATTGAGTTGGTGACGATCGTTAGCCGTTTGCCCGACTGATTCAGCAAATGGCAAAGCGGTGCAACAGTCGTACCTGCATCCAAGTAGATAATATCGCCTTCTTTTATCTTTTCAAAAGCCAAAGCTGCGATTTTTTCTTTTCCTTGAACGTTTTTGGAAGATTTTTCAAAAATAGAAAGTTCTTCGGAAAGATCTTGATGAAGCGCTGCACCACCATGAACACGGCGCAAAAAATGTTCTTCTTCAAGTTCATTGAGATCTCTTCTCAAAGTCGAGACAGAGGCCTCTGTTATTGCAGTCAATTCTTCCAAGGTTGCCGTTTTCTGTTCTTTTAGTAAAGCAAGTATTTTTTCCTTGCGTTCCGTTGCCAGCATCTGACCTCTCCTCCTGAATTCGTTTACATTTATATTATACACCATTTTCGTTCAAAGTCAATCAAAAACTTTCAAAAAACTACAAACAATCTCGACGAAGACTGTTTGATTGATAGCGTATAATCGCGAAGAAAATAGCCCCAGTGCTAAGCTGAAATACGTGTTCGGTGAACCCCAGATTACCGAGGTGACCTGTGCACACACTAAATGTTGTACAAAGTAACATATTGGGAGCAGCGCACTGTTAGTAGAATTTTTGAGCTTCATTAATGGAATAAGTAAGTTTGACAGAGACTTCAAATGTGATATAATGGAGGAGAAAAAAGCGACAGGAATGGCAGTTCCCATCGCTTGATAAGTCTTCAGAGATTAGTGTGATTAGTGCTTACCTTCGGTTTGCACTTTTTTTGATGCGATAAGCCTTTGCACAAGAAACTTTATATTTCCCATACGCAATGTAAAACTTACCAAAAGCACCAAGTACAATCGCAATAGCGCAAGCTATCGTAATCATCACGAAACTCTTCTTTTACAGTAATAGACATTTGGTTTTCCTCCTGTCTTCAGGTTAATTGAGAGAATAGACCTCCTGTTTACTCTGTAAAACTTATCAGGAGCTTCAAGTAGCAAACTGTTCACTCCATAGTGCAATTATGGCATAATCAATAAGCAAGTGCGACAAGACAAAATAACCATACCAAGCTGATATAGTCTTCTTAGTTTTTCATTATCTGTGTTGGCCTTTCTTTAAGTTCCTGATTGAAAAACAAGCAATCTTCTTAATCACTCGTTTTTTTGTCTTTCCAGAGAAATTTATCATTCTTCTACTTGATGGATGATTAGGGCTGGACATGCTCCCATAATAGTCTGCGCTATTGGTCCTGCCATTACGGCCCATCCAAAACGCCCTGAACTAGGATTCTGGATATATGCAAGCTCCGCAACCACCATCCTGGAGCAACTCTACGCTGTGCAAGATTGGTAAAAGCTCTCGTCCCGGACTCCTTATAAGCGTGTTACATCAGCCAGTGATAAGCTAAAGGCTCGAGGGCTCCCGGCCGTCACCTTGCACAACCCTTGTCTCATCTGCTGCAACAGCTCCTGTCAGATTATTGGGCAGCCAGCCCTGTCCACCCTCAAATGTAAGTGCAGTCTGTGAAACTTTTCTTACTGTGAAGTTGTTGGACACAGGTTGCACTATGGCTTTAAGATTTTCTGTAATCTCCTATTTAAACCAGCTTATTCAATCGATTGTTTAGAGCTTTATAAGAAACATTAGGCGTGGGGATATTAAGGATAATCAAGTGATCTTCCTCTCCCATATTTTCAAGGTAACGGAATTGCTGGCCGTCTGATATTGTAAAGAGACGTCCAGGATTCATACTCTCAAAATTAGAAACGCTTATCGGCGTAATAATTCAAAACGATATCGTAAAAAGTTACTGATGCTGAATAAAAAGTAGAGAATAAATTCCCACAAAGAGTTCAAACAAAAAGCACTTAACCATGATATATTCTTTACACACGGTTAAGTGCTTTTTTCAATTTTGAGACTTTTCCCAGTTTCTTTTTTCAAAGCCTAGCCTGTTCGAGCTTCTTGACTTTCCAAGTCGACAATTTTCTTACTTGGTTTCTTTAAAAATTTTTGCATCTCCCCTTCATCAAAACCTATTTGAAGATGCTTTTCATCCAGCATAAGCGGCACTTTTAGTAAAGTAGCATTTTCCTCTATCAACTCCATAAAGTCTTCTAATCCCAGACCATTGGGGTCGATATCCAAACGCGTGAATGCCCTTGTTTCTGTAGAAATAATCTCTTCTATACCATTTTCAGTTAAGGAAACAATTTGTAAGATTTCTTCAGTGGAAACCAACTCTGTTAAAATGTCAATTTCCACAAATTTTATCCTGTGTGCATACAACCAACTCTCTGCTTCCTTGGTCTCTTGATTAGAGGAGACAGTATAAATCTTGAGCATGACAACCTCCTTTCTATTAAAATTCAAAACTAGACTCTCTGCTACTTTTATTATCCTATTTTATGAAAACGAATACAAACAAAATGCTTTTCATACAATGCCTAGCGAAAAAATTCAGTGATAACAACAACTCAATTTATTCTGATAAGGAATAACTGTTTTTATAATAGCTATAATAAGCATAAACCTAGGCGATATAAAACTTGCCCTTAAGGCATAAAAAAGTCCAAAGGCTCATAGCCTTTGGACTTTTGCTTTTCTTATTTCACTTCTTCAAAGTCACCGTCAACAGTGTTGTCATCTTTAGAATCATTTTCTGATCCCGCTGCTTGACCTTCTGCCGCTGCTTGTTCAGCACTTGCTTGTTCGTAAAGTTTTACTGCAAGATTTTGAGCGATTTCGCTAAGTGCTTCTGATTTTGCTTTAATGTCAGCGATATCATCGCCTTCAAGTGCCTTTTTAAGTTCGTCCTTAGCTTCTTCTGCTTTCTTAACTTCAGCTTCGTCTACTTTACCTTCAAGCTCTTTGAGTGTCTTTTCAGTTTGGAAAACAAGAGCATCTGCTTCGTTACGTGTATCCACTTCTTCTTTACGTTTTGCATCTGCTTCTGCATTTGCTTCTGCATCTTTCATCATTCTGTCGATTTCTTCATCAGAAAGACCTGAGTTAGACTTGATAACGATAGTTTGTTCTTTTTGAGTGCCCAAATCTTTTGCTTTAACAGAAACAATACCGTTTTTGTCAATGTCAAATGTTACTTCGATTTGTGGTACACCACGTGGTGCTGCAGGGATATCTGTCAATTGGAAGCGACCCAATGTTTTATTATCCGCTGCCATTGGACGTTCACCTTGAAGCACGTGGATATCAACTGCTGGTTGATTGTCTACTGCTGTTGAGAAGACTTGTGATTTAGATGTTGGGATTGTCGTATTACGTTCAATAAGTTTTGTAAAGACAGAACCCATAGTTTCGATACCCAATGAAAGTGGAGTTACGTCAAGAAGGACAACGTCTTTAACATCACCCGAGATAACACCACCTTGGATAGCGGCACCCATGGCAACAACTTCGTCAGGATTCACTGATTTGTTTGGAGTTTTACCTGTTTCTTTTTGCACAAGATCAACAACTGCTGGGATACGAGTTGATCCACCAACGAGGATAACTTCGTCAATATCTGATGTTGAAAGTCCTGCATCTGCAAGAGCTTGACGCACAGGTTCACGAGTTGCTTCTACCAATGAAGCAGTCAACTCGTCGAATTTCGCACGTGTAAGGGTCATTTCTAAGTGGAGAGGACCCGCAGCGCCAGCAGTGATGAACGGCAATGAAATTTGTGTAGAAGTTACACCTGAAAGGTCTTTCTTCGCTTTTTCAGCCGCATCTTTCAAACGTTGAAGCGCCATTTTATCTTGTGAAAGATCAATACCGTTTTCCTTTTTGAATTCAGCAACCATGTAATCAATGAGGGCTTGGTCAAAGTCGTCACCACCAAGTTTGTTGTTACCTGCTGTTGACAATACATCGAAGACACCGTCGCCTAACTCAAGGATAGACACGTCAAATGTACCACCACCAAGGTCAAAGACAAGGATTTTTTCATCTTTATCTTGTTTATCCATACCATAAGCAAGCGCTGCTGCTGTTGGTTCGTTAACGATACGTTCTACTTCAAGTCCTGCAATCTTACCTGCATCTTTTGTCGCTTGACGTTGCGCATCATTAAAGTAAGCTGGAACGGTGATAACTGCTTTTTCAACTTTTTCACCCAAGTAAGCTTCAGCTGTCGCTTTCAAGTTTTGAAGAATCATTGCTGAAATTTCTTGAGGTGTGTATTCTTTACCACCAGCAGAAACTTTTTCATCTGTTCCCATTTTTGACTTGATTGAAATAACTGTATCAGGGTTTGTTACTGCTTGACGTTTTGCAGCATCACCAACTTGAATTTCACCGTTTTTAAAAGCAACAACAGATGGTGTTGTACGATTTCCTTCTGGATTTGGAATGATTTTTGCTTCTGTTCCTTCAAGAACTGCTACTGCTGAGTTTGTTGTACCAAGGTCAATACCGATAATTTTAGACATATACTTTACCTCTTCTTATTCTATTATTTTTATCTATTCTCATAGTTTAAGGACATTTCGGTCACTTTGCTTTCTTACTGTGCAACGACAACCATCGCTGGACGAAGGATGCGGTCATGAAGCTGATATCCTTTTTGAAAGACTTGAACAACGTGATCTGCTGGATGTTCATCATCGGCTGGAACCGTTTGAACTGCCATATGGAAGTTTGGATCAAAGGCTCCATCAGCTTTAATCTCCGTTACTCCTTCTTCTTCAAGGGCATTTACCAAACTTTCCCGCGTCATTTCCAAACCTTTTTTTACGTCTTCTGCCAAGCCTTCAAGAGCAAGGGCACGCTCTAGGTTATCCAAGCTTGGCAAAATCTTTTTGGCCAAATCTTGCGAACGATATTTTAAAATACTTGAACGTTCTTCGTTGGCACGACGTTGGATGTTCTGGATTTCTGCACTGATGCGAAGAAACTTATTTTCCCATTCTTCAGCCCTTGCTAGGGCTTCGTCAAGTTCAGAAACTTCTTCTTCGACGATATCCTCAAGGGCTTCCTCTGTGAGTTCCTCAACTGCTTCCTCAGTCACCTCATCCACTTTTTCATTCTGGGCTTTTTTCATATCTTCTTTCTTTTTTTCGGCCATGTTGTTTCCTTTTCTTTTAAAAAATTTCATATTGTATTAACTTATCTCGTAGTGGTTCCCATCAAGGTAACGGTAGTAGTCCATCAATTTCATACTGAGGACTTTAGCAAGCAAGTCTAGCCTACTCAAGGTTTTTTGATAATCTTGTTCTACGGGACCGATAACTGTCAAGGTTCCCAATCCCCGATAAGGAATAACAAACTTTTGACTAATCAATGTTAAGTTTGCAAAATAGGAGGCGTTATCAATAACTACTGAACGCATCTCCTCTGTATTTGTCAGCGCTCGTATCTCTTGAGCCATACGCGCATCGTCACTTAAAATTTTATAGAGCTCAGACAGGTTGTCCGTCGCGAACTCAAAAACATGTTCACGTCCACTACTTGTCAGCTTTTCTGTAAGTAGGTCAGCAAATACAGTATCAAAGAGCCTTAAGACATCCGTTGTTACTTTAAAGTAACGCTGAACAATCTGCGGAATCTCCGTTCGTAAAGCGTAGTGCACTTCCAAAACCTTCTTGCCTACCAGACGTTCTTTAATGAGATGTGTGAAAATTTGTAAATCTTGCTCACTCATACTTTTAGGAAGAACAAATTGGTTGGTCCGAATCTCACCCGTCGCTAGACCCATCACTGTCAAGATGGAGTGATTGTCCAAAGTAACAAGTTCAAAAGACTGTAAAACTTGTTCACTTTGAGGAACATTGAGCACAAAGGAAGTTAGACCTGTCAACCTTGATAAAATCTCACTCGCTCTTTCAAATAAGTCCGAGAGACGGTAAAAGTCGCCGTCAAAGGAGCTCATAATCTCGAAAAGATCGTTTTGTGTAAATTCTTCCAAGCGTAATACATTTTCAATAAAATATTTATAGCCTGAAATACTAGGTACACGTCCACTTGATGTGTGCTCTTTTTGGATAAGACCAAGATTTTCTAGCACTTTCATATCATTTCTGATTGTTGCGCTTGAAGCCTTAATCTGTTCCAGCAAGGCATTTGAACCTACTGGTGTATGCTCTTTGGCGTAAAGAGAGACAATCAAATCCAAAATCTGCTGTTGCCGTTCTGTAATCATACTTGTCTCCTTTCTTCACATTTAGCACTCTATGTCCTTAAGTGCTAACAATATTATTATACCCCTTATTTGATAACTTGTCAAGAAAAAAACCCAAAAATTAGCACTCTTTTTTATAGAGTGCTAATTTTTGGGTTTGGTCATTAAATCAGTCCAATCTCCTTGGCGACAAAGCGAATACTAAACAAACTGACAAGGAGTACGGCTAGCGGAAACAATAGGGTTAAACTTTGCTGCTGTATGAAATACTGATAAAGCCAGTCAATAATTACCAGAGCTGCTGCAACCTCCAAAAGTAGCATTCCGATATGAAAAAACCGTATAATCAGAAGAATGATTAGAAATACAAGTAAAATTTGTATCACACCTTGCCATTGTGCGACTGGGGCTAAGAGCTGATTGATAAAACCTGTTACTGTACGACTTGTATTTTGAAAAACAGTTGTAAAGGGATTGGGTCTTGCTAAAAGTCTTTGCGCTACACTTATCAAAGTGTAGAGAAATAAAGCAAGGTTAGCATATAAAATAAGATGCGCTTTGTTCAACATAGATGCACGGCTCCTTTTAAACATGTTTCCTTTCATTGAGGCAGTAATTTCAGATATTCTTCAAGCGTGAGCTTATGTTTTGCCATATATTTTGCATTATCTATCCCTACATAGCGGAAATGCCAGTCTTCGTAATCCACTCCTGTAGAAGACTTTCCCCCTTCAGGAAAGCGTAGAATGAAGCCATAATTCGGCGCAATTTTTCTCAGCTCTGCCACAACATCTTTAGGGCTTTGATTTAGAGCATCAACAGTCGATATATCCACAGCTAACCCTGTTTGATGTTCTGAACTTCCTGCCGGCTGTGAATAAGTTTTGACATTATTCTCTGCTTCTTCCCGGGAAATCGGCTGTCCTGTATTATTGAGTGAACCTGCCGCACCAGCCATTTCACGCTCTACATAACTGTTAAAAAGTTGCTCTTGATAAGCTACTGAACGATAAGCAGAGATGAGATGTTCAGAAGGATCAATAGCTTGAGCCGCCGCTAAAAATTTCTCCAGTTCTTCCGCAATTCGGCTGTCCACTTGGACACCGCCAACTGTTGTTAAATGAGGGAAGAGTTCTTCTTTGGGATGCGCTCTATTCACCAATATTAAATTCCAGTCTGACTGATGTGCTTCGGGTAAATCTGACTTTTCATTTTCAGATTTAGGACTTGAGAGCGCCGTTTTGTTCGAACTTGTTGCTTCTTTAGTGCCTTGTGGTTTAAGCTTACTCACGGCAAGTACGCACAGAAAAATAAAGGTCAGGACAACAAAAAGCCCTCCAAGAACTCTTCCTTTTTTTAATTTTCTCGTTTTAGTCTGTCTTTGCATTTTCCATCATTTCCGCTCCAAGCTTGCGGTAAGCCATGGAACCAATTTCTCCAACTTCAAACTTCCCATTTTCAAAACGAAGATGTGTTACAGAACCATTATCTAAATTATACGGCCGTTCCTTATCGGGCTGAAGCATCTTGACATAACTTCCAATGGTCATGCCATGACTCACGACAACGATATTCTTTGCTCCAGCAGCTTCTGATTCAGCAGCCATGTCTGTAAAGCCACTCATGATACGCCCAGAAAGTTCTTCCCAGGTTTCAGCCCAACCTGCAGTATCTACTTCATAGATTGCACGCGCCAGTTCTTCATCTGTCGGAAATTTACCAGAGGCTCTCCAATCCTTTTCATCAAATACAATCGGAAGAACACCATCAAACAGCTCTCCATCGTAACCGCCATCAAAGGAGCCAAAACACCACTCACGGATACGTTTGTCCATCTTGTAAGGGATATTTTGATTGTCTGAATACTCCAAGATGAGCCCCATTGTTTGAATTGTTCTGCCAGAGTCAGAGGAGTAAGCACGATCAAATTTCAAGCCCTTCTCTTTGAAGCCTAGTCCTAACTCCACAACACCACGTTCCCCCTCTGCTGTCAAAGGGGTATCAGACCAACCTTGTGCACGACCGATTGTATTGAACATCGTTTTCCCATGCCTTACTAAATAAATCTCAACCATGAATTCACCCTGTCTTTTTCTCTATTCTATACTCTAATATTATACTTTATTTCACAACAATTGAACAGAGAAAAATAACACCTCTTACCCGAAAGGTCTGATTTCTGGCTAAACTCTCACTCTTTTCTTGGATTCCCTGTGCAGACTCTTTCAGCTTGCTTCTCCTTGGCTAAACACACTCAGCAAGCCTGAGATAAGCTTTACTTGTTGAATTGCATCAAAAAAATCCCTTCTTTCAGAGATTTCTTCCTTTCACTTTCCAAAAAATTGCCGCAACCAGCTGAGTTTTTTCAGCACGCTTAGGAACAAGGCAGAAGCACAAACGCCTGTGACAGCCCCGCCAGCACTGGCAGCATTAACTGCAATAGAGTGCTTACGCACTGCTTCTTCTTCCACCCGACTCCCTTTCTCTTCAGCATTTGTATTTTTTGCCATTTGATACCCTTCCAAAGCCACAAGTCCTTGATCTAAGCGCGTATCATCTTTAGCTGGCAAATCCTCTGTATGAGAAGCAGATACTTGTGTCTTTGAAATTCCTTTATCGACTACCTTTTCCACGTGGTCTTTTTTATTCCCTTTATCAGTCTCATCTTGAGAATTTGGTGTTCCTTGTCCCAAATTCTCAGGTTCTCCTGTCGGAAAGACTGGCGTGATTGGCACAGGATATTCTGGAACTGGTGGTGCCACAGTTGGTAGAGTTATATCAGGTTGCATTGGTATTAGTGGCGGGGCAGTTGGTGTAATAGGCTTAGGCGTTTCTACCGTTACTGGCGGAAGCGTCGGAACAGTTATATCTGGTTTTATCGGTATTATTGGTGGTCGCGTTGGCGTAATGGGTTGTGGCGGTTCCGTCGTCACTGGTGGTACGATTAAATCTGGAGTTTCTAATGCATCTTGTACTTCTGCCGTTGACGTGTCAATGTTCACTTCCCCGTATGTTAGGAAAGTGATATTTTTATCGCCTGTGTGGTACTCCGATAGTCCCCAGACGTCTTTGCCTGTATGCTGCTCGACACTCTGAGAAAAGTTGTCTGGCAAGAGGGTGTATGTTGCCGCACTTCCTTTTGTCCCATCAACAGCGGAAAGAGAGAGCGCTTTAAGAGGAACAGCACTTGTTGTGATGCTCCCAATTAAAGCAAGTGTTAAACTGATGGCTTGTTTTTTATATCTCATTATAGCTTCAAAACTCCTTTCTAATATTTTCCTTTTATTTATCGTTATTCAAAAAACATCTCAACGGTATATAAGCATTTCCCAGACATTTCCGGAATTTATTTTCTCATATGCGGACTTGTCTTGAGCAAATCTTCAAAGAAAAGTTGTCCCATGTCGCCATTGATAATTTCCGCAGCACGAAGTGTACTCGCCTTAGCCGTTAAGCTATGTTGAATCCGAGAATTTTTTACTTCTAAATCCAGCAATTTAACTGCTTCTTGTAAACTAGAGACTTCCTCTAATTTTAAAACCTGAATAATATAGCCAATGCTCTTTAAATTTAAATATCTTTCTGGAATCGGTGTATTTCTCAGGGTTTGACAGTCTAAAATCCTTTCAACATCATCCACAAGTTCTTTTCTTTTACGGCTATATTTGGGAAAAATCTGTTTGACGAGGGCTTTTCGCCCCATAGGTAATGTATCACTCCCAAATACTTTTTTGAGTAACCCATTCAAAAAAACGCCAAGTGCCCACAGGGAAAAGCTGACAATAAATGTCCCTAGAAAAGCTTCCAAAATAGAGCGTTCAGGCTGCCCTTCAATGAAAGAAAAATCGTTTGCAAGGTAGAAAAAAAGACCGACTATTGGCAATGCAAAGGCTAATAGGGCAGAACGATAATCGATTTTGTGTTGAATTTCTTCTAAAAATTCTATCTTTAAAATCTCAAATTGATTAAGCGTTTCTTCAAGAACTTCTAGAGTTTTCATAACTTCTTCGCAATAACCCAAAGCGATCTTTCCCTCCTTTCTCATATTTTCCCCTTTTTTATTTCAAATCATATTTGAAAAACATTTTGATTAATTATTTTGTAACTTTTTATGCAAATCAACGTAAAAAATGTCTTCTGTTTTACATTTTACCATTTTCATCCGTTGTTTTTTGTTACGTTTCTGTTAAAAAACAAAAAAACATCCACTGAGAGATGTTTTGAGATTTATTAATAATGTTTCGATACATTCAAACGGTTAATCGCACGGTGAAGTGCCACCTCTGCCCGCTTAACTTCATCAGCTTTATACGCTGCTTTTGCTTCTTCAAGTTCTTTTTCAGCACGAAGTTTCGCACGTTCAGCACGTGGCACATCGATATCGCGATTGCGTTCGGCAGAGTCTGCAATAACAGTAATCAAACTCTCTTTCACTTCAATAATTCCGCCATTTACAGCGATATAATCAACGTGCTTCATATCATCAGGCCGACGGACCTTAAGCTCACTGATTTGTAAACCAGCGATGGTTGAAATCATATTGGGCAAAATCCCCATGTCGCCACCGATAGTATGCGCAAGAATGTAGGTTGCATGGTGATCATAAATGACACCTGCAGGAGTGATGACCTGAACAGCCATGACATTTTCACTCATTTCAGCAACCTCCTATCTTAGTAACCCATTTTTTTAGCTTTTTCAAGGACGTCTTCGATTGGACCTACGCCACGGAAAGCATCTTCTGGGATTTCATCGTATTTACCATCCAAGATGGCTTTAAAGTCTTCCACTGTTTTTTCAATTGGTACATAAGAGCCTGGGATACCCGTGAATGTTTCAGCAACGTTAAAGTTTTGCGAAAGGAAGAACTGGATACGACGTGCGCGGTTAACCAATACTTTTTCATCGTCAGACAATTCATCCATACCAAGGATAGCAATGATGTCTTGCAATTCTCTATAACGTTGGAGAATACGTTGCACTTCCATAGCGACCGCATAGTGCTCCTCACCAACAATCTCCGGTGTAAGCGCGCGAGAAGACGAAGCTAATGGGTCAACGGCTGGATAGATACCCATCTGAGTTAAACGCCGCTCCAAGTTAGTTGTTGCATCCAAATGCGCGAAAGCTGTGGCTGGAGCTGGGTCCGTATAGTCATCAGCTGGGACATAAATCGCTTGGATAGATGTTACAGAACCTTGTTTTGTTGAGGTAATGCGTTCTTGGAGCTGTCCCATTTCAGTGGCCAGTGTCGGTTGATAACCAACGGCTGACGGCATACGACCTAAAAGAGCAGATACTTCTGAACCGGCTTGAGTGAAGCGGAAGATGTTATCAATGAAAAGCAAAACATCTTGTTTTTCGACATCACGGAAGTACTCGGCAATGGTCAAACCAGTCAGCGCAACACGCATACGTGCACCTGGTGGTTCGTTCATCTGACCGAAAACCATAGCAGTTTTTTCAATAACGCCTGATTCTTTCATTTCCCAATAAAGGTCATTCCCTTCACGTGTACGTTCCCCAACACCGGTAAATACGGAAATCCCCCCATGTTCTTGGGCAATGTTGTGAATCAACTCTTGGATAAGAACTGTTTTACCAACTCCAGCACCACCAAACAGGCCAATCTTTCCCCCTTTAAGATATGGTGCAAGCAAATCAATGACTTTAATCCCCGTAACAAGAATCTCGTTAGCTGTTGAAAGCTCATCAAAAGCAGGAGCCTTCTTATGGATAGGGCTACGTTCTATATCTTCAGCAAAAGGCTTCCCTTCATCAATAGCATCTCCAAGCACATTGAAGACACGTCCAAGTGTTTCTTTACCAACAGGTACACTGATTGCTTTTCCTGTATCGAGGACCTCGAGTCCACGTGTTAAGCCATCTGTTGATTCCATGGCGATAGTGCGCACTGCGCCATCACCAAGTTCCAAAGCAACTTCGAGGACGATTTTAGTTTTAACGCCGTCTACATCTTTGTACACGATGAGTGCGTTATTAATCTCAGGTAGAGTCGCGTCTGACGCAAATTCAACGTCAACAACTGGACCGATGACCTGAGTAATTTTACCAGAACTCAATGTTTTTCCTCCTAGTTTATTTTTCTGTCTTTAATTCTCTGAGAAAGATTACTCCATGCTTAAAGCGCTGAAGCTCCTGCAACAATTTCCGTGATTTCTTGTGTAATTGCTGCTTGACGCGCACGATTGTATTGGATTGTCAAATCATTAATCAGTGTTTTCGCATTATCGGTCGCTGTGCGCATTGCTGACATCCCGGCCGCGTGTTCTGCTGTTTTTGCATCAACAATCGCGCCATAAATCATACTTTCTGCATATTGAGGCAATAATTGATCCAAAATAGCCTCACGACTCGGTTCTAACTCGAAACTGACTGGCGCCACTGTTTCTTCTGCTTCCTCTGCTTCATCAAAAGTGATTGGCAGCATTCTTTGCATGTGCACTTCACTTGTCAATGAATTAATATGATGGTTGTAGCACACGTAAAGCTGATCAAACTCTTCTTTATTATAAAGCGACACTGCATGACCTACAATCTCACGAACTTCCTCAAAACTTGGCTGGTCAGTCAAGCCACGTAATTCATAGGACAACTTGATATTACGAGAACGGAAGAAATCTGCTCCCACACCTCCCAAGGCAAGAATACAGTAATCTTCTGGACCTTGGTGTTTTTCTCGAAGCTTGTTCATGACTGACTTCAAGATATTAGAGTTGTAACCTCCTACAAGGCCACGATCCGAAGTGATGACCAAATACCCTGTTTTCTTAACTGGACGTTTAATCATCATTGGATTTTTAGAAGGACCACGATCTGCAGCAACCAAGTCTGTTGTCACTTGGCGTACCTTATCTGCATAAATTTGATACGTTTTTGCAATCTTTTCTGACTTTTGCAGCTTAGCTGCAGAGACCATCTGCATGGCCCCAGTGATATGACTTGTTTTTTCTGTTGAAGCAATTCTTGCTTTAATTTCGCTAAGTGAAGCGCCCATAATGAACCTCCTTATTTAACGTAATTTGTAGTTTTCTTGAAGGCTTTAATCGCAGCATCAAGTTTTGCTTCGTCTGGCAAATCTTTAGTATCTGTAATAACCTGCAAAAGGTCAGCATAATTTACATCGAAGAAATCAAACATTTTTGATTCAAAATCAAGGATATCTTCTACAGGAACGTCGTCAAGATGTCCGTGTGTCAATGCATAAAGAATAAGAACTTGTTTTTCCACGGGAAGTGGCTTGTGCAAAGGTTGTTTCAAAACTTCAACTGTGCGACGTCCACGATTTAGCTTAGCCTGTGTGGCCTCGTCAAGGTCTGACCCAAATTGCGTAAAGGCTTCAAGTTCACGGTATGAAGCTAAGTCCAGACGGAGTGTACCAGCAACTTTCTTCATCGCTTTGATTTGGGCTGCACCACCTACACGTGATACAGACGAACCAGCATCGATGGCTGGACGAACCCCTGAGTAGAAAAGGTCATTTTCAAGGAAGATTTGTCCATCTGTGATAGAGATGACGTTTGTCGCGATATAAGCCGATATATCTCCGGCTTGTGTTTCAATAAAAGGTAAGGCAGTCATTGAGCCACCACCTAAGTCATCACTCAGCTGTGCCGCACGTTCCAAGAGGCGTGAATGGAGATAGAAAACATCCCCTGGATAGGCTTCACGGCCTGGTGGACGACGGAGCAAGAGTGAGAGCTCACGATAAGCCACGGCCTGTTTAGACAAATCATCGTAGACAATAAGTACGTGCTTACCATCGTACATGAATTCTTCACCCATAGCTGCACCGGCATAAGGTGCGATATAAAGTAATGGTGAAGGTTGTGATGCTGAGGCTGTTACAACGATTGTGTAATCCATTGCTCCAAGCTTTCGAAGTGCCTCAACCTGTGTACGGACTGTTGATTCCTTTTGACCGATAGCGACATAGATACAGATGATATCTTTCCCTTTTTGGTTCAAAATAGCATCGATAGCTACGGATGTTTTACCCGTTTGACGGTCACCGATAATCAACTCACGTTGACCACGACCAATTGGTACAAGAGCATCAATAGCTTTAATTCCTGTTTGTAGTGGTTCTGAAACTGATTTACGTTGCATAACACCTGAAGCTGGAGCTTCAACCGGACGCGTTTTACCCGTGTTGATATCTCCTAAGCCATCAACAGGTTGTCCAAGTGCATTTACAACACGGCCGATGAGTTCTTCACCGACTTGAACTTCCATGATTTTACCTGTACGTTTTACTGTATCTCCTTCACGGATATTAAGAAAATCACCAAGTACGATAATACCAACATCTGTACTGTCTAAGTTTTGTGCCATACCATATACGCCATTCTCAAACTCGACAAGCTCACCGCTCATCGCATTTTCAAGACCATAGGCACGGGCAATACCGTCACCAACATATGTGACAACACCAGTTTCGGCGACTTCAAAATCTGGTGTGAAATTTTCAATTTGTTGTTTAATCAGTGAGCTGATTTCATTCGCTTTGATTGCCAAATGTATTTTGCTCCTTTCTGAGTTTTCATGTTAAATGGCTTGAGAATTTTTTCCCAAAGAAGAGATTATTAGAGTATCTCTTTGGAAATTTTTGCCAATTGTGATTTGACGGAAGCATCAATGATTTTTCCACGTGAATTTACGATAAAACCACCGACAATCTTTTCATCTACTGTGTTCACGATTGTTACTTCGTTCAAATCAAATTTCGATTTAGCGAGAGCAACAAATTTTTCGATTTGTGTTTCAGTTAACTTTACGCTTGAAACGACCTCTACATCCGCAATTTTAAACATGTCATCTGCTGTATTTTTGATTTCAGCAAGAATGTCTGATAAGTCTGCCAAGCGTCCGTTTGCACGCACAGTGTTAAGGAAATTTTTCATCAAGTCTGATGCATTTTCCTTAATCATGTCAATGACTTGCGCTTTTGCAGAGGCAGAATAAACCTCTGTCTCAAAGAATGAAGCCAGGTTTTCTTCTTTAAAAAGCTGCGTCAGTTCGTTTACCTCAGATAGAATAACTTCTAGCTGAGACCGTTCTTTCGCAACTTCAAGCAAGGCTTTACTGTATTTTTGAGAATTGACTGTTGTCATTTACAACCAACCTCCTA
Source organism: Lactococcus ileimucosae (assembly GCF_943193185.1). Lineage (GTDB taxonomy): Bacteria > Bacillota > Bacilli > Lactobacillales > Streptococcaceae > Lactococcus > Lactococcus ileimucosae. The sequence goes on from NZ_CALPDE010000004.1 coordinate 123,578, forward strand.
TTCGCCAAGTTTAGCAATATAGCTGTCAATAAGTTCTGATTGTGCTTGCGCATCCAAAGATTGTCCAATAAGCTTTTCAGCAATTTGCACAGAGATATCCGCAACATCTCCTTTAACCGAACTTAGGGCTTCTTTGCGCTCTTGTTCAATGTCTTCTTGGGCACGTTTCTTCACATTTGCCGCTTCTTCATTGGCTAGAGCTAAGATATTTGCACGATTTTGTTTAGCTGTGTCATTAGCTGTTTGGATAATATTTGCGGCTTCTTCTTTTGAACCAGCAAGTTCAGCTTCACGTTGCGCTAATAATGTTTCTGCTTCTTTTTTTGACAGTTCTGCGGTGGTGATATCGTTGCTAATCTTATTTGCACGTTCTTCAAAGATTCCAGTAATAGCTCCCCATGCAAATTTCCGAATCAAGAGCAGCAAGATGATAAAGGCACCACTGACAACGATAATATTACCCAGAACTGTGTTCGGAGCAGTTTCTAATAATGTAATAAGCATTTCTACTCCTTTCCTAGTGTTCTGCTAAAATTTTGTGACTAATATAAAGATTTGTCAAAAGGACAAACACATAAGCCTGAAGGGCTGAAATAAAGATTGAGAATGCTATCCAAGCCATCTCCAAAACCCAAACAACAGGAAGAAGGAACCACCCAGAATGAATCATCTCAGCAATAATCCCTAAAAGGACTTCACCTGCAAAAATATTACCGTAAAGACGAAGCCCCATAGACAAGGCATTTGTAAATTCTTCCATAATTGTCATCGGAAGCATAGCTTTCGGCTCTTTCCAAAAGGAATTTTTAATATAACCTTTAAAGCCAAATTGTTTTACACCAAGAGTATTAGCAAGTACAACGATTAAAATCGCCAAGGTCAAGTCAACTGTTGAGTTGGCTGTTGGGGAGCGCCACAAACTAACATCTCCTGGTGCAGTGATTTTAGTCACCAGCCCAATAATATTTGAAATCAGAAGGAAAGAAAAGAGTGTAAAACTCATAAGGGCATACTTTGGTGACTCTTTGGCACCTAGGTTTTCACGACCGATGCCATTAATAAAGTCAACTACCCATTCAAGGACGTTTTGCTTACCTGTAGGCTTAAGTTGCATGTTGCGACTTGCCCAATAAATCAAACCAAAGACGATGAGCACGGTCAAAGCTGTCATATAGAGAATGACACCGTCAAAAGTCACTGGTCCAACATTAAATGTCCATGTCGATTCCATAGCTCGTCTTCCTTTCTAAATAATTGTTGAATAAATAAGTTAAATCAACCTTTTTTAGAACAAGAAAGCCATAGCCAAAGCGATAAAGAATGTACCTTCGGCAAAGGCAACACCAAGGAACATGCTTCCACGGAGCTTGCCTTCCATTTCTGGTTGGCGTGCAACAGCGTTAATAAATGCTGATACAATCAATCCATCACCGATAGCGGCACCAAGTGCACTAATACCAATAGCTACTGCCTTAAGAGCTTCAATTGAGATTGTTGTCATTTAATGACCTCTTTCTATATGCGATTTTTCGCAAATTTTTATTACTATGAAATTATAGTCCTATTCAATCCGTTTGTCAAAACTTAACCCAAGATTATCATACATTTTATCTGGAATTGTTCGGTCTTTTTCGAGCAAGCGTTTTCTTTATGAATGGTTTAAGTTTTCTAGGAACTTTCTCTTATTATTGTTTATTTTTATAAGTTTAAATTTTTTTAACTTAGGCGTTCTTCTTGCTTGTATTCAATGGGCAACCATTTAAGAACTTCTTCAATCTGCTTGCTCCAATAATACCATTCATGCGTTCCCGGAGATTTCTTATAGATTAAGTCAAATCCGTTATCTTCAAGCACAGCTGCTGCATGATCATTTCCTGCAACAAGATAATCTTGTTCGCCACACCAACTGTAGAGTTTAGGTTTGGGCCCTGTATGATGCTCTGTCAGATAGAGGATACTGTTCTCACTCTCATTAAACTGGTCAAGATTCCCAAATAACCCTGTCCAATAAGCCTGGTTTTCAGCACTTTGTTCTTTTAAGTCTGACAGATCTAAAGCCCCTGATAAACTGGCCGCATAACTAAAATTATTTGTTGCCAAAGCCAGTTTGAAGGCACCATATCCTCCCATAGATAAGCCTGCAATAAAGTTTTTCTCTCTTTTGGTGCTTAAATTAGGAAAGAAATTATGAAGAACTTGTGGTAATTCCTTAGCAATCGCATCAAAATACTTCATGCCATAGTTTGTGTTTGTATAGAAGCCCAAATCAGTCGAGGGCATAACAAGTGCAAGCTGAGTATGTCGAATCAATCGGTCAATCCCTGTTCGTATCAGCCATGAATCTTCGTTTCCTGACATCCCATGTAAAAGATACAATACCGGGATGTCACTGTTCACTTCTTTTCCTGTCTTACTGGACTCTGGATAAATCACATTAAATTTACGATTCATTCCCAGTGCTTCAGAGTAATACTCAACATTTATAATAGCCATTTTTCCTCCTATCCTATTTACTTTTATCTACCCAAGTAAACGTTTCCTACTATTATAACATAAGAAATATTACATATCTCTATAATCTTATGTCTATTCAATCAAAAAAAGAGTTCTTGTCATACAATTTGACATACTCATTTTTAAGAGAAACTATTTAACCGTTTGAATGGTCCAACCCTTCTTTTTATAAATAAATCGAATTGCCCCTTGTTGATCGGTCCGATAAATTTTTATATTTTCCGCAGACAGATTCTCTAACGTTTCTTGACTCGGATGCTTGTAGCGGTTGTTTTTTCCCACGGAGATAAGGGCAATTTGTGGCTTAAGATTTTTCAAAAAACCTACTTTTGAAGAGCTCTTACTCCCATGATGACCGACCTTCAAAACATCCGTCTGCAAATTGGGATAACGTTTCTGCAAGTCCCTCTCCCCTTCTTCTTCCAAATCCCCCGTAAACAAAAATTTTTTTCCATAAAAATCACCAAAGGTTACGAGGGAGTTATCGTTGTTACTCCTACCTTCAAGGCCTGTGGCTAAAAAGTGAAGATGACCATCAAATATCGGGAGCTTATCTCCTTCTCGTGCAAAATGGACCTTACTTTTTAACTTGGACAACTTTTTGACAAAGCTTTCTTTCTCCAAGGCTGTTTCAGAGATGTAAATATGTTTTATCTTCATCTTCTGCGACAATATCTCCAAATCCCCCATATGATCTTCATCTGGATGAGTCAAGATTAGAGTTTCAACAGTCCCAATTCCTTGTGATTTAAGATAGGGAATAAGTGTCTTCTCAGCGTTACTTTTATGGGAGGCGATTTTCCAACTCTCATCTGAGCCTAAGTTGAGTTTTCCTCCAGTATCAATGAGAATATTTCGACGGTTCCATTTATCTTGCAAAAGAATACTGTCTCCTTGACCTACATCTACCATCGTGATGCTTGCCTGACGTGGATTTTTAACGAGAAAAAACAATAGAAACAGAGCAGAAAGTAGCACCAGATTCCAAGTTTTTTTCCTGTAAAAATCAATAAAAAGACCGCTAAATCCAAAAAGTAAAAGCAAAAACAAAACATCCGGCTTCCCCAATACCAAGGGATACTGGAACAAAGACTCCACAGCTTTTACTATACTTTCTAAAAATATAAAAAAGTCATTGAAAAAAATTAAATTGATACCCAGAAATGAAAGGAGGAAAATAAGAAGTAAGCCAGGCAAGAGTAAAAAGTCAAAGATTAAGCTGAAAAGTAGGGTCAGTAAGATAGATAAAGGCTGGAAACTGTGAAAATGAAAGATTAAAAGCGGGAGCACACCAACAGCTAATACCGTAGAATCAAGCAAGGTTTTTTTGATTCCTTTGGCATGACCGAATTTCCCAGAGAAAATGACCAATAAAAAGGAGTAAATCATGGTTAACTGGCCACCTGCTGTCATTAAAAAATTCGGCTTAAACAGAAGCAAAAGAATAAAAGTCAGAGAAAATTTATCAACCGTTCTTTTCATGGGGAGATTTTTTTGAAGAAGGGCACGCAAAATCGACACAGATAACCCTGTAATAAAGGCATAGAAAATTGAAAAAGGCACTTGGATAAAAAATACGATAGATTGTGACAAGCCCAGTCTTAGCAAAATTTTTCGCAGCAGTTCAATGAAAAAATTTACCTGCATACCCGAAAGCGCAAAAAGATGAATAATACCAAGACTTGTATAAATGTCATTCATTTCTTCAAAATCTTTATCAAGCCAGCCAAAAAGCAAACCTGTCATATATGAGGACATGGGTCTTGGAAAATGTTGCTGTGTCCAAAGAATAGCTTGCCTACGTAAAAGCCGCATGTCAAAACTATCCAAGCGCTCCAAGCCCTGAATCTTTTCTACCTGTACCAGACGATAAATTCCTTGACTTTTTAAATACTTTTTGTAGTCAAAACCCGAAAAATTACGCTGCTCCTCAGGTTCTTCTAGCTGCCCTTCAAAGTAAATAAGGACGTTTATATCTAGCTTTTTAAAATATTCTTGTTCCTTTTGACTTTTAAAAGTATAAAAAACTTGATAATCTTGTCCACTTGTTTCTCCTCTAAAACTTAATCGATTCCCATTGACTTCAATTGTATCAATATAGGGTTTAATCCTCGAAATTTTATCTGGCTGCCTACTTTCTTTTATTCTTTCCGCTTCTTTAACCCAAAAGAAAAATAAGGCAAAACCTAACAAAATCAGGAGTAAGCCATAATAACCTCTACAAAAAGAAAGGACCGTACTCGCCAAAGTCAGAATGCACAGTGGCCAAGAAAAGCTGAAAATAAGAAAATAAAATAAAACCAAGAGATAGATCAAATAAATAGGAGAAAAATTTTGCTTCATATGTTACCTGTGGTCTTCCTCTAATCTACAGCTATTGCATCTCTTAACTTTTCTAATGTTTTGGGACCGAAGCCACTCACTTTTCCCAAGTCCTCCACACTCTTAAAATTTCCATTCTCAGAGCGATAATCAATAATATCTTGTGCTTTTTTAGCGCCCACGCCACTAAGCTGCTGCAGTTCCGTTAAATCAGCCGTATTAAGGTTTATTTTTGATTTTTCTTCTTTCTCACTTCCAGCTGCTCCTCCAGACTCTCCCTCCAACAGTTTCCTTGTATCCACCTCGCCACGTGCCGGAACATAGACCTCTGCTTCATCTTGCAGCTTCTTCGCAAGATTTACAGCCTTTCTTTCTGCTTCTTCAGTAAAGCCTCCGGCACGTGCAATTGCATCGGATACACGATGTTTGGCTGAAAGTTTGTAAATACCAGGATTTTGTACAGCTCCTTTGACATCAACAAAAATATCATCCCCAGCACTTTTTTCTTCCTTCGTTTCTTTTTCTGGTTCTGATTTTTTGTTATTTACAGCAGACCATTCAAGATTTTCTGGTTTCTTGTCGCTGCTTTTTTCCTGCTTGCTCAGGTAAAAAACACCTAGAGCAACTATGATTACAAGGCTTCCGATAATTATTTTTAAATTATCTCTGATGTATTCTGATATTTTTTCCATAGTTTTAAGTACGAAAAAACACACAGTTTTTCACTGCATGTTTTTATTTTAAGTTCCAAAGCTAACAATGATTAAACCTATCAGCACTAAGACTGCAAGAAAACCTGCGTTTACTAAAGCAAAATATTTTATAAATCCTGCTGTTTCTCCCCTTGCTTGTATGTGGATAATCTTGTAAGCAATCAATGTTGCCATTGAAGCTACAAGCGTTCCAATACCTCCAATATCAGCACCGATAACAACCGAAACAGCATGGGGTGTAAAAGGTGAAATAAGAATCGGAGCTGCAACATTAGAGATGATTTGACTCATAAAAACCGTGCCTAAAAAGGACATTTGTGGTCCAACAAAAGCATTACGAATAAAGTCAGTTAAGCTTTGGATATGAGCGATATTTCCCACAATTAAGAAAAAGAAAACAAAGGTAAAGAGCAAATGGTAATCTACCCCTTTAAAAAGAGTGGGACGATAAAAAAGAACAATAACAGCCACAATAGCTACAGCCAAATAAAAGTTCACATAACCAAAGACTGCCGCTGCCATCAAAACCATCAAAGCAATAAAGACTGAAATTTCCATTCTCTTAAACGTGTTCACCTTAGTCTCAATAACCAGAGGTTCATTATCAATAAATTGGCAGGCCAAATTGAGGAGAAGAAAACCAGCAAGCCAAAGCAGGCCCGTCCCCTTGAAAAATTCTAAATTTGTCAAGGCTTGTCCCAAATGATGGTCTGGGTTTTGATAGAAAGAGTACAGATAAAGGTTATGAGGATTTCCTTGCGGAAGAAGACTTGACCCTGTGTGGCAGGCCGGAACAATCATGGCTGCACCGATATAGACCGATTTACGATTTTTTATCTCTCGTGTAATGGTTAAATAAAGGGGTAAGATGGTCAAAATAGTTAAATCGTTAGTAAAAAATAAGGCAAAAAAGAAGGCCAGCATTGTGGTAAATCGTACAAGCTGACGCGTTGTTTTACTTCTCTTGACCAAGCTTTGGCCTATGTAGGATAAAATACCTGTAGAGCGAAAACCAGCAATAACCAGCATGAGACCAAAAACACTTACGATAACTTTATCGTCAAAAAATTCAGTCTGGATGCCACCCATGCTTACTGAAATCACCGCAATTATAAAGGATACAAGAAAAACCTTATCAACAATAAAAAAATGGGTCAACTTTTTGAAAGTACTGTTTGGCTTTCCTGTGATTTGCTGTTCCATATTTTCTCCTAAAAAAACTGATTAATTACACTCTTATAATTATACAACTTTTTTCCACGAATTTACGAAAAAGATTATAAAAAAGCACATTTTTTTAGAAGGAGAAGTCTGGCAGATAGAAGGCAGCTAAAAAATGGACAAAGTTGACCTTTTTAAGCAACTGACGGTTCACAACTCACTGCACTTTTTGCGTCTCGTCATTCTGATCTGCTAAAGCAAAAAGGCCGATAATAAAAAGCACCTTTTACAGTACTTTTGTTGTCCAAGATTCACAATTCCAAGTTTCCGTGGCCACATCTTGGTAAAATTCTGGTTCATGGGAAATCAAAAGAATCGTTCCCTTATATTCTTGTAAGGCACGCTTGAGTTCATCCTTAGCATCGACATCCAAATGATTGGTTGGCTCATCAAGGACAAGCACATTGCTTTCAGCATTCATCAATTTGCAGAGGCGAACTTTAGCTTTTTCACCCCCACTTAAAACAGCGACCTTGCTTTCGATGTGTTTTTTTGTTAAGCCACAACGTGCCAGGGCAGCACGAACTTCTGCCTGATTCATTGCCGGGAAAGTATCCCAAATCTCTTCCAAACATGTTTTCCCGTTGTCGCCCTTTACTTCTTGTTCAAAATAGCCAATTTCTAATTTTTCACCACGCTGAACTTCTCCACTAAGCGCTTTTATTTCACCCAAAATGCTGCGCAAGAGTGTTGTTTTACCGATTCCATTTGCCCCTGTAAAAACAATCTTCTGGCCACGTTCAGCCCGTAAGTTGAGTGGACGTGACAAGGGTTCATTGTAACCGATAACCAAATCTTTTGTTTCAAAAATAAGCTTGCTTGAAGTCACACCTTTTTTAAAGTCAAATTGTGGTTTTGGTCGTTCGGCGCTTAACTCAATAATATCCATTTTATCCAGTTTTTTCTGACGGGACATCGCCATATTTCGTGTCGCCACACGGGCTTTATTTCGCGCAACAAAGTCTTTCAAATCTGCTATCTCTGACTGTTGGCGTTTATATGCGGCTAACTCTTGTTTTTTCTTCATTTCATAGACAGATTGAAAGGCTTCGTAATTACCAACATAACGGTCTAAGGAGCCATTTTCCATATGGTAAATGATGTTGATGACAGAACTTAAGAACGGAATATCGTGGGAAATCAAGATAAAGGCATTTTCATAGTCCAGAAGATATTGTTTGAGCCACGTGATATGCTCCTCGTCCAAATAGTTTGTGGGTTCATCCAGCATCAGGATTTCGGGTTTTGTCAGCAAGAGTTTTGCCAAAAGAACCTTGGTGCGTTGGCCACCAGAAAGATCTTCAACATCACGCTCAAAACCAATCTCGTGAAGACCAAGTCCGCGCCCGATTTCTTCCACTTTAGAGTTAATTTGATAAAAGTCACTTTGCTCCAGAATATCTTGCAGCTCGCCGACTTCTTCCAAAAGCTGATCCATCTCTTCTGGCGTCACATCTCCCATTTTCAGATAAAGAGCATTGATTTCTGCCTCAATATCAAAAAGGTACTGAAAGGCACTTGAGAGAACATCACGAATCGTTTGTCCTTTTTGCAACACTGCATGCTGATCCAAGTAGCCAACACGGACTTTTTTTGACCATTCCACTTTTCCTTCATCAGGTTGCAAGGCTCCCGTGATAATATTCATAAAGGTGGATTTACCTTCACCATTTGCCCCGACAAGCCCGACATGTTCGCCTTTAAGCAGACGAAAAGACACATTTTCAAAAATCACGCGCTCGCCAAAGCTATGGGATAAATTTTTTACATTGATAATACTCATATTACTGCTCTTTCTTTTACATACTGTTTAATAGTTTAACACAAAAAATTGAAAGTAGAAAGTTGTGTTATTTAATCCAAAAATATTAGATATATTTGAATTTCTGGTCAGAATAATTTGAAGAACTACAAATAAATATGCCCTTCTGACATTTCAGGGCATATTTTTATCTACAATACTTGTTTCATCGGAAAAGCAATTCCTTCTTTATTACCCGATACGTATGATGTTTTAATCTAATTTTTCCGTCATCGTAATAATAGAAAATGATAAAATAGGATTATAGAACTTCCAGCTATTTGCTGTTTTATCAAATAGACTAACTTTCTGGAAACTAGAAGTTATTGAGCGATGACTTCATATTTCTTTGAAAATTTTGCATTCGACATAAAATCGATAGTTTTTCCATCATAGATAAAGACATCACCTATGTAAAGTCTTGAACCCGTTGAACGAATGTAGGCAAGACCATATCTCAACGATTTCTCATCAATCCAGCCCATATAACCTGTATAAAATTCCCTCTCTATCCAAGCAGGTTGAGGAGCTTCACGACTTACCACCCAAAACTCTACTTCTTTTCCCGTTTTCAAATTTATCGCCTTCATAACTCTCTAATTATACCATATCTACGATAACCCTTTTGACAAACGACTGAAATGCTATAATGAATACAAATAAAAGGAGGATATATGGAAAGACAAGAACTAATCAATCTAGTATTGAAACTAACAAACTCATATGAAGACTACCCCTTTAACAACAATAACCGTGAAAAAATTCTTTGGACAGCTATTAGACAAAAATCCAACAAAAAGATAATTTGCTTAATATTTGAAAAAGATAATGAATTATTAATCGACTTAAAACTTTCTCCTGAACACGGCGAAGAAGCTAGACAAATTTCTGGTGTTTTTCCTGGCTACCATATGAATAAAACGCACTGGAATACTGTGAGTGTAAACCATACTACTCTTACACAGGAAGGTCTAATTCAAATGATTAAAGAAAGCGACAATCTTACCCAGAAATGAAAAACCACGCGGGTAAGGCGTGGATTCTAAACAAATATTTGTATTTTTTGCCATGACTATCATAACAAACTAAAAATATAAGGGGCACTTCTTTATTAATTTGCTATTCGTTAGTAATACAGTATTTATTGCTTTTTATCATTCTGCTCCTTTGAATTTTTAGAGCAGGAAATACTAGGCGCAAAGTCCATCATAAAGGCACTTGTGAAACTTACCCGATTGAACCCTCCATACTGTAAGAAATCAATCGGTTGAGTTCTACGGCGTATTCCATTGGGAGCTCTTTAGTAAAGGGTTCAATAAAGCCCATCACAATCATGTCTGTGGCTTCTTTTTCCGTTAAACCGCGGCTCATCAGATAGTACAACTGTTCTTCTGAGATTTTAGATACTTTGGCTTCATGTTCCAAGGCAACTTGTGAGTTATGAATCTCATTAAATGGAATTGTATCTGATTTTGAAATATCATCCATAATAATCGTGTCACATTCAATATGTGATTTAGAATGTGCAGAGTTTTTATTGAAGGTTACTTGACCACGATAATTTACGGCTCCACCAGATTTAGAGATGGATTTAGAAATAATCGATGAGCTTGTATTTGGTGCATTGTGAATCATTTTGGCACCTGTATCTTGCTCTTGGTTTGCGTTAGCAAAGGCTATCGAAAGCATTGTGCCACGTGCGCCAGGACCGTCCAGATAGACAGCTGGATACTTCATAGAGACACGTGAACCTAAGTTACCATCAATCCATTCCACAGTTGCATTTGCCTCTGCCTTGGCACGTTTTGTTACCAAGTTGTAGACATTATCTGACCAGTTTTGAATGGTTGAATAACGCATGTACCCACCTTCTTCACAGAAGATTTCAACAACAGCAGCGTGCAAGCTGGCTGATGAATATGTTGGTGCAGTACAGCCCTCCACATATTGGATAGAGGCTCCTTCATCAACAATGATTAAAGTACGTTCAAACTGGCCTGATTTTTCGTTATTGATGCGGAAATAGGCTTGGATAGGAATTTCACATTTTACCCCTTTAGGCACATAAACGAAACTTCCGCCAGACCAAACTGCTGAATTCAAGGCGGCTAATTTATTGTCTGTGGGTGGGACAAGTTTTGCAAAGTATTTTTTGAAAAGTTCTGGATATTCCTTCAGAGCAGTATCCGTATCGGTGAAAATGATACCGAGCTTTTCAAATTCTTCCTTCATGTTGTGGTAAACAACTTCTGACTCATACTGTGCCGAAGCTCCTGCTAAATAAGCACGCTCTGCTTCTGGAATACCGATTCTTTCAAAAGTTTCCTTAATTTCATCAGGAACTTCTTCCCAAGTGCGGGCAGGTTTATCCGTTGGTTTTTGATAATACACCACATCATCAAAGTCAATGTCTGACAAATCAGGGCCCCATTCTGGGAGATCTAATTTTTTGAAGGCTTCGAAGGATTTGAGGCGGAAATCCAGCATCCATTCTGGTTCTTCTTTTGCGGCTGACATCGTACGAATAACCTCTTCTGTCAGACCTGTTCCTGTAGACATGACTAATTCAGCATTATCATGAAAACCAAATTTATATTCTTCTAATACTGGAACTTCTTCTGTCATTATTTTCCTCTCTTTATTTGCATTCTAATGTGACTCTGATACGGTAGCAGTACCCTCTGTCTCAATCGCTTTTTTCAGGGCATTCCAGGCTAGAGTTGAACATTTTACCCGTTGCGGAAATTTAGAAACTCCTGCAAGATATTGTGCATCTCCTAAACGTTCTTGCGCTGGATCTTCATGTCCTGTCACCATTTCTGAAAAAATTCGTGCCAATTCCAAAGCTTCTGTTTTTGTCTTGCCAATCACAGCTTCCGTCATCATTGAAGCGGATGCCGTTGATATTGTACAACCGTGCCCACTAAAGGCAATATCGCTAATCTTATCTTCTGTAAACGCAACAGTTAAGCGTATCACATCACCACAGGTTGGATTGTTCAAATCAACAACACAAGCCTGCTGTAATTCACCTGCATGACGGGGAGCAGAAGAGTGATCAAGAATTACTGCACGGTATAAATTATCTAATTTTGAAAGTGCCATTATCTGTCTCCATTCTTCTCATTACTACAAGCCGAAAAACTCTTTTGTCTTCAAAAGAGCATCCACAAGTTTATCGCAGTCTGCTTTCGTATTATAAATGTAAAAACTTGCCCGTGCTGTTGACGATTGCCCAAGATAATTCAACAAAGGCTGTGCGCAATGATGCCCCGCGCGTACAGCAACACCTTCCATATCCAAGGCTGTTGCTAAATCGTGAGGATGAAGCCCACGGATATTAAAGGCAATCACACCACTTCGCGCTTCGACTGCTTCTGGACCATAAATTTCTAAACCTTCAATCGCTTTCAGCTTAGGCATCACATAAGCCACAAGCTCTTGCTCATAGCGATGAATATTGTCCATTCCTATTGTTTCAAGGTAGTCAATAGCTGCCCCAAGGGCAATAGCGCCTGCAATATTTGGCGTGCCTGCTTCAAATTTCCAAGGTAACTCCGTCCATGTTGAGTGACTTTCATAAACGAAGTCAATCATTTCCCCACCAAACTCGATTGGGTTCATTTGATTAAGCAAGGTCTCTTTTCCATAGAGAACACCAATTCCTGTTGGTCCACACATTTTATGCCCCGAAAAAGCAAAGAAGTCTACGTCCAAGTCTTGGACATCAATTTTCATATGCGGAACAGACTGCGCACCATCAACAGCAAAATAGGCACCGTAGTGATGAACCCACTCAGCAACTTCCTTAATCGGAGTAATCGATCCTAGGACATTCGAAGCGTGTGTTAAACTTACGAATTTTGTTCTACTTGTCAGTTTTTCCTTTAAGTCATCAATGTCCAAAGCACCATCTTTCAGATAGACAATTTTTAGAATTGCTCCTGTTTTTTCAGCAACTTGTTGCCAAGGGACAAAGTTTGAGTGATGCTCCGCAACGGAAATAATAATCTCATCACCTGCTGTTAAGACCTGCTCCGCAAATTTTGTGACCCAGTTTAAACTCGTTGTTGTTCCACGAGTGAACAATACTTCTTTCGTAGATGCAGCATGAATAAACTTTCGCACCTTTTCACGTGCTGCCTCATAATCTGCAGTTGCACGCTCTGCAAGGGTATGAACCCCACGATGAACATTGGCATTATCATGCTCATAATAGTTTGTCAAAACATCCAACACCTGCTGTGGCTTTTGGGTGGTGGCTGCATTGTCCAAGTAGACTAAGGGTTCATCATTAACTTTTTGGTTAAGAATTTTAAAGTCTTTTTTTAAGTCAATCATTAGATTGCCAACTTTCTCTCGATAATTGAGATAAATTCATCACGAACGGCTTTAATCGGAATCTCAGTCACAACTGCACCGAGGAATCCGCGAATAACAAGGCGTTTAGCTGTTGTTTCATCTAAGCCTCGACTCATAAGGTAGTACATATCCTCAGGATCGACTTGACCGATAGAAGCTGCGTGTCCTGCAGTTACGTCATTTTCCTCAATGAGCAAAATAGGATTTGCATCACTGCGGGCACGGTCTGAAAGCATTAATACTCGGCTTTCCTGTTGCGCATCCGCACCTTTAGCGCCACGCATGATTTGACCAATTCCATTAAAGGTTAATGTACCTCGGTCAAGAATAACGCCATGTTGCAAGATATGCCCTACTGAATGACGGCCAAAGTTTGTCACACGCGTATCAATCCCTTGGATTTGTTTCCCCATAGATAATCCAACAACCTTGATTTGTGAATGACTTCCATCACCTTTAAGATCGCTATCAAAGTCACAAATAACGTTGCCATCATTCATGGTTCCGATAGACCAATCGATTGTGGCATTATTTGCTAAATGACCGCGGCGGCTGATATAAGCTGTCACATGTTCCCCTAAACGGTCGATAGCAGCAAATTTTACCTGCGCCCCTTCAAGAGCAATGACTTCGACGGAGACGTTACCTGTCACTTTAATATTTCCGTCCCCAATACTTTCCAAGCGTTCCAAATAATCGAGCTTACTGTTACGGCCAGCAATAATTAAGATGTGTTTATTGAAAGGCAAATCTGACTCAGAATCTTGATAGAACTTTGCTTCTACAGGGACATCAATTTCGACATTATCCGGTATATACAAGACGGCACCGGAATTAAAACTGGCAACGTTGCTTGCTGCTAAGCGATCTTCTTTATAACTTACAGCTTTACCAAAATACGTTTCGACTACTTCAGGAATTTCTTCCATTGCTGAAGCAAAATCAGTGAAAATCACTCCTTTTTCAGCCAAATCTGGACGCATTTGTTCCATAACATTTTGACTTCCCACTTGTACCAAAAGTGGATGGTTAGGCAATTCTGTAAAGCTTGGTACGTTTCCACTTGGCTCAGAATCGCCTATCTCTGTATTATCCAAGCCCCAACGATTGAATTTCACACGCTCAATATTTGGCAGTTCCAGCTCTGCCATAGCTTCAAAGGCTGTTTGACGTAAATCTGACAGCCAACTTGGTTCAGCATGCATGAGCGAGAAATTTTTTATTTTTTCATTCATTTATTGTATCTCCATGATAATGTTAGGTAGTTTAAAATTTTCTGATTTCTAACCACCTAAAAAACTCAGCTTATGCTTCTTCCTCGTACTCAATCCCTAACTCTTCAGAGATTTTTGCATAACCTTCTTTTTCAAGACGTTTCGCAAGTTCGGCTCCGCCTGTCATAACGACACGGCCTTCCATCATGATGTGAACGACATCAGGTGTAATATAGTCGAGCAGACGTTGATAGTGCGTAATGATAAGTGCCCCAAAACTGTCACCACGCATAGCATTCACACCTTTGGAGACTACCTTAAGCGCATCGATATCAAGTCCAGAGTCAATTTCATCCAAGATAGCAAAAGTTGGCTCTAACATCAGGAGTTGGAGGATTTCATTACGCTTTTTCTCTCCACCAGAGAAGCCTTCGTTAAGGTAACGTTCTGCCATTTCCTCTTTCATGTTGAGCAGTTCCATGTTTTTATCCAATTTTTTAATGAAATCCATAACAGAAATTTTGTCATCTTCTGCGCGTTGTGCATTGATGGCTGCACGCATAAATTCTGCGTTCGTAATTCCTGGGATTTCTGATGGGTATTGCATTGCAAGGAATAACCCAAGACGCGCACGTTCATCAACTTCTAATTCAAGGATATTTTCACCGTCTAAGAGAATTTCTCCTTCAGTAACTGTATAAGCTGGATTTCCCATGATTGCTGCGGATAAGGTTGATTTACCTGTACCGTTTGGGCCCATGATTGCATGTACTTCATTGGTATTAATTGTAAGATTTACACCTTTAAGGATTGCTTTGTCTTCAATACTTACATGAAGATTTTTAATTTCTAAAGTTGCCATTCTAACTCCTTCAATTCATAAGTAAAATATCTTTTACACTTCATCCTTCATTATATCAAAAAAGGAGTAAATCTGCTTTTTATCCGAATTATCCTTGATAAAATTCAAACATATTTTTGAATGCATTTTTTAAGGTAGTCAAGAGTAATGTACATCACTCATTCCCCATCATTATCAGCTTTGAGAACGAAAAAGATAGCTGTGGCAAAAATAACCACAAACGATATTTTTTTGATTATTGACTAGTAAAAACCTCAGGAAATTTATATAAAAATTTCTCTTCTTCATTAGTGCCTTTAGGCACAAGGAAGATCGCGTATTAAAAAACAGGCGAAAAATCATTTCCGTCCTGTTTTATCATGTTTATACCTTTTTTTTCGTTTCTTGTTTATAAGTTGCTCACGGTAGTCTGAACTCCCAATAAATCGCAATACATTAAGGAAAGGCTGTCGATTCTTACCCAATATTCCGACCATATCAATAAAGAGCCCTAAGCCAAGTAGCAGAGCAATAATCAAGAAGATACCACCAATACGACTTGAGACTTGTAAAATCAAGGAGATGAATGCAAAGATACCCGCGATACCATAAATAACTAACACAGCCCCACGGTGCGTGAAGCCGATCTGCATCAAGCGATGGTGCAAATGCATCTTATCTGCACTAGAAATACTTTGATTGTTGAGCTTACGGCGAACCATGGCTACGATAGTATCTGTCAATGGAACACCCAAAATTAAAAGTGGTGTCAAAACGGCTACAGCAGTTGCATTCTTCAAACCTTGTAGAGAAACAACAGAAATCATAAAGCCTAAAAACAAGGCGCCCGTATCCCCCAGATAAATAATTGCCGGATGATAATTATAGGGGAAAAAGCCCATAATTGCGGCTACCAAAGTAAAAATGGTGATGGGCAAGAATATGTTTGGACTAGGTAAAAAGAAGTAAGACACAATTCCCATCGTAAATAGGGAAATGACGGAAACACCACTAGCCAGCCCATCCAACCCATCGATTAGATTTACCGCATTTGTAATAGATACAATCCAAAAGACTGTAAAAATGAAAGACAACCAAACTGGAAACTCCAAAAAAGGACCACCAAAAGGAATTTTCAAGTTATCAAACCGCGCATGCGTAAAGAACCAGGTGATTGAAGCTGCAATGAGGAGCCCAAGCATCTTCATCTTCGGCGATATTTCCTTGACATCATCAATAAGCCCTGTAATAACTACAACTCCCCCTGCAAAGATAAAAGGAAGAATATAGCTCGTATAGGTAACCAGTTGAGAACGAGGAGCGAGGGGCTGGCCTACCCCCACCCAAGGAAGTTGTGGATGTACAATTAGGGGAAGAATAAAGAGAGTAGAAATAGCAAAAGACAGGAAAACTGCAAGTCCTCCTGCTGAAGGCATGACTTTCGTATTGATCCGACGTTCATTTGGCTTATCTACTGCTCCTATGCGGCGTGAGATAAAGGTCATTAAGGGTGTAAATATCAAGGACATCCCAAAAGTAACAAAGAGAACAATAAAGAACTCAACCGTAAAAGGGATACCTTTGATAGGGATTTCTTTTATAGTATCTATCATATCTTAAATTTTAGAGAGAACTTCCAAAGCACGAGTGGTTATCAATAATTCTCCATACTCCTGTAATGTTTCACGACTTTTTGCTGTTTCCTGCCCATATTCTAACATGCGTGCCCGCATTGCACTTACCTCTGTTTTACCTTTTGCTCTTTGATTATCAAGAATAATCAGATAAAACTTATCCTTATAGCCGTAAAGCTCTGACTCCTCTGCCTCAATTTTGACATTTTTCACAGCTGCCAAAAGTTGCGTCATGTTATCAAACTCGACAGAATAAAAGACAAAGTCCGGGTCCGGCTTACTTTTTACTTTTGTTTCTTTATTTTCAGTTGTGTTTTTATCTGGACTTGCTCCGCCATTTTGCTTCAAATCTTCAACACGACCAAAAAAATCTGTCATGAGCTGCTCGAACTCTTCTGGATCATCCGGAAGCGTGGTCGGATCAATGTCAATGTTTTCCTCTGTAACAATGATGTTTACACCTTTTGGAAAAGGCTGAATTTGGAAAGTCAAAAGTCCTGATGAAAATCTTTCTTCAAGTCCAAGCTCCTCTACAAGCTCATAAAAAAGATTTTCAACCATGGATTGATTGGTAAAAAAATCTGAGAGCTTCACATCGTGATCAACCAAGTCTTGAAAAGTTAGGCTAATCTTTATCGTTTTTTCGTTTATTTCTTCGTATTGCATGTTTTAACCTATATTTTTCTATGCCGGTCAGCTTACCGATAACCCTTAGTTCTATTTTTATAAACCGACATTCTTCACTTATAATTAACTGTTTCTCTTAATTATAACATATAAAAGACTTTTCGCGTTTTTTTGCCTCATTCAAAATCCTCCTGTTGGCTTGTTACTTTTACGAAAAAGTTTCGTATCATTCGCAATCCTTATGTTATTTACCTCTAAAATATATTTTTTTGATAGAATAGTTCTATGATTTATTACATTCTTGCCAATCCAAATGCCGGTTCCCGCAAAGGGGAGCGTTCATTGAAACTCCTGTTGCCTTATCTTGAAGAAAACGGCTTATCATATAAACTCTTTGCGACTGAGCGTACGGGTCAAGAAGCATCCTTTATCCAGCAAATTCTTGAAGAAAAAAAGCCCGAGGATCAACTCCTTATTTTAGGTGGAGATGGCACCATCTCTCTCGCCCTCAACGCCTTACCCGCTGATTTTTCCTTTGGCTATATTCCCTCAGGCTCTGGCAATGATTTTGCCCGCAGTCTCGGACTGTCCCTCGATCCTATTCAAGCCTTTAAAAACATCCGCCATAATCAGGCAAAAGATTTTTATGTCATGCGATACAAATCCCAATCTTTTTCAGGATATGCCCTCAATAATGTAGGAATAGGACTGGATGCTGCTATCGTCAAGGCTACAAACGGCAGTCACGTAAAAAAGCTCCTGAACTCTATCAAACTGGGCAGGCTTTCTTATCTTATGACAGCTCTACACGTTTTGTTCAGCAAAAAATCTTTCTGTATTTCTATTTACAATCTAAAGGATACATTCAAGTTTGACAATGCTTTTCTCCTTACTTTTACCAAACACCCTTATTTTGGTGGTGGGGTTAAAATTGCTCCCGAGGCTTCAAACCTCAATCAAGAGATACATCTTATCGAGCTGGACAAATACAGTATGCCTAAAATATTTTCACTTATCCCGAGTGTCCTTCAAGGAAGACATTTAGAAAACGATATTTTCCACCACAGTGTTTCTACTGCCGTGTCTGTCACACCTCATTCCACCCAACCTGTACAGATTGATGGAGAAACTTTTGAGATACAAGCCAATGACACTTTGACTTTAACTTCTGAAAGAAGAAGTATTATTTGTTAATAAAAAAGAGGAATCACCTGTCTGAGCGATTCCTCTTTTTTTCATACCGTCTTACACTTATCCATGTCTCTCGAAAAGAAGGCTTACTAACGCACAATTAAGGCTGGGCGCACACCACCGTATCCTAAAACAGAACCTGCATGGTGACTGGACAATACCCCAATAGAGGGATAACGTTGCACTCGCCAGGCACCATCTGTCGCGAGCGTGCGCAGCAACCACCAGTCGCCTTCTGGTCCTGAGCCCACACGTGCCTCATGATCAGGGAAAGCACGTCCTGGACCTGACAAGCGGACCACATCTGCTAAGGAAAGGATAAATGCCCGTGGACTCCCACTCGGGTCAACTCGAGTCTCATCCGCCGTAACTTCAGGAAAAGTATCTAGGTTCGTTGGTAACCAGCGCCACTGACCTGCTGTCCAAGTGAGTTCATCACCGTTAACACTTCCCGTCACAAAGTTGTCAGATACCCGCTGAACCCGCGCTTGAACGGAGGAGTCAAGGCCAGCATACCAGTCGTTGGTCCGTTGGTCCATCGTCGAGAAGTTTGTATTACGAATTGCCGCATTACGTATAATCATGTGATTATTGTCTCCCATATTCTCCAAATAACGGTACTGCTCCCCAGCCATGGTGAAGATAGTCCCCGGTGCCATGATGCTAAAGTTGATTTGGTCAGGTTGGACATCATCATTTGGTCCCGGATTCCCCCAGTTGTTATCGATAGAACCGTTCTGTACGGCTGTCAGGAAGTCTGACAAGTCATCATGATGCGTATAGTC
>NZ_CALPDE010000005.1 GCF_943193185.1 Lactococcus ileimucosae
ACTTTTAGATTTTCATTACAACTACATTTCTAATGTTACGTTTACTTTCTGAGTCTATAGTATAAAAAAAAAAAAAAAGGTCAAATGAAATGAGTGTTTGATGAGAAAAGCGAGGAAGAATTTGACGAGTTGGTGACTTTGTAGCAGTTAAAAAAGTAAATTTATCGGAGAACAGTAAAACGCTCAAACTAGCTTGAGCGTTTATTTATAGCTTATAGACGATAGAAAATTCAGTTCACCTTTACTTCATGAGCATTCACTACAGCTTCTGCTTCAGGTTTAGAATTTAGAATTAAGTTAAGAAGAATGGCTGAAACTGTACTGACGACAATCCCATTAGACAAGAAGATTTGAGCCCAGTTTGGCAGGCTAACAAATAGATTACTTGAGTTAAATCCAACCCCCATGCCTACTGAAATAGCAACAATAAACAAGTTTTGGTTGTCCTTGTAATCAACTGTCCCAAGCATTTTTATCCCTTGCATGGCAACCATACCAAACATAATAAGCATAGCACCACCAAGCACAGGTACTGGAATAAGTTGTGCGATAGCAGCAAATTTAGGAATCAATCCCAAAGCAATTAAAAAGACTGCGGTAAAATAGATTGGCTTACGTGATTTGATTCCTGACATTTGGACCAAACCTACATTTTGCGAGAAACCAGTATAGGGGAAGGTATTGAAGATACCGCCAAGCAAAACAGCAAGCCCTTCTGAACGGTAGCCGTTTCGTAAACGTTTCTCAGATAACTCTTCACCTGTCAAATCAGATAAGGCCAAGTAAACGCCTGTTGACTCCACCATAGAAACAATAGCGATGATAATCATCATCAGGCAGTCGATTAAATAAAAGCGGGGCATCGCTATACGGAAAGGGACTGGCAAGTGTGCCCAAGGGGCTTGATTAATGGCTGAAAAGTCAACCATATGTAAGCCAGCTGCTAAAACAGTACCTGCAACTAAACCAATCAAGATAGATATCGAGCGAATAAAGCCTTTAGCAAAAATGTGAACAAGGAGAATCACTAATATAGTAAATCCTGCAAGCAGTAAACTGTTAGTTGTCGGTGCTGCTTCGTTATTTCCCATATTTCCAACCGCAACAGGAATCAAAGTCAGTCCTATCGTTGTAATAACTGAACCTGTGACTAAAGGAGGGAAAAATTTCCTTATTTTAGAAAAAACACCTGCAACTGCAATAACAAAGACACCTGATGCGATTAAGGCACCAAACATAGCGCCATCACCATGTTTTTGCCCAATAATAATGAGTGGAGCAACAGACTGAAACGCTACGCCCAGAACAACAGGAAGACCGATACCAAAATTCTTGGTCATCTTAAGTTGAAGCAGGGTTGCCAGACCGCACATAAAGATATCCGTTGAAATCAAATAAGTCAACTGCATTGCACTGTAGTTGAGAGCAGAAGCAATCATAATAGGTACCAGAATTGAGCCTGAATACATCGCAAGGAGATGCTGTAAACCTAAAACTGCTGCTTGACCGTTGGCTTGTCTTTTTATCTTAAACATTATCTTTTCTACTCCTTCTTAATCCCAGACAGCATCATCTGCTGGCGCAAATACAACTTTGCCTGACTCAAATTTTTCGATGCGAGCCAAGGAAGTTACTGTTAAACCTTTATCAATCAGAAGTTGCCGCCCTGTTTGAAAGCTCTTCTCGATGACAATACCAATGCCTGCCACTTGCGCCCCTGCTTGCTTGATGAGCTCCTCTAACCCTAATGCAGCTTGACCATTGGCCAAAAAGTCATCAATAATCAATACATTATCCTCTGAAGAAATAAATTTACGAGAGATTGAAACTGTAGAAGTCACTTGTTTCGTAAATGAAAAGACTTCTGTTGTCAGTAGCTCTTCGTTCATTGTAATATTTTTTGATTTTTTTGCAAAAACCATTGGTACACCGAGTGCTTCAGCAGCATAGAGTGCTGGCGCAATGCCACTGGCTTCGATAGTTACAACTTTAGTAATATCTTGGTCTTTATAGACCTGAGCAAAACGTTGTCCGATTGCTTTCATCAGTTCATAGTCAACCTGATGAGTAAGAAAGCTATCAACTTTTAAAACTTGATCTCCAAGGACTTGTCCATCACGTACGATACGATTTTCCAATAACTTCATGATTTCTCCTAAATGTTTATACCTAAGAACTGCTCGTCTCTAGCAAATACAAAAGCCCTACCTGGTAAGGTAGAGCATTTCTAAACGACAAAAGAAGATATGATTTATAAGGCATCACTCAAGACATGAACATTTACATTCAAAGCCATACTGCACAAATAAAAAACCCTCTTATTGTCCTGCTTTTACGGTGCAGGGTAGAGACACTCAGCCATATTCTAAGTATAAATAAGATTTTTTAATATTGATATAGTATAACGTATTTTATTTTTTTAATCAAGAAAAGATCGCGATAAATAAATTTTTTTCAAATATTTATAAATATTGTTCGGAAATCACTTATTGTTTAACTGCATTCATCAGTTGAGAAACTTCTTTTTTACTTAAACGACGGTAACGACCTGGTGCTAGTCCCTCTAAATTTAAGGGGCCATATTGGACGCGGCTTAGTTTTTGAACCGGTAAGCCAACTGCCGCAAACATTTTTTTAACTTGATGATTTTGTCCTTCATGGATAGTCAAACTAACCAGTGAACTATTCTTCACCTTATCTTGTCTCATAATTTCATAACGTGCTGGACTTATTTTTTTCCCGTCAATAGTCATCCCCAGAGTTAAAGGACGAAGATTTTCTTTATTGGCTTGCCCTTCAACTTTAGCAATATAAACCTTTTCAACACCGTGTCGAGGGTGTGTCATCAGGTTTGTAAATTCTCCATCATTTGTTAAGAGTAAAAGACCGCTCGTGTCCCAGTCCAGACGACCTACAGGATAAATGCGTTCTTTTCCTTTAGGAAGCAAGTCCATAACGGTTTGACGTCCCTTGTCATCGCTTGAACTAGAAATATAGCCACGTGGTTTATTAAGCATATAATAAACAGGTTCTTCATTATAAACGGCAATACCGTTGACTTCCACACGATCTCCTGCCTCGACTTGATAAGCCAAGTTGGTCATTATGACGTTATTAACAGATACTTTTCCTGATAAGATGAGCTCTTCTGCCTTACGTCTACTGGCTACACCTGCATGCGCCAAAAATTTATTGATTCTCATTTATTTCCCCATTTTCATTAAATAATACCTGCTGCTCCCCCACAAACTGACTTTCATCAACTTCTGGTAACTCTGAAAGATTATTGATTCCGATATAGTCTAAAAAGAATTCTGTCGTCTCATACAGCCCTGGACGCCCAACAACCTCAAGCGTGCCTGTCTTTTCTACTAAGTTGTAGGCCCGGAGAGTAGAGAGGGCTCCGCTGGAATTCACACCGCGTAACTGGTCAATCTCTAACCGTGTGATTGGCTGTTTATAAGCAATAATCGAAAGAACTTCCAAAGCAGAGCGTGAGAGACTTTGGTTAAGTGGTGTTTTGGCATAGTTTTTAAGAATATCAGCAAATATATCTTTTGTGGCTAGCTTATATTTTCCAGCTGTTTCAATAATCGTCAATGCAGATTCTTTGTCTGTTTGATATTTTTCAACCAAACGCTCTATTTGTTGTTCACAAGCAAACTTACTCATACCAGAAAGCTCTGACAGCTGATTCAACTCAAGTCCTTCTTCACCTGCAACGAAAAGCAAAAGTTCTAAAACAGCTGTTTTATTTAGCTTGTCCATCTTGACCTCTTTCTAATAGAATTTCACCAAAAACTTCATCTTGCCTGAACGTGATTTGTTGTGTTTTTATTAACTCCAAAAGTGCCATAAAAGTAGTAAGCAATTCTTCCTTGGATGTTTTTTTCGAAAATAATGAGCTAAAGGTGTAAGAGCTTTTCTTCAAAAAGAGACCTGATAATTCGGCAATTTTGTCAGAGATGGAAAATTTTTCTGCTTCTATCTTTGTGTTTTCATCTGTGAAAGACTGTTTGTGCAACTCCAAAACATTGTTAAAAGCCAAAAACAAGTCCAAACTGCTATAATCTTGTAAAAGTACAGCATCTTCACCAATAATTTCTGTTTTTTCTTTGGAGTAAAATCGGCTACGTTCTTCATGCATTTGTGCAATATCTTGTGACAAGGCCTTGTATTTTCTATATTCATCAATTTGAGCCAAAATATCCTGTTCAAGCTGTTCCGTATCTTCGATGAACTCTTCTGCAACTGTAGGCAAAAGACGGCGAGACTTGATGAGCATAAGTTGGCTCGCCATTACCATATATTCACTGGCAACTTCTAACTCTAAAGTCTTCATTGTCTTCAAAAAATTTAAATACTGCTCAATAATCGGAACCAAAGGCACTTCAAAAATATCAACTTTATATTGTCCAACCAAATGCAAAAGTAAATCGAGAGGACCTTCAAAATCATTGATTTTTATCTTTATTTCTTCAATCATTTATAGTATTTTTCCAAAGTTGTAGTTGTAGATAAACCTAGAGCTTCTGCCAACTCATAGACATTTTTCCCCGCTCTAACCTGCTTCAAGATATACTGTTCTCGTAACTCTTTTGCCGTCAAATCTGTATACTTTCTAAGCTCAAGATAGAGAAACTGACGTGACTTGACAAAAAGTTCATCTGCATTAGTAATTCTCTGTGTATAGAGAGCAAACTTATCCCGAATGGGTAATACTCTCTTCAAGCCCGCTTTTTCTACCGTCAAAATTTTGAATTTCCAGTTGAAATTTTCCCAACGTAATTGCTGAATTTCTGCAAATGTCAAGCCAAATTCCAGAATGAGAAAAGCTAAAAAGTGCCCTGGCGAGATTACTGGTCGATAAATCTCTGACAGGTTCTTGAGCTCAGCTTTTTGTTTTGTTGCTTTCTTTTTTGTGCTCACTTGCTGAATCTTATGAGATTCTTTCAGCAAATTTTTTTCATACAAGTAAGACAGAAACTGATTAGCGCTTGATATTTTACGGCGTTGTGCAGCTACTGCCAATTTTTTTAAGGACTGACGATAAAGTAAGAGCGACTCTCGAGAAATGCTTTTCTTTTCAAAAAATTCTGCAAAATTTCGTAGATCGTAAAGATAATTTGATTTTGTATTTTCTGAGAAGTTTTTACTGGCTAAAAAATTAGGGATTTCGTTTGATAATATCATAGTCTTTACTAAATTCATGGGCAAAAGCATTGATAGCTTTCAAGATTTCTTGGCGTGCAATAATACCAACAAATTCTGTTCTTTTTACTACAGGTAAGAAAGGTTCTTTAACTAACTTATGTAGAATTTCCTCAAGTGATGCAGACGGGCTCACTGTTTCTACTCCAGTATCTACAATTTCTGAAATAGGTGTGCTCATTGATTTTTCATAAAAGAAATCTTCTCCCATTTCGAATTCAACGATATCTGCAAGACCTACAACTCCAACATACTCTTTATTTTTATTAAGCACTGGAACCCTAGAATATTTGTACTGACTTAGTAAAAGTTTTGCATGTGAAACATTGTGCTCATCAAACAAGACAGCAACATCATCAGCAGCTTTTATAAAAGTTTCACTCTGCCCCAAGAAATATTTTTCAATAGCTTTATCAATCATTTTTACCCTACCTATTTTTCTACAGATTAAAAGTAAACTGTAAGTCTGGAATTTTCTTATGCTCCAAATCATGATAAGAAACGTTATAACCGTTGTTAAATATCGTAACAACAGCATACATTTTTATATTTATTTCCCCACGCGGCTGACTGACAGAGCCTGGGTTAATAAACAAAGTCTTTCCTATAATCTGTGCAACAGGTTGATGTATATGTCCAAAGAGCGCAATATCGGCTTCCTTCTCTTCAGCAAAATAGGAATAACGTTCAAGTCCAAATCCAACATAAAATTGGTGTCCATGAGCGATAAGGACTTTCTTTCCTTCAACCTCCACCATTTTCACTTCTGAATAGCCGTCATCATAGTCACAGTTTCCTGAGACTACAGTAATGCCTTTCCATATTTCATCATTGCTCGGTAACTCAGAATCGCCACAATGAAATAAAGCTGAAGCTGTACCTTCATACTTTTCTTTGATTTTTTTAACTGTCTCACGATTAGTGTGTGAATCACTCATTACGATAAACATCAAGAAGACTCCTTTCAGCTAACTTCACACCCGTTCTATTTTTTAAGGCTTTCTAGCCATTTTGGCAATTCAGCCATTAGTTTTTGCAAAGCTTGCCCACGATGTGATGCTGTATTTTTTTCCTCAGCAGAGAGCTGAGCAGCTGTTCTATCGGACTCTCCAACTAAAAAGATAGGATCGTAGCCAAAACCATTTTTTCCTTGCGGTGTTAGACCAATACGACCTTGCCAATCTGCTTCAACCACTAAACTTTCATGTCCAGGATAAGCAGCAACTAATGTCGTATGAAAATGCGCGATACGCCGTTCTGGCGTAATTGCAGTTGATGCAAGCTCATGGAGAAGTTTTGCAATGTTTTCCTCATCCGTAGGATTGGGACCAGCAAAACGATGGCTCCAAACTCCTGGTAATCCTCCGAGAACATCGACACACAAACCCGAATCATCACCGATTACGACTTGACCAGTGATTGCTGCAATTTGCTCTGCTTTCAAGCGTGCATTTTCTTCAAAAGTCATCCCAGTTTCTTTGATATCTGGCAGTTCTGGATAATCTTTGAGATTCTTGATTTTATAACCAAACTCTTCAAAGAGACGCTTAAATTCTTGTGTTTTTCCATCATTCCGCGTTGCGATAAGTAGCGTTCTTTCTGAAGAAAGTTCAGTATGTTCTGCTCTTATCTTTCCTGCACCGAGCCACCGGTCAGCCATTACTTGGAAAGCTCCTGCATCACCCGTTGTGTAGAAACAATGTCTAATGCTGTCGCGTTCCTCACCATTGAGAGCAAAATAGTTAAGTAAAACAGTAACATCACGCACGGTTTCTGAACCACTGTCGATGAGTTGAACATCCTGTCCCATCTCTTTTTGAATAAGCTTGCGTAGCAATGGATAGTGGGTACAACCTAAAATCAAAGTATCCACTTTACCAACCATTGGTTTCAGAGTTTCTGCAACAATGTTTTTCGCGGCTTCTGTGTCAACCTGGTTTGACTCAACCAAGGGGACAAAGTCTGGGCACGCTAAACTGAGGACCTCAACACTAGATGACTTAAACTGAATAACTTTGCGGTATTGTCCAGAATTAATTGTCGCTTGCGTTGCAATCACGCCTACTTTCTTATTGACTGTTTTCTGAATTGCACTTGAAGCACCCGAAAGAATAACGCCAACAACAGGAATATCCAAGGCTGCTCTGACTTCATCCAGAGCTACCGCTGTTGCTGTGTTGCAAGCAAAAACAATCATTTTTACATTTTTGGAAAGCAAAAAATTGACCATATCCCAAGTGAAAGCAGTAATCTGCTCATTTGAGCGTGACCCATAAGGCGCACGTTGCGTATCACCGATATAGACAATTTCTTCGTTTGGTAATTGACGGAGAATCTCTCGAACAACGGTCAAGCCCCCAACTCCTGAGTCTAGTAAGCCAATAGGTCTGTTGTCCATAAACACCTCCAAAATTTACTTTTTCTTAGTGTCTGCTTGCTTTGCTGCACTACGAATTTGACGAAGTACTTGCTGTACTTGTGTTTCTGATGGTTTGCGTCCCATAGATCCCATCATCATACGCACTGCATCTTCATTCAATGGTGGATTTTCCATCAAGAGCTTTTTAGTTTGCTTTTGTGTAAACCAAGCACCACCTGCAAAACCTGCAACAGCAAAGACAAGCATAAGTAAAATTGCAACAAATAAATTCATTAATACTCTCCTACAAGAAAGCTATAAAATCGCTTTCGAAATTTTTCTCCTTATTATATCAAATTTAGGCTCATTTGTCGTGTTCTTTGTATGTTTCAATTGTTCATTGGAGCATACCACAGCCCACAACAACTACTCCTTCTATCACTTCTCACAGAAAGAAACTTTTCGCTGAGGCCTAGTAAGACTCTAAGCAAAGCCCCAGAGGGCTTTGCGTTTGACCGTTCTCGCTTTAGCGGGTTACGGGCATTGAGTATTAATCCACCTTATAAATCCAGCCCTCTGGCGCTTCTTTGTCACCAAACTGTATCCCAACTAACTCATCATAAAGCTTTTGAGTCACAGGACCAACTTCTGTTTCTGAATAGAAAACATGGCGTTTTCCTTGGTCATCAATAGCACCAATAGGAGAAATCACGGCAGCTGTCCCACATGCCCCCGCCTCAACAAAATCATCAAGCTGATCAACAAAGACATCTCCCTCAATGGCTGTCATTCCTAAACGTTCTTCTGCCAGTTGTAACAATGAATATTTTGTAATTGAGGGCAAAATAGAAGGGCTCAAAGGGGTAACAAATTCATTATTTTTTGTGATACCAAAGAAATTAGCAGCGCCAACTTCTTCAATTTTAGTATGTGTTGCAGGATCAAGATAAATCACATCTGAGTAGCCTGCTTCATGTGCTTTTTGTCCTGGCTCGATGGATGCAGCATAGTTTCCACCAACCTTAGCTGCACCTGTACCATGTGGCGCTGCACGATCATAATCTCTTGAAACTAAAAAGTTTGTCGGAGTAAGTCCACCTTTAAAGTAAGAACCAACAGGAACGGCAAAAACAGTAAAAATATATTCATCCGCTGGTTTTACACCCACAAGACCGCCAACACCAATTATTAAGGGGCGAATATAGAGTGTAGCTCCTGTTCCGTAAGGAGGAACAAACTCTTCGTTGGCTCTTACCACTTGCTTGACAGCATCAATAAATTTTTCTGTAGGTACTTCTGCCATACGCAAGCGACGCGCTGTTGCTTGGAGACGCTCGGCATTGCGGTCAGGGCGAAAGAGATTAATGTCCCCTGACTTTGTTCGGTAGGCTTTCAGTCCTTCAAAGCCTTGCTGACCATAGTGAAGCGCAGGTGAAGCTTCTGACAAATGCAGTGTTGCATCACCTGTTAGTTTCCCTTCATCCCACTTTCCATCCTTAAAGTGTGATATATACCGAAATGGCAGTTCTCGATATTCAAAACCTAAGTTTTCCCAATCCAATTTAATTGTCATTGTATTCTGTCCTCCCTCATTTTTCCATAGGTGCTTTAATAAAAAGTTCATCACCTAAAATTTTTTTAGTATTTGCTATAATTATTAATTATAAGCTATTTTGAATGTGATTTCAATGTAAATTCAGAAAATTACAGAACAAGCACATGAAGAATTTATGAGAACCCGAAAACCTCTCTCATGTTGTTTCATTCTAAAACCATGAAAACTTGTCCCTCATAAAATAATCAAATTCCGCCAAAATCGTTCTTCATGCGTTTGTCACAAAAAATTATAGAAATGGAAATAAAATGAATACTTTTAGAATTAATTTTCAAGATTTAGGGCAGCTTCTTCTTGATAAACTCATTTACGTTGTTTTAGTCAGTCTTTTGTTCTTTATCTTATATCGTATCAGTATCCGAATTGTCGACTATCTTTTTAAAAATTACAGCAAGCGCTCTTGGGCTGACTCTTCTCGCATCATGACCTTGGCTCGTTTAAGCAAAAGCGCCTTGACTTATCTCACAGCCTTTCTATGGATCTATACAATCCTTTCACTTTTAGGTGTCCCTGTAGCTAATGTTCTTGCTGGAGCCGGGATTCTAGGTGTTGCGCTTGGTTTTGCTGGTCGAGATTTGGTGGCTGATATCATCAATGGTTTTTTCATTATTGTCGAGCATCAAATTAATGTTGGTGATTGGATTCGGTTTGAAAACTTGGATATTGAAGGGGAGGTCACATCTGTAGGTATCCGGTCCATTACCTTAATTTCAGATGATGGAGCGACAGCCTTCATACCTAATCGTAATATCGAATCATTGAAAAATTTTTCTTATAAAGATCGTACAATGAATCTTGATATCCCTGTAACCGCAGAAAATTTGGAAGAAATGAAAATCAAAATACTTCAGGTAAATGCTGACTACTCTCAAGTTATTTATGATGGCATCATCACTCGTGGTGAAAGTATTTTCCTTAGAAGCCGTTTAACTGCTGCCTTAGATGAAATAGATGGCTTGAGATTAGAAATCATGGATAAATACTATACAAAATAAGCAAGTCATTCTGTAGTGACCTGCTTATTTTTCTATCATTGTTCTAACGGGCTCATAAGTTTTACGATGTATAGGTGTAACACCGAAGGTTTTAAGCCCAGCCAAGTGTTTGGCTGTACCATAACCGGCATTATGTTCAAAGTCATAATGTGGGTACTGCTGCGCATACTGTTCCATGATACGATCTCGTGTCACTTTAGCGATGATGCTTGCTGCTGCAATACTTGCTGATTTGGCATCTCCTTTAATAAGGCTAAGTTGTGGTGTATCAATGTCCAACTCCATTGCATCAATCAAAAGGTAGTCGGGTTTCAAGTCTAACTTTTCTACTGCTTGTAGCATAGCTATTTTAGTTGCTTGATAAATGTTCACTCGGTCAATTGTTTCATTATCCACTAAGCCTATACCTATAGCCAGTGCTTTTTCTCGAATTTCATTAAAAATGGTCTCATGTTTAGATTTAGGAATTTTCTTGCTGTCATTTAGCCCCTTGATTTTACAGTTTTTAGGTAGGACAACAGCGGCTGCTACAACTGGACCTGCTAGAGGTCCCCGCCCAACTTCGTCTATTCCTGCGACTAAATTAAAGCCTTGCATATAGGCTTGTCGTTCAAAACCAAGCATTATTTCAAGACGTTCTTCTTCGGCTTGTTCTGCTAAAATCTCTTTTTTACGGCGTTTAACAGCTGCTTTAACCCCTGCGCGAGGATCTTCAAGAAAAGCCTCCACATCACTAATGCACGTTAAACGAGCTAAATGTTCTTTTATTTCTTTAATCGTGTGCATAGTCATCTACCTTGTCCAAACAGTATTCGCCCATCCTGCCATCCCGAACATCTTTAACAAACATCTGATAAAATCGGTCATAGTCATCACGAAAACCGAAACGCTTTGTGAGCTCCATAATCAACTCTGGCATTTCCAAGACTGTGTCTTCTTCTTTCATTCGGAGCTGTTTCATTGTTGGCTCTTTATAATTCTTCAAAAAATATTGCAGTCCAAAGATAGTAACGTCATCCATTGGCAAAAGTTGATCTTTAATGGCTCCTGTTAACGCAAGCTTCAGGCCCACTTGCTCATCTTCAAATTTTGGCCAGAGTATCCCTGGCGTGTCAAGAATTTCCAGTTCTTTATTGGTACGCAACCATTGCTGTCCTTTTGTGACCCCTGGTTTGTTTCCTGTAACAGCGACCTTTTTTCCTGCCAAGCGGTTCATCAAAGTTGACTTCCCGACATTAGGGATACCAACAATCATCGTACGTAATGCACTGTTCTGAATGCCACGTTCAGCATTTCGGGCAATCTTTTCAGCCATTAACGTTTTTGCAGCAGTAATCAAACGTTTTACTGTATGTTCTTCTTTCGAGTTAATAGCTAGGGCGATAACGCCTTGCTTTTCAAAAAAGTCGAGCCAAGATTTCACGGCATTTCTGTCAGCTAAGTCCGCTTTGTTTAAAGCGATAAGCCGTGGTTTATCCCCAATGATTTTATCCAACATCGGGTTACGTGAACTGATCGGCAAACGTGCATCTACCAGCTCAATCACAAAATCAACATATTTTAAATTTTCCTGTACTTGACGGCGGGCCTTGGACATGTGCCCTGGGAACCATTGGATTGTACTCATATCTAAACCTTGCTGTAACAGGAGTTACAGCCTTTCATTTTTTGTTTTTTCAAGCGAGGAATTGTTTTTTCACAACCTCTTTTTCTTTCAAATCATTCTCTTGCAAAGAGCTGCTAATGCTCATCCAGTTAACACATTCCTCGTATTGCTTAAAATATTCTATCCACTACATAGTTTTGTTTCAACCCTATTATTCTATCATTTTTCAGCACCCTTCGCCATTATGTATTTGTGTTATTTTTGACGCAATAGATTTTCCAAAATTATCTCACAGTATCTCTAAACAAAATTAATAACTTCTTGCTCCAAATATTTCTCATTACGCTTTTTCATTTGCTAATATTTCACCCACTGGCTTCTTCTGCATTAAAAAGCACTGATTTTTACCAGTGCTCCAAATCTGTTTTCTCCCAAAGTTTTCTTGTAACTAAACGCTCTCTCTCTAATTATTTTTCCTTCCTAACTCCATAGGCAAAGCGAGCACTTCCAATTTCAGCAGCATTTTTCATTAACTCTAAGTTCAACCAACCTGCAAGCTCATAAAAAGGCTTATTTTGAAGCGGCCATTGTCCTACTTTGGAACGTGCAAACTCTTCCTCTGACATTTCGGCTATACACTTGACCCACTGACTTTTTAGGTCTGCCAAGTGTGAAAATGCTGTACTCGCATCTCGTGGCCAGTCAATTTCCTCCATCGTCAAGCGCCCATTGCCAAAATTATAGTCCAGCGCCATTGACCACCAAAAATCTATGTGCCACAATGTCCAAGCAATGGTTGGCATGCCAATATCATAAGCTTCTGTCTCTGGAAACCCTTTGGTTGATAAACTCGGACGTGTTACTTCAAAATTCATTTCATCCACAGATAGATCTTTCAAATGATACTCCAATAAAGCCCATGAAACCTCAAGTTGCGACAACAAGCTTTCTTTAATCATCTTAAAACTCCCTTTTTTAAGCAATTTTTCATATTTTGATCCTTCTATACTGGCCTCTTTTCAGAGATTAAAAACAATAAAGTCCTTCCATCGAAAGACTTTACTAACGCTCATTTATTCTGGCAACTCTGATTCAGCAAAAGCATAGTAATTTCCATCTGGATCTTGAAAGTTAAAGTTAACCATACCTTGGAAATTATTGATAGCGCTGACTTTATCCGTAGCGGCAGAGACACGCGCATGCCAGTCTTCTAAATCATCTACAGTAAAAAGGAGTGAGCCTTTCATATCGGCCACCTCAGGTGAATTTTGTCGAATAAATTCAAGATTCCAAAGTTGAATACGTGCACTTGGAGCTTGTGAATCTACAGCAAAAATCACAGTTTCTTCTTGGCCTGAACCTTGCCGTCTGAGCTCAGTTAAGCCAATCTTAGTCCAAAATTCGGAATGCTTTTGTACATCTGATACATAGAGCATATTACAGAGATTGATCATTATGTTTTTCTCTTTCCTTAAATAAATTATTTCTTGCAACTCTTGCAAATTCCAAAACAATACTCATCTACTTATTTAGCCGCTTCATAAAAGCAGCGTTTAGGAGAAACCAGTTCTCCTTCTTTTTTCAGTTTAGCAATATGTTTACTTACTTCTGATTTTTCAATTCCAGTCACGTCAGCTACAGCTTTTGCATCTAACATTTCTGATGAGTTTTTGAATGTGTGAAGCACTTTTTCCTTATTATCCATACGGGACTCCCTTCTTTATACATTTCTTTTTTTGTAACACAAACGTCACAATAATATTATATCATTTTTCAGTATAAAATTGACAGTGTTTTCACCCACTGGTAAAAATAAAATTTTTACCTTGATGCTTGTTTTTTCTTCAAAAGTTTTCACCTCCATTTCTTTCTAAACATTCTCTACTCACTTATTTTTCAGACAATATCTTCCTCAAGAGCTTTCTTCCTGTGCTATACTAAAATTATAAAATTTCGCGATTAATGAAACGGAGGTTATGATTTGACTCAATTTAATTTTCTGTCAAAAGGTTTTAATGTCATCATAAAAGTTTGTTTAAGTTTGCTCGGACTGGTTATTACCTTTCTTATGTTTAAAGAAATCTGGATGCTTCTTTCATCCTTTTCTACAGGCTTTATTGATTATAGCTTCTATGACATTATTGATCGTATCTTGACCTTCTTCCTCTTCTTGGAATTTCTAGAGTTAATTATACATTATCTCGCTGATAACGATCACCCTACAATAAAAAAATATATCTATATTGCTATAGCTTCTATCGTAAGACTCTTGATTTCAAATCATGAGACCTCTCAACTGAGCCTGTTTTTGCAATGCTCCGCAATCCTAGTCCTCATTATCGGAACTGTTCTTTTGAATCGCTGGGGTGACCTAAAATAAGCACTTAAAAGAAATTGGGAAAAATTCTAAGAACGAAAAACGCTTAGTCATCTGCATGAAACTGCGAGAGCTAAGCGTTTTTGTATGTCATTTGAGCTCAGAACGGTTAGCTTTTTACTTCTGTCCCAAACTTTTTATTTGCTTATTTCGTGCTGCTCTGTGCGATAGTCAAAAGTACGGCTGGCACACGATATGGTGAGCAGGAAACATAGTCTAAACCTATTTTTTTGAGGAAAGTTACAGCTTCGGGATCCCCCCCAACTTCACCACAGACACCAAAGCTGATTTCAGGATGTTCTGGTTTCACAAGTCCAATCGCGGTCTTCATCAATGCTCCAACACCGTCCTGGTCCAAATGTTGGAAAGGATCATCCTTCAAAATCCTTTTTTCGATATACTCAGGCAAGAATTTCACAGAATCATCGCGTGAAAAGCCATAAGTAAGCTGCGTCAAGTCATTGGTACCAAAGCTAAAGAACTGTGCAGCCGTTGCCAACTTGTCAGCTGTCAAACAAGCTCTTGGTATTTCCAGCATAGCACCGATTTTGTAGGCAACCTCGCTCCCTCTTTCCTTAAAAAGCTTTTGAATTTTACTTTCAAGAAGTGCCTTAAGATAAATTAGCTCTCTTTCCTCTGAAATTAAAGGAATCATTATCTCAGGTTTCACTTGCTTTCCTGCCTGAGCCAGGTCTAATGCCGCTTCAATTATTGCTTCAACCTGCATCTCATAGATCTCTGGATACGTCACAGCCAAGCGGCATCCTCTGTGTCCCAACATCGGATTAAATTCTTCTAATTCTTTTCCTCTTTGAACAATAAAATCTACAGACTGACCACACGCCTTTGCAACTTCCTCAAACTCCTCTTTCGTTTTAGGCATAAATTCATGAAGAGGGGGATCTAAAAGTCGAATCGTGCACGGCATACCTTCCGTTAGACTTAAAATTTCTAAGAAATCCTTTTTCTGATACTCTTTTAAAGTTTCAAGGGATTTTTTGCGCTGCATCTCTTCTTCAGACAGAAACATTTTACGCATCTCAAGGATACGTTCTTTACCGAAGAACATGTGCTCCGTCCGTGCTAAACCAATTCCACTGGCACCAAAATCCAAGGCTGTCTTGATATCCTCAACTGTTTCTGCATTGGCTCTAACTTTCATATCGCCTATTTCAGTGGCCCACTTTAGAACTTTTCCTAAAATTTCTAAATCTTGTGCCTTATCAAGTTTAATTTCACCTCGGTAGATATTTCCTGTTGTACCATCTACCGAAACAATGTCTCCTTCCTTTATAATTTGAGCGCCGTACTGCGCCTGCTTCAGTTTTTCATTGACATTAAGTGCTTCACACCCAACAACACAACAAACTCCCATCCCACGCGCAACAACAGCAGCATGCGAAGTCATTCCTCCACGAGAAGTCACAATAGCTTCGCTCACAAGCATGCCTTCTATATCTTCTGGAGAAGTTTCTGTTCTGAGAAGGACGACTTTCTGACCAGATTCATGTGCGTTTTGAGCATCTTGAGCGTTAAAATAAACCCTTCCATAGGCTGCACCTGGACTGGCTGGCAACCCTTTTGCAATTGCTTGATTTTGCGCAAGTGACTGTTCATCAAATACTGGATGTAAAAGCTGAGTAATCATAGAAGGCGCTAAACGCTTCAAACTTTCTTTCTTACTTATTACACCATCCTCTGCCAACTGAGTCGCAATTTTAAAAGCTGCTTTGGCAGTACGCTTTCCATTTCGTGTTTGTAAAATAAAGAGTTTACCTTCTTCTATAGTAAATTCTATATCTTGCATATCTTGATAATGCGCCTCTAGTTGTTGACAGATTTCTTCAAATTGTCTATAGATATCAGGATTATCCTCCTTTAGTTCCTGGATAGGTCGCGGTGTCCGGATTCCTGCAACAACGTCCTCTCCTTGAGCATTCATCAGAAACTCTCCAAAGACACCTCCTTCTCCAGTAGCTGGATTACGTGTAAAAGCCACACCTGTTCCACTTTTTGATCCTGTATTGCCAAAGACCATTTCCTGAATATTCACTGCCGTCCCCAATGTGTCTGGAATATCATGAATACGGCGATAAGTGACTGCTCGCGGATTGTTCCAAGAAGTAAAGACTGCTTCTACTGCTGCATAAAGTTGTTCAGCTGGCTCTTGCGGAAATTTTTCACCGACTTCCTTCAGGTAAATTTCACTAAATTGCTTAATAATCTGTTTCCAGTCTACTGCTTGCATTTCGGTATCAGATGTATAGCCATGTTTCATCTTATAGTCCGTTAAAGCTTCTTCAAAAAGATTTTTATCTACAGCTTTGACAACATCTCCAAACATCTGAATCAAACGACGATAGCAGTCGTAAGCAAACACTGGATTGCCTGTTTTCTGGGCAAGAATTTCAACACTTTGATGATTCAGCCCTAGGTTCAAAATAGTGTCCATCATACCCGGCATTGAAAATTTTGAACCACTTCGTACAGAAACGAGAAGGGGATTTTCATTATCCGCAAATTTTTTCCCCGTTTCTTTTTCTAAAAGTGCAATATGACTTTCTATTTCCTTGATTAGTTCTGCATCCAATTTTTTTGAATTCAGATACTCTAGGCAAGCTTCCGTTGTGATTGTAAAACCTCGAGGAACAGGCAAACCAATGCTGGTCATTTCAGCTAGATTCGCTCCTTTTCCGCCCAAGAGATCTTTTTGTTCTTTTGATCCCTGAGTAAAATCATAAACACGTTTTTTTCCCATTGACATAATTGTCTCCTCTATAAATGTGATATACTATTTAACGAACAATCACATTATATAGTATGTCACATATATTGTCAAGTTTTATGTAATCGCCTTCTTTTTTTGTAGACTTCTATTCATTATCTCCTGCATCTCTATATATTGCTTTTCTACAACAATTCCCCTATAATATATAGTATGTCCTATTTATTAAGGAGCACGTATTGAAACTCACAAAAAGACAAACTGAAATTATTAATATTGTAAAATCAGAACAACCCATTAGTGGTGAAAGAATTGCTCAAACTCTCGGCTTAAGTCGTGCAACATTGAGAAATGACCTGTCTATTCTTACGATGACTGGCTTACTTGATGCAAAGCCAAAAGTTGGCTATTTTTACACCGGTCAGAAGATGCATTCTCTTTATTTAGAAAGTTGCTATTCACAAAAAGTAGAAGACTTTATGATATCACCGTTGGTTATCGATCAGGGTATGTCTGTCTATGATGCCGCCACAAGCCTTTTTTTATATGATAGTGGCAGTATCTATGTGAAGAACGAGGAAGGAGAGCTCGCTGGGCTTCTTTCTCGTAAAGACCTCCTACGATTTTCCATTACTGGGAACAATCTGGAAAAAACACCGGTCGCTGTCATAATGACACGGATGCCAAATATTCACACAATCAGTCCAGGTAAAACCCTTCTTGAAGCTGGAAATATTCTCTCACGCTATGAAGTTGACAGCTTACCCGTCGTCGAAAAAGAAGGCTCAAAAAAGGTGGTCGGCAAAATTTCAATCAAGCATATCATGAAAGCCTTCATTCAGACAGGCAATAAGATTCAAGATGAAAACTAAAGGGGACAAAATGCAAAGTATAAAAATTTATTTAATCACAGACTCTGTCGGGGAAACTGCCAAAAAAATTATTTCTGCTGTTGTGGCTCAATTTCCAACTGTGGACTTATCAGATGTCCACCTCTATCCTTTTACAAATGACAAAGAATCACTTCTGGAAATATTAAATGATGCGAAAAAAGAGCAAGCTATCGTAGCGATTACTCTCGTGGATAAGTCTTTAGTAGACTTTGTAGAAGCGTTTTCCAAAGCGCATAACTTGCCCTATGTGGATTTCATGTCTCCTCTCATCCAAATCATCGAAAAGCTATCTGGTGAACATCCCACTCAAGAATCTGGCAGTGTTCATCGCCTGAATCAAGCTTATTTCAATCGTGTATCTGCTATTGAGTTTGCTGTAAAATATGACGATGGCAAGGATCCTAAAGGTTTTTTAAGCGCTGATATTATCCTTCTGGGAGTATCACGTACCTCTAAAACTCCTCTGAGCATGTACTTAGCTAACAAAGGATACAAGGTTGCAAATCTACCGATTATTCCTGAAGTTGAAGTGGCAAAAGAGCTTTTTAAAGTTGATCCTCATAAAATTATTGGCCTAACCAGTACCTCCGAAAGTCTAAGCAATATCCGAAGCTTTAGAGAGCAGACTTTGGGCTTAAAAACAAAATCAATGTACTCTGATGAAAAACGTATACTTGAAGAACTTGCTTACGCTGAAACTCTTTTTGAACAGTTAGGGATTGAAACTATTGATGTCAGTAAGCGTTCAATTGAAGAAAGCTCTATGCTGATTGAGAATCTTATTCAAAAATAAACCGCACGATTGTGCGGTTTATTTTATCTTACAGAAGAGTAAGTTTTTTAGCAGCAAATCTTGTTAAACTAAAGATAAAGAAAACTTAAAAAAGGAGCTTTACATGTCGAAAAAGAAAATCTGGATTATTCCTGTCTTAATTCTATTCATCCTTGGAGGATATTTTACTGTTAGCAAGGTCGTAGCCTTATTTCATCAGCCTGTCCATGGCATAATTTTATACAGCAAAGAGAAAAAAAGCTTAGAAAAAGGACTAGAAAACAATCAATCCTCCATCAAAACTCACATCAATGTCCAAGCAAAATACAACGCCAAAACAGATACATTGGTCTTGAGTAAAAATTCAGCTGAGAAGTTAATAGATGCTCACGCAATTAATTATGTAAATAAAAAAGGAAATGATTTTACTTTCAAACATGTAACATCACTTTCAAAAACTCCCGCACTATGGACATCTGATCTTAAAGCAGTAAGTACTACAGATGAGCGAGGGAAAATTTTTACTGCTGCAACAACAGAATATATTGTCCTGGGCGAGTCAAGTATTACTAAAAAAACACTTGTACTAGACGATAATGATTTCCAAAATTTTCAATCAGCTGCTGAATATATTAGCGTGATTGAAGAAAAACGAGATGCAGCACATGCATTAGCAGCATATAGCTTTGACAAGGCTCAAATTTTCAATTTTACTCAAAAATAAAAACGCTTAATTAAGGTGTTCTTTTACATCTAATTAAGCGTTTTTTAGACCTTTTGTCTCAGTCTTTTTTATTTATTAAAGCTGCCTTCTCTTACCAAAGGCAACCAATAAAACATGTCTATGATTACATCGTGCTAAATATTAGTTTTTAGTTTTTTAATCAAAAAACTCCCAGCACTCCAAAGTAGCAATACGATAATGATAAAAAGAATCAATAGACCAATGGAACCATTCGCAATCGAACGGAAAAGTGTCAGCCCCCCAGCGGCATAGACAAATCCCCAAATTAAATATCCTGGAAGAGCCACAAGTGTGTATTTGCTCCATTTCCAGTTCAGCATACCTGCTCCAAGCTGCACTACAGATTGGAAGCCCACTGTTAAGAAACTTAGAGGAATAACCGGCCAACCATATTTTTGGAGCGCACGCATTCCTGCTTGATTTTCCTCTGATTTCTCTGCATTTTTCCCCCATTTTGTCTTTAGTATTCCCATATGAATGAGTTTTCCTAGTCCAAAAGTCATTTGTGCTCTAAAGAAAACAACAATAAACAAGAATAAAGTTGCTTGCCAAAGCGGCAAACTTGCCACCCAATCGAGCATATTTTCAATCATCTGTTTGTCCTCTCTCATTTATACATCAGCTCAATAATCGAGCCTATTACTATTGAACCATAAAAAATTAAAAAGTCAAACTTTTCCAGCATATTCTACACGGAGATTCTGAAAATTAAACATGCGCACAATAGTTTTTTCTCACCTGAATCCCCGACAAAGTAATGCAGGTAAGATTTTTGCTTTCATTTATATTTTTAGGAAAGTGTGCCATAATCGCCCCTAAACAACATTTTCGTATCAAAGTCTTCTCCACTTTGCACACATGCAAAAAAGCTTCCACCTCGGGAAACTTGAACATTTTATCAAAATTTTATTGGAAGAAAAACTGGCTAAATTCTCTTTCTCAGAGGAAAGAAATTGCTTTTGCTTCCTATTTTTTGACTACGATAACATTACAGGGTGCGTGATTAACGACATAATTCGTTGTTGAACCTACAAGCAAACGGTCAAACATGTCTGTACCCGTTGCACCGATTACAATTAAATCAATCTTATGCTCCTCTTCCTCAGCAAAGTTAACAATACTTAGCTTAGGCTTGGCTGCAACTTCATAAGTTTCATATTCAACTTGCTCGCGGATAATATCTGCACAGTTTGCTAGAATATCTTTCGCCAGTTGATCCAAGCCCGGTGTTTCCAAAATTCCTTTATGAACTGCGCCATAATACTTATTGAGGTCTTTTACTGTAAGTACATGCAATTTGGCCTGATTCAGGCGAGCGATACGCACCGCCTCATCTACCGCTTTATAGGACTGTTCCGAGCCATCAACTGGAACCAAGATATTTTTATAATACTTATCCATTTTATATTCCTCCCTTTGATGTTGTTATCTATAGTTCTATTGTACATTTTATTTTTCCAAAAACGAAATTATTTCCTTTAAAAAAACTTTCATACTCATCGTCTCAAGAATTTTAATCTTGATTTCTTTACAGTAACTTCAGAAAATTTGCTAACAATTTTGTCACTTTATTTTAGTGGATTGTAAACATCATAGAATTTATCTGAATTTTCAAGACCGCTTTTTTGTGCTTTTAAAAAGAATGTGTTACAATGTTATTGGAATTTCGTTATGTTCGTTATAGTGTCCTTTCGTCAATATGAAGAGAAAGGAGAATGCATTATGACATTCACTAACAAAAATAAAAATTTCAAGTATACTGTATCTCTAGATACTTCAAAAGATATTTTTAAAGTATTTTTGGCCAATAATCCAGAAGTCTATGGTCTTGGTCGTACCATTGAAGAAGCAATACATAACTTGGAAGAATTAGCATAAGGAGCTCATAGCAATGGATGAATATTCCTCGTGATGGTATCTACTTCACCGTTTAAGTAGATGCCTTTTTGTTACTTAAAATTTTGACTTTCCTTATAGCTTGTCTTAAATAGATTTACTTCTTCTTAAAAATATGGTTTAATTACATCATGAACACTGGTGAAGAAAAGAGCTTATACAAATGATTTCAAAAAACCTTCAAAGAGCACTACTCAAAGCTAACCAAATTCAGCCAAAAGTCAATAGTTTCCCCTATCTTGTGGAATGCTTTAGGCAAGAAGGCATCGTTAAAAACATTTGGCATCTTCCCTCATGTGATAGCTTCTATTTTTCCGAATCAGAATCACTCATAAATCCTGGCACACCACTAATTGGTCGTGTTGGTCCATGCCCAACATTTGATCAAGCAGCACTCATCAAAGCATTACGTGCAGATCAAGCAGGAAAAACGACTTTTCCTGAATTCCTATCTGCTGCTTGGAAAGCTGGGGTTATCAGATATGAAGTCGACTTTATCAAACGTCAAGTTACTTACTTTAGCGCTTTTGGTGAAGAATATAGAGAAGATTATCCTGCTGTTACTCTTGACAGAGAGGCCACAAAAAACAACCTTTAACATAATTATCTGTAATATATTGATTTCTAACTGGCTCTTCTTCAGTTAGTTTTTTTATTTTTTTTGAGATCTGTTTTTGGGCCTGTCTTTTTTAGTTTTTAACTATTTATATCTATTTTAAAATTAAAAACCGCTCTATTGAGCGATTTCCAGACTTATATAAAGTAGTAAAAACCATACAATGGAGGCGAGGGGAGTTGAACCCCTGTCCAGACACCTTGCTACATCAACGTCTACAACCATAGGACTTTCTCTAGTTTAACAAATTTCCAAAGCCAGTCTCAAACAGCAGAAATTTGCGGTGCTTTGAAATCTCTTTTTTTATGTAAAGCCACCATAAAAACGTATCCGACTAAGGTTTAAAGCTTCAGAACGCCATCGGCGAACGTTCATCAGCTACGCAGGCTGGTGTTTAGGCAGCGAGTGCGTAAGAAGTGTTATTTTTAGCAGTTATATTTATCTGCGATGGATTTAGGTGACATCACCACCAGTTGCAGTTTATGCGCGACAATGCCTGTCGAATCCGTAACGCCCCCGTTACGGTGGAATGAATTCCAGACATTCATTATATCACAAGTTATCTAATATTTCACGCGCAGCGGTCGTGCTAAGATAGCCATAAGTGATAAAAATATAATGCCTAAGCAAAAACCGACTGTCACGAAATTTACTTGGTCTGGCGCATTTAAAACATCAATGGGTGAAAGCAAACTGAGCGGCAGCCATTGAGAAGCATCACTCAAGGTCTGTAGGAT
Source organism: Lactococcus ileimucosae (assembly GCF_943193185.1). Classification (GTDB taxonomy): domain Bacteria; phylum Bacillota; class Bacilli; order Lactobacillales; family Streptococcaceae; genus Lactococcus; species Lactococcus ileimucosae. Next base: position 22,548 of record NZ_CALPDE010000005.1, read on the forward strand.
AGAGCTGATGACCACGAGCACAAGCACAGAAACAACTGCCAGAAAAGTTTTTCTTGCCCAAACAACAATAGCACTACCAAACACCACCAGAGTAAGTAAAGCCAAAGTTTGAAGTGCACTTGCCGAAAAAACTCTCCCAAAATCCATAGCCGGAAAGAAAACCCAAGTTACATAGACTGCACTGGCAAGGCCCGCAAAGTTACTCAACACAGTTACAAAAAAAGCAAGAATAAGTTTTGGCAATTGCAATATAAAGGAATTTCGCGCCACTGTCGAATAATAAAGTCCTAAAGCACTCTCTTTCTTTATCTTAAAAGTATCAGCAACAAAATAAATTAAGACAAACAAGCCAATTTGAGAAATATTACTAAAATAAGATTCCATCAATGATTTCCAATTAGGGTCTGGCATAAGAATAATCGTGCCCTCTGTCCCACTAAAAGTTGATAAAAACTCTTTCATGTAGTAAATTAAAACAGGCGAAGTAATACCGAAAAAGATAAACAAAAAGAAAAGAATTCCCAGACGACCACTGCGCCACCATATCTTTGTTTCAAGAAAAATTAATCTTTTCATTTTTCGCCTCCCATAATGGCCCGCTCAAAAGCCAGCTCTAGGCTATTACTTGTTGCCCGATAGACACCTATCTTTCCACCTATGTCAGGGAAAATTTGTAAAAGCTTCTCAGTGTATTCACCTTTAACCATCAATTTTCCAGTAATTTCAGGATAAAACTCAATATCATTAACTTGAAGAATGTCCATTACTTCTTGCTTGACTTGTTCACTTTTAATTTCGAGTTCTGCAAAGTCATCCATCTGGCTGTTTTCAATAAATTGATGAAGCTTTCCTTGAAAAATCAATTGACCATGATCCAACACAAGCAGTCTGTCCGCGATATTCTCTATATCTGCAAGGAGATGACTCGAAACAACCACAGTTTTTTCTTGTGCCACTTTCATAATAAGTTGTAAAATTTCAATGCGACCAATAGGATCTAGGGCACTTGTCGGTTCATCAAGAAAAATCAGTACCGGATCAAGCAAGAGCGCAACTGCTATACCCAAGCGTTGCTTCATCCCACGTGAATAGCCTCCGACCTTTTTACTGGTGTAATCTGCCAAACCTACCTTTTCAAGCGTTGTTTCAATTTGTTCTGCATTTTCTGGTTTTTTGTGTAAAGCACAGCTTTGTTGAAGAACTTCTCTTGCAGTAAGATGGGCAGGAAATTCTGGTGTATCTGGACAATAAGCTAGAGCTTGGTTAGCTAACTTTATTTTTCCTCGACTGGCTTTATGCTGACCCAAAATAGCATGAATCAAGGTTGTTTTTCCAGCACCATTTGGACCAATCAAACCAATAATTCCAGGATAAGCCTCAATAGAACAAGTAACATTTTTTAATGCTTCAAAGTTTCCAAACGAAACCGTCAGGCTTTCAATGTCGATGATTTTATTCATGCATATCCCTTCCCAAAGTAAAATAAACTATCCCTCCTAAAGGTATAGAAATAATACAGATTAGTGCCCAGCCCCATTTAGGGAGATATTTCACTTTCGGCCTTGTCAGAAGACTGTAAAAACAGACTCCGAAGTAGATAGCTGTCAAAAGAATAAGCGGTATAATAATGCGTATATCCATTTTTAAACTCCTTTGAATATTTCTTTAAAATTCGTCTTCATCAATTTTCTGGATTTCATGTAAAAGCGCAGTTAAATGTTTATCAGAAGCATATTCTTCCAAAAGTTTATCAATGAGCTGATTTCGAACGACATAATTGGAATAGAGATGCAGTTTTTCTTCATAACCTTCCAAAACTTTTTCTGTACGCTTGATATTATCATAGACGGCTTGACGACTCACATCAAACTCTTCAGCAATCTCAGCCAAACTGTAATTATCTGCATAATACAGTTCAATATAATTCATCTGTTTATCTGTCAAAAGCGTCGCATAAAACTCAAAAAGCGTATTCATACGATTTGTTTTTTCGATTTCCATAATTCCCTGACATTCTAAGAAAATTCCTGTTTTTTTAACATTCATTTTCAAATTTATTCATAACATAATTTCCCTTATCTTTTATAATTTTATCATAATTTTTGCTGTAATCATAAGTACATTGTAGATGTTAGGCTCTTTACAGCTATAACTTGCTCAGCCAAACACAAACTTCTAGCTTTTATTGACAACGTTCTGGCTAAGCATTCATTAAAAAATAGTATCTGCGTTTCAAATGAGATAATAATCAATGATCGTCATGCTACACATATGCTATAATAGAGGAATGAAAAAGATTCTAATTGCGGATGATGATCGTTCGATTTTAACCTTACTTTCTTACAACTTTAGACAGAATGATTTTGAGGTCACAACTGTCAGCGATGGAAAGCAAGCCTTAGAGAAAGCCAAGAAAAATCATTACGACCTCATCTTGTTGGATTTGATGATGCCTGAGCTTTCTGGTATTGAGGTGACAGAGATTTTGCGTAAAAAGCAGAATTTTACACCTATTTTGATACTTACCGCACGAGATGATGAGGAAATGAAACTGGCAGGACTCAATTCAGGTTCTGATGAATATTTGGACAAAGCGACACCTCTAAAAGAGATAATCGTAAGGGTTAATGCGCTCATTCGTCGTCATCAGTACTACAACCAAACTTTGGGAAGTGAAAAGGTTTTGGAAAAAGCCAGATTAAAGTTTGATCGTCTAGAGATAGACTTTACAAAAAAAGTTTGTATATTTGATGAAAAACCTTTAGATTTGACCAAGCGGGAATTCGAAATTTTGGAACTTTTGATTGAGCGCTCGGGCGATGTTATTTCGCGTGAAGAATTGCTTCAACATTTTTGGGGAATATCTTCTGCTGCAGAAACACGAACTATTGACGTTTTAATCAGTAAGATTCGTAAAAAATTAGACAATCAATTTATAAAAACAAAACGAGGATTTGGGTATTACTTCTCTGATGAAAAAAATAAAGCTTAAAAACATTGTAATTTCGACAGTTATTTATCTTGTTGCGACTGTAACTTTGCTCGTTTTTCTCAACATACAGATTCTAAAAACAGATACAAACCGTGTTTTACACGCAATTGAAACGACTAAAGCATTCCTTTCAGAGCACCCTGACGCGGCTCTCCCTAGCAAGTTCCAGTACTGGCCTGCACGCACACAAAATGAGGAAACTAAAAAGATTGATGCAGGAGCTGAATATGCACAATCGGTCACTCGTCACTCTATCGAAATCACCAGTCCGATACGTAAAGACGGTGTAATAACTGCATATCTCCATGCTGTTGATAGCCGTACCTCCCCTTGGTTCACTAATCTGATGGTAGGAGGTTTTGCTACACTCATCTATCTCGCTTGTGCCTTCTATGTTTTTGTTCACGCCAGACGTAACTACCTCTTTACACAGGATATTGTTGCCAAAATAAAGAATATTGAACGTAGTCCTCTGACACAAAGTTATCTGATGAGTGAAAATGACGACAAAGTGACATCTGCTCTCAACTCTTTAGGCGAATATATTCAAAATCAGATTTTATCGCACAGTGAGAAGAAAGAAAATATTTACGAATTTATTGAACTCTTCCAATTTCCCATCTTTATTTACAATGCTAAAGGAAAGATTCGTAAAACAAATGCTGCTTTTAAAAATGAATTTGCAGATACACACAATCTTGATATTTTCAGTCCTTACGCAGACTTCTTAACTTTCTTGGTGGATAAGATGCTTAATCCAACAACTCAAGAAAAAGATTTCTATTTCGAAAATATAAATGCCTATTATCAAGTCCGTATTTCGCCGCTTCCGGATTTGGACAATCGTTTCTTAGTTACCCTACTTGATATCACAGCTTTTAAGCGCACACTTAATGCACATAATGAGCTTATTGCGAACGTAAGTCATGAGTTAAAAACACCGCTGACCTCAATCAAAGGCTTTGCTGAGCTGCTTAAAGACAACTCTCTTTCTGAAGCTGAACGGCAAGAATTTTCGAATATAATCAGTAAGGAAAGTGCGCGCTTGATCGCCTTGGTTCAAGATACCTTACTCTTGACCAAACAAAACATCCATATTGAAAAGAAAAAAATTAATCTTGCAGCTCTTGTCGAGGAAATTCTAAGTTCATCTCAACCGCTACTTGATGAAAAGCACTTGCTCCTCCAGACAAAAATTTCGAATATTTCCCAAGTGACAAATCGTCAAATGGTACACAGTATTTTTGAAAATCTGATTGAAAATGCTATAAAATACACCGATGAGCATGGAAAGATATTTGTCGGTCTCCACAAAGACAAGAAAAAAGTTATTTTTACCGTAACCGATAATGGTCCTGGTCTGACAGAAATCGAAAAATCTAGAATCTTTGAGCGTTTCTATCGAGTGGATGAAAGTCGAACACAAGTGACAGGAACAGGACTTGGATTATCAATTGTTGATAAAAACGTAAGAGAGTTACAAGGACATATCGATGTGATTAGTGTTCCCGGTAAAGGAACAACTTTCACCGTTACCTTGTAAAAAACTTGTGAAAATAAAAAATGGAACCACATAAGCTTATGTGGTTCCATTTTTTATGCGCATGAATAAACCAAGATTTTGCATCAGCGACACTGATAAAGGGCTTTTTGCCCTATCTTTCAAGATAAAATTCGAAACGATCGCCAACATATTGCGACAGCACATACTCAAAGGCACGGCCATCTGATAAGTATGAAATTTGAGTCAATCCTAAAATAGCATCTCCAGATTTTATTTTTAAATATTCAGCTACTTCTGTACTTACCTTTTTAGCTGAAATAATTTGCTGACTATGCTCAATCACATATCCTGCCTGAGTCAAAGTATTAAAAAAGTTAGAAGTGATACTTTTCTTTTCGAAAGGCTCCACCAAATCATAAGGGATGCTTGCTACTTCATAACAAATAGGCACTTGATCTGCATAGCGGACACGCTCCATGCGAATAATTGTCCTGTCTTTAGTAATGTGTAACTTTTCGCACTCAACTTCATTAGGCAATGTCTTAAGGTAACTTAGAAGTTCTGTAGAAGGTGTTTTCCCCTGAGCAGTGACAATCTCTGTAAATGAAGTTGTCCCACGCATCTTTTCGCGCACACGCCGACTCGCTACATAAGTACCGCTTCCCACACGGCGCTCTAAAATTCCTTCGTCAACGAGTGAAGTCACCGCTTGACGTGCTGTCATACGACTCACACCAAACCGTTCAGCCAAATCTCGTTCGCTCGGTAAGCGTTCTCCAATCTTCCAAACTGACTTTTCAACCTCTTCTTTTATCTCATCATGAATCCGTACATAATTCGGAAGGTTACTTCTCTGCATGCTGTCTCCCTTTGCTCCGTTTTCTACTTATTATATACCAATTTCAAATAAAAAACCAGCTACAACGGCTGGTTTACATAATTGGTATAATTATTATTTAGCTGGAACTGTTATTTCACCATCAATAATCTTTTGTTTGGCAGCCTCAACAGCTTTCCATGCTTCGTCTGAGGTATTGTTACGTGCAAGGTCAACACCTGAGTTTTTCAAATCGTATTTAAGAATTTCGCCACCAGGGAATTTGTCATCTTTTACCTTGTTTGAAACGTCTTTAACGACATTTCCAACTTCCTTAAGTGTGGAAGCTAGGACAAAGTTAGATTCTTTACCGTCTTTCGATTTGAAGTTTCCATCTGCTTCTTGGTCGCGGTCAACACCAATCACCCAAACTTTATCTGCTTCGTTTTTTGTTTCATTGAGTACACGTGCTTCTGTAAATACACCTGTTCCTACACCACCTGCAGCTTGATAGATGATATCTGCACCGCTAGAGTACATCGCTGATGCGATTGTTTTACCTTTACCAGCATCACTAAATGATCCTGCATATTGAACATCTACTTTAATGTTTGGATTGACAGATTTAACACCTTCTTGGAAACCGACTTCAAAAGCTGTGATGATGTCTGAGGCGATACCTCCGATGAAACCAACGTGATCTGTCTTGGTTGTTTTAGCTGCGGCAACACCAGCAAGATAAGCAGCTTCTTGGTCAGCAAATGTTGCAGAAACGACATTTTGCTGGTTTTCAATCACAGAGTCAATAATGGCAAACTTAGTGTCTGGATTGTTTTTAGCAGCCTGTGAAGTTGCTTCTTGAAGACCAAAACCAATACCAAAAATTAAGTTATAACCACCAGAAACAGCTGAATTAAAGTTGGCTGTGTAATCAGAGGCTGAATTTGATTGGAAATAGTTGATACCTTTACCTCTTGAAAGGTTATTCTCTTTACCCCAAGCTTGCAAACCTTCCCAAGCTGATTGGTTAAATGAACGGTCATCAACACCACCAGTATCGGTAATCATCGCGACATTAAGATCTGTTTTTGCTTCACCGCCTGAAGCTGCATCACGCCCGCGACAACCAGCCAAAACTGCTACTGATGCAAGTGCCAAGGCACCAACTGCGAAAATACGTTTTTTCATGGAAACGTTTTCCTCCAAATTTAAATTTTTTTAAACTCTTACAAGTAAGAGCTTTTATCTATAAGTTTATTTTAAGCTATTTTATATATTAATTCAAGCTAAAAACAAAAATGCGAAATTTATCCGCATCTTTGTTCGGAAATAGCAAATTTACAGGTAATTTTAGCTTATTATTCCAACTCTTGGAACGAATACGGCAATAATTCTCCAACAGTCGTTGCTTTCACTTCTCTTGACTTCGACAATAAGTAAACAGGCATATCTGTATCACAAAATTCTGAAATCACTTGACGACATGCACCACAAGGACTAATCGGAGCGGCCGTTTCTCCATAAATATACAGACTTGAAAATTCCAAATGCTCTTCGGATACAGCCTTAAAAATAGCTGTTCTCTCTGCACAATTGCTCAAGCCGAAGCTCGCATTCTCAATATTACAGCCTTGATAAACTTTACCCTCCTTAGTTACAAGTGCTGCACCTACAGGAAAATTGGAATAAGGGACATAAGCATGACTGCTCGCTTCACGTGCTGCTTCAATAAATTCTCTAGTAGCTGGCATTGGCAGTTTCACCCTCCATAATTGCGACACCTGATGAACAGCCCAAACGGTTTGCACCAGCTGCAATCATAGCCTTAGCATCTTCAAGATTGCGAATCCCACCTGAAGCTTTGACACCCATGTCAGGTCCAACCGTTTCACGCATCAATTTTACATCTTCAACTTTAGCACCAGCTGTTGAAAAGCCTGTTGATGTCTTGACAAAATCAGCACCAGCACGTTGTGCTGCTTGACAAGCTTTGACTTTTTCTTCATCTGTCAAAAGACTTGTTTCGATAATAACTTTAAGGATGCGGCCATCCTTAACAGCATTAACTGCTGCAATATCACTTTCCACCAAGTCCCATTTACCGTCTTTAGCTGCACCAATATTAATCACCATGTCCACTTCGTCTGCACCTTTTTTGATTGCGTCTGTAGCTTCAAAGGCTTTGACTTCTGAAGTGTTTGCTCCGAGAGGGAAACCGATAACTGTACATACTTTTGAAACTTCATCTTTGAGTTGTTCAGCAGCAAATGCTACCCAGGTTGGATTGACACAAACACTTGCGAATTTGTATTTTTTTGCTTCATCAACGATAGCTTGGACTTTTTCTTGTGTCGCATCTGCTTTGAGGATTGTGTGGTCAATGTATTGATTGATTTTCATTTTTAGGTCTTCTCCTAGTTATTATTTATAGTGCGGGCAAAGTCCGCTTTATTTGTAAACGTTAAAAATTATTTGGGCTTGCGATTTTTAAGGTAAAGCATACCAATCATCGTATAAACCAAGACAAAGATAAGGATAAAAAGTGCTATTTTGAGCAGCGTATTCTGTGCCCAAAGATTCATTCCAATTGCGCCAAGTACAGCCGCTGCTACACTTTAGAGAGCTTTTATTCCGTTAGGAATAGGGGGAAGTTCATTTTTCATCAGCGAATAACTTCCAAAATTTCAGGTGCATGAACTTGCTGGTCAGAAATTTCGATACTGTCCTTAAACTCCGCAATCAATTCTGGTGAAATTTCTTGATTACTGTAAAGTGTAGCGATAAGGTCACCCTTTTGGACGAAGTCACCAACTTTTTTTGCGAGATTAATACCGGCTTCAAAATCGATTGTATCTGTCTTGGTTGCTCGTCCTGCACCTAACTTCATCGCAACCATACCAATACCCATTGCTTTTTCTTGTGAGATAAAACCTTCATGCTCAGCATGAATCTCCACAGTATGTGCCACGTTTAATTCTGCAGTCAAATGATTAAATGCTGTTGCATCCCCGTGTTGTGCTTCACACATGGCAAGGAATTTAGCATAAGCTTTACCATTATCAAGGTTTTCGATGATTTCTGGAACAGTTTTTTCTACACCTGCTAATGCAAGCATAATTTGAGCCAGTTCCGCGATAAAGTGACGGAATTCCGATGTACCTTTGCCATTTAGCGTATTCACAGCTTCCGTAATTTCATTACGATTACCAATAGCATGTCCTAGAGGTTGGTTCATATTAGTCAAAACTGCTACCGTCTCACGTCCGACAGCCTTCCCTAAGTCAACCATGGTACGCGCTAAGAGACGCGCATCTTCGATATTTTTCATGAAAGCACCGTCGCCAACAGTTACATCAAGCAAAATGGCATTTGATCCCGAAGCAATTTTCTTAGACATGATAGAGCTTGCAATCAATGGAATAATATCAACTGTGGCTGTCACATCCCGAAGGGCATAGAGAAGCTTGTCTGCTTTGACCAACTCGTCAGACTGACCAATCACCGCGATTCCTGAATCTTTTACTTGGCTGATAAAGTCTTCTTCTGTTTTTTCAATTTCAAAGCCAGGAATGGATTCTAACTTATCTAATGTTCCACCAGTATGTCCTAAACCACGACCAGACATTTTAGCGACAGGGACATCAAAACTCGCCACTAAAGGTGCTAAAATAATTGTTACTTTATCACCTACACCACCCGTCGAATGTTTGTCTACCTTAACTCCAGGAATGGCAGACAAATCAAACTCTTTACCTGAAGCAACCATAGCCATGGTTAAGTTGGCTGTTTCTTCTGTCGTCATTCCCTTAAAATAGATGGCCATAGCAAGTGCTGCCATTTGGTAATCCGGAACTTCACCCGTTGCATAACCAGAGATGAGCCAATCGATTTCAGCTTTATCAAAGTGGCCACCATCACGTTTTTTTTGAATCAGGTCTACCATTCTATAGGTCATAGTTTCTCCTTGTAACTTCTTAAAATATAATATCCTTTGTCTTTAGCAACGACTTCGCAGTTACCAAAGACCTCATTCATTTTCTTTTGCGCACTCGGCGCGCCCTGTTTTTTCTGAATAACGACAGTCAAATGGCCATTATCATTTAAATGCCTATAAGCATCAGATAAAATAGCATGTACCACTTCTTTTCCCGCACGAATAGGGGGATTTGAAATAATAGCATCAAAGCTTTGTTCAACATTATCATATATATTTGATAAAAAAATACCGTCAACTTCTATATTATTTTTATCTGCATTTTTCTTGGCTAAATCAAGGGCACGGCTATTTACATCTACAAGTGTGGCTTTCAAGCCATATTTCTTTGCTAAGGTTAAAGCCAGTGTCCCATAGCCACAGCCAACATCAAGCAAAGTCTCTGCCTCCTCTGGTTGAAAGTTGTCCAGTAAAACACGTGAGCCATAATCAATAGCGTTTTTAGAAAAGACACCTGCATCTGTCAGAAAGCGCAAGGGAAGCCCCAAAAGTTCAACCGATAATTCCTGCACATCATGTGCTAAATCTCGGTTGTCTTCATAATACATATTTGTTTTTACCATCACAGTTTATTTTATCACAAAATATTTTATTTTTTCTCAGAAAACCTTTACAAACAGAAATCAGAGTCTTAAAAAACTTACTTTATGACTCTACTCTCTTCCTTTCTGCAAATTTTCTAAACAAAGAGAAAATGTGCTAAAATATCCTTATGAATAAATTCATTAATTATGATGAAATCTCACGTGAAACTTGGCAAAATTTATACCTGTCTTCCATAGTCCCCTTGACAAATAGAGATCTGGATGCCATTCGTTCACTCAATGATGAAATTTCACTGCAAGACGTTATTGATGTCTACCTTCCCTTAATCCATTTGGTACGCTTATATAAAAAGAACATCGAAGATTTAAGCTTCTCCAAAGGCTTGTTTTTACAAAAAATTGTTCAAACACCACCATTAATCATTGGAATTTCTGGATCTGTCGCTGTCGGAAAATCCACAACTGCGCGCCTCGTTCAACTGCTTCTTTCCCGTGAATTTAAAAAACTAAGTGTTGAACTTGTAACGACAGATGGTTTTCTTTACCCTACATCTGTTCTAAAAGAACGCAAAATACTTGAGCGCAAGGGTTTTCCCGAAAGTTATGACATGGAACGACTCTTGGACTTTCTCTATCGTGTAAAAAACAGTGAGCGCTGTGAAATCCCCCTTTATTCCCATGAAACTTATGACATCATCGAAGATAAAACCCAAATTATCGACCAGCCTGACATTTTGATTTTAGAGGGAATAAATGTTCTCCAAAATCCGCAAAGCGAACTTCTTTATGTCAGTGATTTTTATGACTTCTCTATTTATGTCGATGCTGATGAGGAATTGATTGAAAAATGGTACTTGGAACGGTTTGACAGTCTACTCAAACTTGCCGAAAATGATCCCCATAACTATTATCACCAATTCACAAAAATGCCTTACGATGAGGTAATGCAGCTCGCTCGTCAAACATGGACAAACACTAATCTGCCTAACTTGCGCGACTATATTGAGCCAACACGTAACCGCGCCGAAGTCATCTTGCACAAAACTGCCAATCATTACATTGATAAAATTTATTTGAAGAAATTTTAAAGTAGCATAACAACAACTTACTCTTTAATTAAAATAACTGTTTTTTTATGTCAAACATTTTTATAATCAACTCTTTTATGATAAAATATTTTAATATTAATTTTTAGGAGGCCCCCTTGTCTGATAAACAACTTGAAAAAATTATCGTTCTTGACTACGGTAGTCAGTATAACCAATTAATTTCTCGTCGCATCCGCGAAATAGGTGTTTTCTCGGAGCTGATGAGTCACAAAGTCACAGCTCAAGAAATCCGTGAAATAAATCCTGTGGGAATTATTCTTTCTGGGGGACCTAATTCTGTTTACGATGAAGGTTCATTTGATATTGATCCCGAAATTTTTGAGCTCGGTTTACCTATCTTAGGCATCTGCTATGGCATGCAACTGATTAGTCACAAATTAGGTGGTAAAGTTGAAGGTGCCTCTGAACGAGAATATGGTGTTGCTCCCATTGAGTTAAAAGCTCCGTCTAAACTCTTTGCCAATACACCTAACACACAAGATGTGCTCATGAGTCATAGTGACCGTGTTGTTAAACTTCCAGAAGGTTTCCACGTTGTCGCAACTTCCCCAAACAGTCCATTTGCTGCCGTTGAAGATACAGAGCGCAACATTTACGGTATTCAATTTCACCCTGAAGTACGTCACTCCGTATACGGTACAGACATGCTCCGTAACTTTGCCTTGAATATCTGCGGTGCTAAAGGTGATTGGTCAATGGAAAATTTCATTGACATGCAAGTCAAGAAAATCCGAGAACAAGTTGGTGATAAAAAAGTCTTGCTTGGCCTCTCTGGCGGTGTTGATTCTTCAGTTGTAGGTGTGCTTTTGCAGCGTGCAATAGGTGATCAATTGACTTCTATCTTTGTGGATCATGGTTTTCTCCGCAAGGGAGAAGGCGACCAAGTTATGGATATGTTGGGAGGCAAATTTGGCTTAAACATTATCCGTGTAAATGCGGAAGAACGTTTCATGAATAAACTAGCTGGTGTTTCTGATCCAGAGAAAAAACGTAAAATCATCGGTAACGAATTTGTTTATGTCTTTGATGATGAAGCATCTAAACTTAAAGACGTGAAGTTCCTTGCACAGGGAACGCTCTACACAGATGTGATTGAGTCAGGAACGGATACAGCTCAAACAATCAAGTCACACCACAATGTCGGTGGGTTGCCAGAAGACATGCAGTTTGAATTGATTGAACCTTTAAATACACTGTTCAAAGATGAAGTACGCGCCCTTGGTACGGAACTTGGTATGCCTGATGAAATCGTTTGGCGGCAACCTTTCCCAGGACCTGGTCTTGCCATTCGTGTCATGGGAGATTTGACACCTGAGAAGGTCGCGGTTGTTCGTGAATCTGATGCCATCCTCCGTGAAGAAATTGCTGCCGCTGGTTTAGACCGTGACGTATGGCAGTACTTCACTGTTAACACAGGCGTTCGTTCAGTTGGTGTCATGGGAGATAGCCGGACCTACGATTATACACTTGCTATCCGTGCTATTACTTCTATTGACGGCATGACAGCAGAGTTTGCGAAACTCCCTTGGGATGTTCTGCAAAAGATTTCAATACGTATCGTAAATGAGGTAGACCATGTTAACCGCGTTGTCTACGATATTACCTCTAAACCACCTGCAACTGTTGAGTGGGAATAATAGCTAGGTAAAATAGCTAAAATAGAAATTAAAAATCGCTCAACAGAGCGGTTTTTGTTTTACGAAAATCAATAAAAAACATTGATTTTGAAAAAATTGGACACAAAAAAGTCAGTGAAAAAGTGCTTAACTGTGCGCATACGACTGCTGAAGTTAAGCACGTTTTGTTTTTTCTCAGAGAAAAAATAGTTTAAATTCACCATAACGAAAAACAAAGGCCTCTTGAAAAATCACTGGATTTTTGCTGCTATATCTTTGAAGTCCATGCACCGTCTTGGTCGCGGAGGATGAGGGCGGGGGAAGATATGTGTAAGGAGGAATTGTTTACATGCGCAGCTACTGTGATAACACCTGTTGTATTTCCTATGAGCCAAGGTCTTTCTGCATTAAAAGGGGTTCTGGTTCCATCAAGTGTCGTTGTTCGGCTTACTGCTGTTGGGTAGGCTTTCCCTGGTCCCGAAAGATGATTGACCTCCGCAAGAGATAGCATAAAAGCCTTTCTTTCACCACTTGGATCCACCTCCGCAAAGTCATTGCGCAAAGCATCTGTAAAGGCATTATAAGTTAAGTCTAGCGTAAATCCAATAGTATCTACCCACGGCATATCTGGCCAAGAACCTCCTCCTGCTCCTACCCACTCCGGATGCCCTTGAATATACGCATCAGGTCCTGTACCCGTAAATTCTTTTTGCACAGGTTGAACTTGACGGCGAATAACAGAAGGCAGATTGTCATGCCAGTTTCGTGCGGCAAGGTCAGCTGTTGAACCATTATAACTATTAATACCCGGAATAGTGTTCCAAGCAACTGAAGGACCTCTATGTGAGATGACCAAGTGATTCCCATCCCCCTTGTTCTCAAGATAGCGGTACTGTGTCCCACGCATAGAGAATGTTTGACCCGGCTCCATCTCACCAAGGATAGGCAAGCCATTACGTACTTCATCCACCAACTTCTTGGCAAGGTCGCTATGGTTTTCTGGGGCTTCCTCCCAAAGAGCAGACACATCACCATCTGTGTTGGCAACCATATTAGCAACGGCCTTAATCCCATAATAATAATCTCCCCGAATCCCGCTCGTAGAAAAATTAGCCTGATCGAGGAGGAAAGAGGTTGCCTCCTCTGGGAAGAGCAGATTAGCCCAGTAAGCCCAACCTGTTTGAGGATCCACCACCCAGAAGTTCCCCACACGGTCTTGCACTGGAAGAGCATTCCACTGGCTGAGCAACATGACCGGCTGGTCTTGGATGACGGTCTGGCGAGCCGTGTGTGTCCCGTCTTCTGTATCGGGCGGTGTCCCTAAAATAGAAGTGGCTGTTCTGCCATTGTGCCAGTAGCCATCTGTCCCATTCCCGGGATGGGTGACCCCTGTGGCATCTGCTCCGGCATTGGTCCCATCAGGACTGGCTGAAGTATCGGCTTCTTCGCCCGACTGGGTCCAGTCACGTCCGTCGCCTGCAGCAGCTGTCTTGTGGTTGTCGCGGGCACGGTTAAAGGTCGGCATGAAGTAGGGGGCATTCAGCTGACCTGAGCCGTCTGTGGCTGCGCGGGGATTCCAACCGACGGTCCAGCGGGCACGGGCGTTGAAGGCGGCACCTGGTCCGACACGTTGGCCGACTGTGTTGCCTGAGGCTTCCGGTGTCCAAGGGGTCCATGTGCCCGTGTCTTCCTTGATGGGTTGAACCGCGTTGCCCTCTGCCACCTCTTGGGGGTCGGCTTGGACTAAGGATTCGCCATTGATTTCCATGTATTCGAGGAGTTTAACGCGCACCAAGATAGGTGCATCGCCAAAGTTCTCCGCAAAGACATCTTTGTTGCCTGAGGCGCGGTCAAAGTAGTCGTGCAGGCGCCCGACTTCTTCAAAGTTGATATTGCCACTGCGGTCATTGATGGCCCGCTGTGTGAAGGAGAACCATGCGAAGGTTCCTGAAATCAACAACAAAACCGACAATATGGCTAAAAGAACGCCTAGCTTTCTCTTTTGTTCCATTTCTATTTTTCCACCTACTCCATAAATATGATGTAACAAGAAGATTTCTTTTGTTACAAACTCTAAGAGTATTATAAAAAAAAAAGAAAATGAAAGTGAAATAGTATTTAGATGAGGAGAAAAGAGCTTTTTAAAGTGACTTCAAGCTATCCAAAGGCTGTGGCTGAGCTGCTACACAGGGGAGGGCAAGAAGATATAAGCAGTGGCTTGTGGGAGAGTCCTTTCATTTTCATCAACCACTGCAGCTATAAAAAAATGGCAGTAGATTTTCATCTAGCGCCATAGAGGATACAAGCCCCATAAAGTGTATAGATTACTTCTTAGGTCACTTGACGACCATAACATTACAGTTCGCATGATTAATAACATAGGCAGTCGTTGAGCCCACCAGTAGCCGATCAAATGCGCCCTTACCAGTGACACCAATGACGATTAAATCAATGTCATGTTCTTGGGTAAAGTCAATAATTTCTTTCTTAGGCGAACCCTCCACACGATAAGTCTTGAACTCAACCTGTTTCTTAATGATGTCAGCTGCTCTATCTATAATTGCTCGCGCTTGCTCCTCTAGATTTTCAAGAATAAGCGGTGCACCGTAGGTTGAGCCATAAAGCCGAATATCGTCTTTAACATGTAAAACAAGGAGTGAAGTTTCATTTTCTTTAGCTATCTTAACAGCCTCACGCACTGCTTTATCAGATTGTTCAGAGCCATCTACTGCGACCATGATATTTTTGTACTGTTTTTCCATAAAGACCTCCCTTATTTTAAAATTGTCAATTTAACTTTTCTATATCTATATTTTAAAACAAAAGGACAGAAAAAGACACTAATAGCATTAAAATAAACAAGTGATATTTCTTTTATTTTATAGGTCTTGTGATTTCAAATGTTTCACCTAAAGCCGTATAAGCTCTTCCAGACAAACGAGCAACAGGATCTAATGCCTCAGCTTTAATATAAAGTTTATCCTCGTCTATAACTGCGTCATCCATCAGTATATTTTTGACTTCTAAAAGCATGAGATGACTGGTTTTTCCTACAGGTATGTGCTTATAGAGTGTCACCTCTAGTCGAGCCTTAGCATTTGCGATAGCCGGTACCTCAACTTCTTGAGAGGCTGTTAAACTGATTCCAAACTTTTCAACTTCACTTTCATTAGCGGCAAGAGGGGCGGACGTTTGATTCATTGCTTCGACATTCTCAGTGTTGACCAAATGAATAACCCCTTCCTCTCTTTCTAAAAGATTTCTGACAGAATCCTTCATCTCTGTCATCGCAATAGAGACAATAACAGGCTCTTTAGAAACTACATTAAAAAAACTAAAAGGAGCGGCGTTGACAACACCTTGACTATTTTGCGTTGTGAGCCAAGCAATAGGTCTTGGGACAACAAGACCAGATATAAGCTTATACGCTTCTTTACTGTTCATATCCTTTGTTTTAAATGCCTTCATCTTCTCTCCCTATAAGTCGTTTTTTGTTTTTCCATGGATGGCACTTTTCTCTTCCTGTTTCAATGCCAAAAGCGGCACAGATGCGCCACTCTCTCTTTCTTCATTCCTAAAATAGAGAGGATTGGCAAGATATAATGACCATAACAAGGCAAATTAAATCAACACTTTGTTTACAAATGTAAATTTATTTTATTATACCATCTTCTCAATAATTTTCAAAAATATTGTACTTCAAAAGTTCTCTCCTCACTCAGAGATACAGCTTCTAAACTTTAAAATAATTCAATAAAAGTTGGCAAAACAAGAGATCTATCACCGTATCTTGGTACTGTATTTCTTTCATTTTACCTAACAGAAGGTTGAGAATTTTTTCTTTTTCTCGGTAAGTTTCTACCAAAAGCCCCTTACGAAAGAGAGCGTGTTCCTCTTGAGAAGCAAATTCGGCATGACTGACAAGTCGTTTTTTTAGTGTGAATGCTTGTTCTTCTAAAGCAGCATGTCGCGTAATATTTCTAAAAATTTCTTCTAAATATTGAATGACTTCGATAAGAAATTCTTTCTCAAGAATAACCTTTTTGCCTGACCCTATCAGCTCTTTTTCCCATAGGGCTAGAATTCTTGAAGAAGCTGAGGTAAATAACAGGCTGAACTGACTAATATCTTCTGTCCTCAAATAAAAGAGATAGGCAAGCTGTAGAGGATAGGACAAACGATAAAGTTCAGCCTTACTCCTCTCTTCTCCATTGATTTCTACGGAAGAATAGCTCGTATTGACAAACTCAAAATGCTGCTTTAACACATGAGCAATCATTTCTCGAATCATTTCATCATTTGAAGCAAGAGGTAAATATAAGCTTGCTTGCATGGCAGAGCGTTGAAGCCACTTTGTTGAACTTCCTTGCAACAATTGACACACTCTATTTTTTTCTTTGTTTTCCAAATAATCAACCAGGGGATCTTTAAAGCAATTTCTAAATACAATCGCCCATTCAGGATTAATTTCTTCACTCAGAGTTTCGATTCGAAAAATCGATTTTCTACTTTCCATCGATAATCTAATCGTGTTCATCCTCTTCCTCCCTGTTATCATTTTGATTCTCTATATCTTCAAACTTGATATTTCCGCCAGACTTTCTAAAATGTCATCTGTCAGAATTGTAATATGTCCCATTTTTCTGTCTACTTTTGCTTCTAACTTCCCATAATCATGAATGTGCCATTCTGGATGTTCACGGTTTATTTTTTCAACTTTAGTAACATCTTGACCTAAGATATTTATCATAACCGCCCTTTTTAAAAGACGAGGCTTTGGCAATTCTTCACCAAGTATGCCTTTGATATGCAAATCAAACTGTGAAAAATCACAAGCTTCTATTGTGTAATGCCCCGAATTATGTGGGCGCGGAGCAAGTTCATTAACATAAATATCTCCTGACTCTGTGAGAAACATTTCAACACAAAGAGTCCCTGAAAGCTGGAGCTTTTCTGCTATTGCTAGAGCTAAGCGTTCTGCTTTTTCGCTTATTTCAGAAGAAACGAGTGCAGGAGCAATTGTTCGGTGTAAAATATTGTTAATATGCTCGTTTTGACATAAGGGAAAGGTAACAAATTTTTTACCATTTCCACTTATAATAACCGAAATTTCACAAGAAAAATTAACGTAGTCTTCCAAAACACACTCGGCACTGCCTGCTAATTTTATTGCCGCTTTCAAATCCTCGTCACTCTTTAAGACGACCTGCCCATGTCCGTCATAGCCGCCTGTTGTTGTTTTAAGAACCTGCTTCTTGGTCACCCTTTCTGGAAGGTCTTGAGCACCATAAACCAGCTTCCATGGTGCCACCTTTACCCCACACTCTTCTAAAAACTCTTTTTCTAACTTGCGGTTCTGCGTGATTTCCAACAATCTGATGCCTTGTGGAATGTCTACACATGTTTCTAATTCATGTAGGGCTTTTGATGATACATTCTCAAACTCATAAGTTATTAAATCACAAGCATAGGCCAATTTTAGAAGGGCATCAACATCATCGTAATCAGCAATAAGCAACTCGTCCGAACATTTTGCTGCGGGACAGCTCGGATTAGGGTCTAAAGTGATTACTTTGTGACCCATATATTGTGCAGAAATAGCCATCATCTGTCCTAACTGACCCCCACCAATAATTCCAATTGTTTTTTTCTTATGTTGCATATTCTCATTATAGGTCATTTTTCTTCTTTCCCCTACTCTTTTTTGGATAGTTCAAAAATAAATCCGTTAATTATACGGATTTTTATTTACTAAAATAGAATTATTTTTACAAATATTACGCTAACTTTTAAAGTATAAGTTTACAGCAATTTTTTGGTCGATGTCACAGATATTTCTGCAGCATTTTCCCGGTATTTTTTTAATTTTTTAGTCAAACTTTTATTACCAAGCGCTAAAATCTGGACCGCATAGAGGCCTGCATTTTTGGCACCTGCTGTTCCTATAGCCATGCTAGCAACAGGTACACCTCCTGGCATTTGGACAATCGAGTAAAGACTATCCAAACCAGATAAAGCACGAGACTGGATTGGCACACCAATGACGGGAAGTAACGTCATCGAAGCAACCATCCCCGGCAAATGAGCTGCCCCTCCAGCTCCTGCAATAATTACCTTATAGCCTTGCTTTTCTGCATTTTTAGCAAAATCCAGCATTATTTCTGGTGTCCGATGTGCCGATACCACTTTTTTATCAAAAGCTATACCAAACTCTTCCAAAATCTGCGCACTTTGCTTCATTGTCTCCCAATCTGAAAGAGAGCCCATAATAACTGCAACTTCTGACATTTTCACACTCCTTTATTTCCGATATCTGTTCGGTAAAACATCCCTTTATTGTCTAAACTGTCTAATTTTGCATACAATACTTTCTGAATGCTCCCTATGTCTGTCCCTGTTTCCGTAACCATATACACACGTCCACCGCTTGAAAACAGCTGTCCCTCCCTTTCGACAACGCCAGCATAAAAGCAATTTAAATCAAACAAATCAGGTAAGGGCACACTTTCTGTTGAGGCATTAGGATAACCTTGATTCGCCACGACCACTCCTAAAGTGATTTCATCTGTATTCCAAACCAACTGTGGTTCTCTGCCTTCTAAAATATCTATTATATTTTCAGCAAAATCACTCCTTATTGTCTCCAAAACCACTTGCGTTTCTGGATCACCAAACCGAGCATTAAACTCAATTGTCTTTACACCTTGCGCCGTCCATATTAAGCCTGCATAAAGCACTCCTGTGAAGGATTTGTTTTCAGCCCTTAATCCAGCAATCGTTGGCTCAACAATTCTCTCTAAAGCTTCTTGAACAATCCTTTCTGGGATATGAGGTACTGGCGCATATGCTCCCATCCCCCCTGTGTTAGGTCCTTGATCTCCATCAAAGGCCCGCTTATGATCCTGAGCAATAGGCAGTGGGTATATCTTACCCTCATGAACCAGGCTGAAGAGGGAAAATTCCTCACCTTCAAGATATTCCTCCACAACTACTTTTGCTTCATTCATCTGGAAAATGTCTCTTAAAGCAGCTCTTGCTGTTTCTAAATCCATTGCTACAGTGACACCCTTGCCCGCAGCCAATCCATCGGCCTTAATAACAATAGGAGCACCTTTTTTCTCAACATAGTTTAGGGCTTCTTCCAAGTCTAAAAAGCTTTCATAGTCTGCCGTTGGCACACCATATTTTTTCATAATGGATTTAGCAAAGCTCTTACTTCCTTCAATCTGTGCTGCATCAGCTCTTGGGCCGAATATACGCAAGCCTTCTTCTAAAAATACATCAACGATACCGTTCATTAATGCTGTTTCTGGACCGACAAAAGTCAAATCAATCTCTTCTTTTTTGGCAAAATCAACCAAAGATTGATTGTCAAGTTCGGAAATAGCTACTATTTTTAGCTTTTTTTCTGCCATTCCGACATTTCCAGGGCAAATAAAAACTTTATCTACCTTCTCACTTTGAGCAAATTTTCGCGCAATTGCGTGTTCACGCCCACCTGAACCAACGACTAAAACCCTCATGTTACCTCACTTTCTTTCTCACTTCTATCTTAAGATATTTGGAGGAAAAGAAAAAGCCCTAAAGGGCTTTTTAAATATATTCTTGTTCAAACGTTCGGAATTATCAGGAAAAGACCGGTAAAAAAGGGATTTCCAATAAGTCTTCAATCTCACAGTCTGGCGTCAACTCCTCTTGAACACTTAAATGTTTAGGGTTATACCAAATCGTTTTTATTCCAGCATTTTTTCCACCTAAGATATCTGTCGTTAGAGTGTCACCAACGATTGCAAAATCTTTCTCCTCCGCATGGTCAATATGAGCAAAAACATAATCAAAGAATTCTTTTGAAGGTTTATGTTTTCCAATTTCCTCACTAATAAAAATATCTTTAAAATATCGAGCAATACCGGACTCTAAAATACGCGGGCGTGATACTTTAGACGTTCCATTGCTGACGATATACATTTCTGTTTTTTCCTGTTCCAGTCTATCCAAAAGTTCTTTCGCATGAAAAATAAGTTCATGACCTTGTGCAAGATAACGCTGATAAGTAGCATCAACGGCAGAAGCATCGTAAACTTCGGTTACACCCAAGGCCGTAAAAGCTTTGGCAAAACGTGTGGCAAGCAGCTCTTCACGACTGATTTCTCCTGCTTCATGACTGCGCCATAAGGCTTTATTTTCACGCGAATAGATAGCCCTATTTTCCTCTGTATCTTCAATATGATACTGTTCAAAAATTTTTCCCAAAGCCATATATTCTGCCTTATCAAAATCAAGAAGCGTATTGTCTATATCAAAAAGTAGTACAGTCATTTTCTCTCTTCCTAAAAAATATATGAATCTAGTTTAACGATTTGTTGAAATTTTTTCAACAAAAGAGTTTTTTCACGAAAATAAGGCAGCACTACTTTGTCAACAGAGCTACAGATTGGTATGGAGCAAGGGTCTCGCTTTCATATGAACCATAATTATTGACAAAAACTTCTGCTTTTTCAAAACCTTGCGAAATTTTAAAATTCACACTATGATTTGCGAAATTATTAAGGACAAGCAGACGCTGCTCACCATATTCACGGACAAAGGCATAAATGTGCTCAGAGTCTTCAAGTGCAGGTTTGTAACTTCCTTCAGCGATGATTTTTTCAGACTTGCGTAAATCAATTAGTTTCTTATAGAAATTGTAGATTTCTCCATCCTTGTCTTTTTTCACATTGATATCCGTATGTTTCCCCACTTTAAGCCATGGTTCACCCTTTGTAAAGCCTGCATTTGCAGTATTGTCCCACTGCATTGGTGTTCGTGAATTGTCTCGAGACTTGCTGCTGACTATGTCAAAAGCTTCTTCTTCTGATTTTCCTTGCTTTATCAGCATTTCATAAGCGTTTCGTGCCTCTACATCTTTGTAATCTGCTACAGAATCATAGTCTGGGTCTATCATTCCAATTTCTTCTCCCATATAAATGAAAGGTGTCCCTCGACTAAGATGAATTGAAGCTGCGAGCATCGTTGCCCCTTTCACTCTAAAATTCTTCACATCAACAAAACGGTTAAGGGCGCGAGGTTGATCATGATTATTCCAGAAGTTTGCATTCCAGCCTCCTCCTTTCCCCATTTTTTCTCCCCACTCATGGAAAAGATGCTTCAGCATTTGAAAGTTAAAGGGAGCTTTGGTCCACTTATTTCCATCTTTATAGTCCGTTTTAAGGTGATGAAAATTAAAGACCATACTCAGCTCTTTTCGATCAGACCGTGTGTAAAGAATGCTGTTCTCAATCGTTGTTGAGCTCATTTCCCCTACTGTTATGGCATTCTCATCCTGTCCAAAAGTCTCTCGATTTAACATTTGGAGATATTCATGAGTTATCGGCTTATCTGTATACTCAAATTTCCCCTCAAATTCTGGATTGTTTTTAAGAATTTCGTCTTTTCCAATTACATTAATCACATCGAAACGGAAACCTGAAATTCCTTTTGAGCGCCAAAAATTAACGACTTTGAACAACTCTTGACGCACATTTTTATTGCGCCAATTTAAGTCAGCTTGGGTCACATCATACAGGTGAAGGTAGTACTTTCCTGTATCCCCAAAGGGAGCCCAGGCACTGCCACCAAATTTAGAGCGCCAATCTGTCGGTTGGTCTCTTAAAATGAAGAAGTCTTGGTAGTATTTATCACCGGCTAAGGCCTTTTTAAACCATTCATGTTCTGTTGAAACATGGTTCAAAACCATATCCAGCATAAACTCAATACCTAGTTCTTTCCCTCGGGCAATCATTTGGTCAAAATCTTCAAAATCACCGAATACAGAATCGATATTCATATAATCAGATATATCATAACCGTTATCTTTTTGAGGACTAGGGTAAAAAGGATTGAGCCAAATCATATCAATTCCCAACTCTGCCAGATAGGGCAATTTTTCCGTGATCCCTCTAAGATCACCGATACCATTTCCCGTTGTGTCTAAAAATGATTTAGGATAAATCTGATAGATGACTTTCTCGCTTAATGTCATAATCTTCTTCCTTTGTTTTTTATTTATTTATAGCTGATTTAAATACGTTTTTCTTTTCAAGACCTGTTCCCATTGTATCTGAGTCTTTGAAACCAAAGAACCACACCAATGTCATTGAAACAACGATACACACTGCTGTTGCAATCCAGAAAACAATGAAGTTATTAGGGTTACCTGCAGCATGCGTCAGTGGATTTGTCGTAGCCGCAAAGTTAGGGAAACCAATAAGTGAGCCGGAGAAGCCATACATATGCAAGTCTAAGAGACCTGCTACAGCTGCACCTGCTGCTGCACCGATTGAACTCATAATAAATACGCGCATATACTTCAAGTTAATACCGTACATGGCTGGCTCTGTTACACCACAGAAAGCCGAAATAGCCGCAGGTAATGCTAAACCTTTAAGACTTTGCTGACGTGTTTTGAGGAAAACAGTTAAAGCTCCTGCACCTTGTGCTAACATTGTGAAAGAAACAATCATATTAATATTTGATTCTCCCGTTGTCACAATTTGCTGTGTCAAAATAGGAATAACGAGCCAGTGAAGACCAAAGATAACCAAAACTTGATAAAGACCACCAATAATTGCTCCTGCTATAGTGAGGTTAAGGTTAATCAATCCAGTAATAACCGAAGCAAGCGCTGATGAAACAATACTAATCACAGGTCCTACCAACAAGAGAACCAATGAAGCAACGATAAAGAAAGTAATCATTGGTACAAAAATTGAACGAAGTGCCAAAGGCATATGCTTTTTAAGCCAAGAACCAATAGGTTTTGCTAACCAAGCAGCTACAATGATAGGGAAGATGGTATAAGCATAGTTAGGAAGGCTTACTGGGATGTTAAAATAACTTGTATTAAAGGTAACACCAAAGAACTCCATAACAACAGGGGCTTTTCCTGCAACAATCTCACCATTTTGAATAATATTTGGTGCCGCTACAAGACCTTGTAATGCGGGGTGAATCATAAAGCCACCTACCGCAGCTACAACGTAAGGATCTGAGCCTAGCTGTTTCGCAGCTGCGTAACCAACTAAAACCGGCAAGAAATAGAATGGCGCCATTGCCAATGTTGAAATAATAATATAAGTCGGGTCAGTAGGACTAATAAGTTCAAAAATGTGATTTCCCTTAACAAACATGTTAAGGATACCATTAATCATACCACCAGCAGCTAGAAGACCAATGATTGGCATCATTGAGCCAGTGATTGTTCCGACCACAACTTGGAAAGCACGCGCAACTGGGTTTTTCGACACGTTATTTTCTTCAATTACTGTGTGATCATCAGCACCCTCGACTACACGACTGCCAAGTTGCGCCACAATTTCATCATAAACATCTGCAACAGCTTGACCAATAACTACCTGATATTGTCCCAAGTTAGCATTATAAACAACGCCAGCAACACCGTCCATAGCTTCTAATTTTTCGCTATCCGCCTTATCTTTATCTACTAAATAAAAGCGTAAGCGTGTGATACAATGAATAGCTTTTGTAATATTTTCTTCTCCACCAACAGCTTCGATAATATCTGCTGCAAGTTTTTTGTAATCTGCCATGATTTCTCCTTTTTATTTTGCCTTTGCTTGGCCAAGCTTGTCGCCTGCCTGAGCTTTTCCTTTTTCAATAGAAAGACTGTCCAATTTTTCAGAAGTATTGGTGATTAAAATCATACTTGTTAAAGGAAGACCTGCAGCTTCAACCTGTTGCCAATCTACACGTCCAAGCTTGTCTCCCCCTTCAACTTTATCCCCTAGCTTTGCCTTAATGTGAAACGGTTGACCGTTTAGGCTTACTGTATCAATCCCCAGATGAAGCAGGACTTCTAAACCATCAGCACGCTTAAACCCTAAAGCATGTCCTTGAACCAAGGTAATCTCCCCTGCTACAGGACTAACAATTTGATTACTCGTTGGCTCAATCGCATAACCATCTCCCATCACTTTTTTTGAAAATACGGGATCCGCAACCTGTTCTAAATCAATGACTGTCCCTGATAGAGGTGCATATAGACCTGTATCATCACTCAAAGCTTTTTTCTTGCCAAAACCTAGCATCTTTCTCTCCTTAAATATAATAAATTGATAACTTGTACGTACAAGTTAATGATAACAAAATGAAAGCGGTTTTGCAAGCGTTTATATTTTTACTTTATCTTAAACTTCTTTTTTGCTACACTTATATTATGAAAAAGTATGAAATCATCCTTCGAGATTTAGAGAAAAAAATAATTGAGGGAAACTATCCCGAAAATGAACTTTTACCTAGCGAAAATCAGCTTACAGAAATCTATCAAACCAGTCGTGCAACAGTAAGACAAGCTTTAAAAATCTTGGAAGAAAGTGGCATTATCCAGCGGCGGCATGGCTTTGGTTCCATCGTTATTCCACGTGAAAGATTAATGTTCCCCATATCTGGTTTAATCTCTTTTAAAGAGTTAAAAGATTCTTTAAACTTTGTCTCTACTACGGAAATCCTAACTTTTGAGAAAATTACTGTAGATAAGCAGCTTTCAGAGCTTTCTTTTTTTGAAGAAGGAGCCCAGGCCTTTCATATCTTGCGTCGCCGAAATATTGATAATAGTTTTGTCATTCTTGATCGTGACTATATCTTGGCTTCTATTGCACCAAATATGACAGAAGATATGATTCAAACCTCCCTTTATGCTTATCTTGAACATCAGCTCAATTTAGATATCTCCTATGCTCAAAAAGAAATTACTATTGATTTTGTTAACAATGAAGACAAAGACTATTTGGACTTGAACCCTAAAGATCGCCATGTTGTGAGCGTACGCAGCCACGTTTACCTCTCCGACAATAGTATTTTCCAATATACAGAAAGCCGCCATCAGGTGGACAAGTTCCGCTTTACTGAGTTTTCTAGACGGCAAAAGCATTAATATAAAAAGTCGAGGAATTTATTCTCTCGACTTTTTATATTAGTATTAATGGCGGAAATGTCTCACACCTGTAAAGACCATCGTGAGGCCATACTTGTCACACGCTTCAATGACTTCTTGATCACGAACGGAACCACCCGGTTGTACAATTGCTTTGATGCCAGATTTGGCAATCTCGTCAATATTATCTGCAAAGGGAAAGAAGGCGTCAGAAGCAATCACAGTATTATCTAGACCTTTTTCTTGAGCGGCTTCGATTGCTATTTTCACTGAAGCTACACGGTTGGTTTGACCAGGTCCAACCCCAAGTGTTTGATGCTCATTTGTAACAATGATACCGTTAGACTTCACATACTTGACCGCTTTCCATGCAAATTTTAAGGCTTCCCATTGTTCCTTATCTGGTTGGGCTTGCGTTGCTACTGTCCAACTTTCTGGTTGTTCTGCAACAACATCTTGCTCCTGTACTAAAACACCACCAAGCACACCTGTAATCATCGCTTCTCTTTCTGATGCTACAATTTGTGCAAAATCAAGCGTAAGCAAACGGATATTTTTCTTTTTTGTCAAAATTGCCAGAGCCTCATCAGAAAACGTTGGGGCGATAATGATTTCTAAAAAGATTTTGCTCATTTTCTCAGCTGTTTTTTGGTCGACTGGGCGATTTAAAACGACGATACCTCCGAAGATAGAGACAGGATCGGCCTCATAAGCGTAATCCCAAGCCTGCTCAATCGTTTCCGCCTGGCCAATGCCGCAAGGATTCATATGCTTAAGCGCCACAACGGTCGGTTGCTCCGTAAAATCACGCGCAATCTGCAGTGCTGCATCCGTATCACGCACATTGTTGTAAGATAATTCTTTGCCGTGCAATTGCACACTTTGCCCAATCGAATATGCAGTTGGAAGGGCATTTTCATAAAAATCTGCATCTTGTTGTGGATTTTCACCATAACGCATCCCTTGTTTTAAATCATAGGTCAGTGTCAACTTTTCAGGCTTTTCCTCTTGATCAGAAAACTTTTCTGTTAAATATTGTGCAATGAGCGCATCATAAGCAGCAGTATGTCGAAAAACTTTGGCAGCCAAACGTTGACGAAGCTCTAAGCTGGTTTCCCCAGCTTTTTCGAATTCTTCGAGAACTGCAGAATAATCTTCTGGATCAACAAGAACAGTAACGTCTGCATGATTTTTAGCTGCAGAACGTAACATTGAAGGACCACCAATATCAATATTCTCGACAATTGTTTGATAATCAGCTCCTGACAAGAGCGTCTCTTTGAAAGGATAAAGATTGACAACAACCAAGTCAATGGGTGTAATATTGTGCTCTTCCAAAGCAGCTACGTGACTGTCCAAATCACGTCGGGCCAAAAGTCCGCCATGAATCATTGGATGCAATGTTTTCACACGGCCATCCATCATTTCCGGAAAATGCGTGACTTCTTCAATCGCTAAGGTTGCAATACCTGCTTCATCCAAAGCCTTTTTTGTTCCGCCGGTTGAGATAATTTCAAAACCGAGTTTACTTAAAGACTCCCCCAATTCAACGATTCCATTTTTATCCGACACACTGATAAGCGCACGTTTAGTCATTTTTATTCCTTTTCTATTTTTAAGTTTATAATAGCTCTTACTATTTTTTGATAAGGCTTCGCACTACTTTTATATACAATTCATGCTCTGTTTGATGGAGCTTTTTTTCATATTCGACGAGTTCTGGATGATAATCAAGCTGCTGCTGGGCTAAAATTTCTCCTGTATCGACTCCAGAATCCACCCAATGAACGGTGATTCCCAAGCCTTCTTGAGCTTGCCAGGATTCCTCTAACGCATGAGCTGAACCCGCAAAAGCTGGCAGATAAGAGGGATGGATATTAATGATTCGGCCTTCATAAGCTTGCAAAAGAGTGGGACCAACAATTTTCATATAACCTGCAAGACAAACCAAATCAATCTGATGCTCACGGAGCAAAGCAACTAAGGCTTCTTCGTAACTCTGCTTATTAGCAAAAGATTTTAGTGTAAAGCTGACGGCAGCTATATTGAGCTTCTGAGCTCTTTGTAGAGCATAAGCCTCAGTCTTATCCGAGAACAAAAGCTGAATTTCTGTGGGAAAGGCTTGGGCAAGGGCTTGAAAGTTAGATCCTGAGCCAGAGGCAAAAACGGCAATCCTCATTTTATAATTACCGCTTGTTTCACACGAGGAGTAATTTTTCCGATTTCGTAGCATTTTACTCTTTGCTTCACTTCTTCAGCCTGTTCTGGGGCAACAGCGAGGACCATGCCAATTCCCATATTGAAAATCTGGAACATTTCGTCATGAGGAACTTGACCGTATTTCTCCAAAGCTTTGAAAATAGGCAAAATCTCCCAGCTCTCTTCTTTAATTTCAGCTGCTAATTGATCACTAAACATCCGCGGAAGATTTTCATAAAAACCACCTCCTGTAATATGTGATATCCCCTTAATCATGTTGTCCTTTATAAGTGGCAACAGCTCTTGAACGTAAATATGAGTGGGTTCAAGCAACTCTTCTTCGAGGGGACGTTCCAGCTCAGGAAGAATTTCTTGTTTATCAAAATCTTTAAAGATTTTCCGAACGAGTGAGTAACCGTTCGAATGAATGCCGGAGGAAGGAAGTCCTAATAAGATATCACCTGCCTCAACATTCTTGGGGCCATCAATTAGGGCTGACTTTTCGGCAATACCGACAGCAAAACCTGCAAGGTCATAGTCATCTGTATCATACATATCTGGCATTTCTGCTGTTTCGCCACCAATCAAGGCTGCACCTGACTGCAAACATCCTTGGGCAACACCTGCGACCACTTTTTCCAGCTTTTCCGGTTGGTTTTTTCCAGTAGCGATATAGTCAAGAAAGTAGAGAGGCTCAGCTCCTGCTGCAATGATATCATTGACACACATGGCTACACAATCAATCCCAATCGTGTCATGTTTATCTGCTTCAATAGCCAGCATCAGCTTTGTGCCTACACCGTCCGTTCCAGAGATGAGTACCGGCTCCTTAACATCAAGGCTTGAAAGATCAAATGCCGCTCCAAATCCTCCAAGTCCTCCAAGAACGCCAAGTCTCTTCGTTTTTTCGGCATGTTTTTTTATGCGATCAACCACTTGGTAACCCGCTTCAACATCAACTCCAGCCTTTGCATAAGCATTTTTAGACATTTTTTCCTCCTAAAGATTTCAGGTAATTTTCTTCGTAATCGTAAAGTGGCGTCGGATATATACCGTCAAAGTAAGACAGACAGAGATTATCGTGGCCAATGGCCTCAACTAACCCTTCTTGACTTAAAAAAGTAAGACTATCTGCTCCAATAATTTGGCAAATTTCATCGACTGAGTGATTGGCTGCAATCAACTCTTCTCGCTTTTGAATATCGATACCATAAAAGCAGGGATAAGCAAGCGGTGGGCTCGCAATTACAACGTGGACTTCAGCAGCGCCAGCATCTTTAAGTAAACGCACGATTCGTCTGCTTGTCGTTCCACGTACAATAGAATCGTCTACCATGATGACCTTTTTACCTTCGACTACACTGGAAACAGCCGAGAGCTTCATCCGTACACCTTGTTCTCTTAGTTCTTGTGTAGGCTGAATAAATGTACGTGCCACATATTGATTCTTAATCAAACCCATTTCGTAAGGTAATCCAGATTCTTCTGCATATCCTGATGCTGCTGAGAGCGATGAGTTTGGCACACCAATGACCATATCTGCATCTATTTGAGCTTCACGTGCCAGAATACGTCCTGATTGTTTACGTGCTGTATGGACATTGACACCTGCAATAACACTGTCCGGACGTGCAAAGTAAATATACTCCATTGAACAGATTTGTGTATTGGTCTTATCTGTAAACTGCTCAACATGCAAGCCTTGATCATTAATTTGAATAATCTGACCCGGTTTGACTTCCTGAACAAACTCTGCACCTATAACATCAAAGGCACAGGTTTCACTGGCTACAACGAGCGCACCGTTAGACATTTTCCCAATAGATAAAGGACGGAAGCCATTAGGATCAAGAGCTGCAATCAGCGAATCTTCTGTCATTAAGAGATAAGCAAAGCCACCTTTCACAGTATTCAAAGCTTCCTTTACTTTTCCCATAAATTCAGGATGATGGCTACGTCGAATCAAATGCGCCAAAATTTCCGTGTCTGAACTTGAAGAAAAGATTGCACCTTGTGCTTCTAACTCACGTCGTAGCGACAGGGCATTGGTCAAGTTGCCGTTATGGGCTAAACCAAGTTGCGTGTCTTGAAATTTAAAGTGGAAAGGCTGAATGTTGTTTAATTCTGCTGAGCCTGCTGTGGCATAGCGCACATGCCCCATAGCTGCTTTCCCTGACAATTTTTGCAAATCTTTTTCGTGACGAAAAACTTCTGTCACTAAGCCTAAATCACGATGTCGCTGAAGTTGCCCTTCATTATTTGACAGAATGCCAGCACCTTCTTGTCCTCTGTGTTGCAAGGCATGAAGCCCAAAATAAGTCAGTTGTGCAGCTTCAGGATGTCCCCAGATGCCAAAAACACCGCATTCTTCGTTTAAGGACTTTACTTCATAAGGCATGGAATCGCTCCTTCATAAATCGCTTTTGCTTCTTCAGTCGATAGGAAAATTTCGCCGTCTTTTGCCGAAATTTTAATTTCTGACTTCTCTGTAACCTGCCCTAACTTGCTTGCTTTACCTGCCATCAGTTCTTCAAAGTTCTTTTCATCTTCTGGATGAACCGAGAGGATAAAGCGCCCTTGACTTTCAGAGAAGAGTTGTGATGCATTGCCATCAAAATGAACCGAAATTCCTTTATTGTTTGCAATAGCCGACTCGACAAGAGCAACGGCTAAACCACCTTCAGACAAATCATGCGCTGATTGAATGAGACCCGCTTGGATTGCTTTTAGTACGCATTCCTGATTTTCTTTTTCAGCTTGCAGATCAAAGTTCAGCGTACCTGAAAGCTCTCCTGTCATCATTTTTTGAATTTCAGACCCAGAGAAATCATCTGCAGTATCCCCGATAAGATAAATTAAGTCACCTGTTTCTTTAAAATCCTGTGTCGTAATATGTGCAACATCTTCAATCAGGCCAACCATCCCAATCATTGGTGTCGGTAAAATAGATTGACCGTTCGTTTCGTTATAGAGGGAAACGTTGCCCGAGATAACCGGGGTGGATAGGACACGGCAAGATTCCGAAATGCCATCACACGCCTTGCTTAACTCATAAAATTGCTCCGGCTTTTCTGGATTACCAAAGTTCAGGCAGTCTGTAATAGCTAAAGGTTTCCCTCCTGAAGCGATGATATTTCGTGCTGCTTCTGCGACCGCTATTTGCCCACCAATTTCGGGATTCAGGTAGAGATAGCGCGCATTACAGTCTGTTGTCATCGCTAAAGCTTTATTGGAATGGCGGAGGCGAATAACTGCTGCATCAGAACCTGGCGCAACAACTGTATTTGTCATTACACGGCTATCATAAGTTTCGTAAATACTGCGCTTGCTCGCAATTGTTGGTTGATTCAGGAGTTCTTTGAGAACCTCTGTTGCGTTTGCGATTTCAGGGATAAATTTTTCAGCTTTTTCAAATTCAGCAATGCGTGCGGGCTCTTTCATTTCACGATAATAAACCGGTGCATCCTCAGCTAAAGAGTCTACTGGAATTTCAGCAACCTTTTCTCCTTGATGGAACAATGTGTACATCCCGTCGTCAGTGACTTCACCGATATTTACCGCATCAAGTTCGTATTTTTTGAAGAGGTCAACGATTTCATCTTCATGTCCTTTTTTAATGCAAAGCACCATACGTTCTTGCGATTCTGAAAGCATCATTTCGTATGGTGTCATATTCGTCTCACGTTGTGGCACTAAATCTAAATTAAGTTTCAAACCCGATCCAGCTTTCGAAGCCATTTCCGAAGTTGAAGAAACTAATCCAGCAGCACCCATATCTTGAATGCCGACAAGAATATCCGAATGATTATGAATGACTTCGAGACAAGCCTCTAACAAAAGTTTTTCCATAAAAGGATCGCCCACTTGAACGGCAGAACGTTGTGTTTCAGAACCTGAACCAAACTCCTGAGAGGCAAAGGAAGCACCATGAATGCCGTCACGTCCTGTTTTCGCACCGACATACATGATTGTGTTGCCCACACCTTTGGCTTGTCCTTTTTGGATGTGCTTATGCTCAATCAAGCCCACACACATCACGTTCACTAAAGGATTTCCCGCATAAGATTCATCAAAAGCTACTTCTCCACCTACTGTCGGAATACCGATACAGTTACCATATCCTGCTATTCCAGCTGTCACACGGTCAACAATGTGACGCGTTTTAGCATTATCAATCTGACCAAAGCGAAGGCTGTCCAAAAGAGCAACTGGACGTGCGCCCATCGAAAAGATATCTCGAATAATGCCGCCAGAACCTGTTGCCGCACCTTCATAGGGCTCAACATAGCTCGGGTGGTTGTGTGATTCTGCCTTGAAAACAACTGCCCAATCGTCACCAATATCAACGACACCTGCACCTTCACCTGGTCCCATAAGTACTTGTGGGCCTTCTGTTGGAAATTTTTTCAAGACAGGTTTTGAATTTTTATAGCAACAATGCTCTGACCACATCACGGCATACATGCCTGTTTCTGTAAAGTTAGGCAAGCGACCACTAAGAATCTCATTTTTAATTTTAGAGTATTCTTCATCAGTCAAGCCCCATTCACGATAAATTTTTGATGTTTGGATTTGTTCTGGACTCATTTCACCGCTCATTGTGGTGCTCCTTCTTCTACAAAATTTTTTAAGATACTGGCAAACATTTTTCTACCATCATTTCCACCCAATAGGGATTCTACAGCGCGTTCTGGATGGGGCATCATCCCCAAAACATTCCCTTCTTGATTACAAATACCAGCAATATCTAAAGCTGAACCGTTAGGGTTTCCATTTGCATAAGTGAAAACGATTTGTCCGTTTTCTTTTAAATCTGCCAAAGTTTGTTCATCCGCAATATACTTCCCTTCCCCATGTGCGATGGGCAAACTAATCACTTCATCTTTAGAAAATTCCGTTGTAAATTTTGAATCATTATTTACTTTTAAGTTTTGCCACTTTGAAACAAACTTTAAGCTGTCATTTTGAATCAATGCTCCAGGTAAAAGTCCTGCTTCAATAAGAATTTGAAAGCCATTGCAGGTACCAAAGACAGGTTTCCCCTCTGCTGCCAAACGTTTAATTTCAGGCATAACATTAGAAAAGGAAGCAATAGCCCCGCAACGTAGATAGTCACCATAGCTGAACCCACCAGGGATGAGCACCGCATCAAATCCAGCAAGAGAACGTTCTTCATGCCAAACAAACTCGGCTTCTGCCTGCATGACATCACGAATGGCCCAGAGGAGGTCAAAATCACAATTTGACCCAGGAAATTGAATAACTGCAAATTTCATCACTGCACCACCTCAACCTTGTAAGTTTCCATGTTTGGATTTGCTAATAATTTTTCAGCTATCTCTTCCACTTTCTTCACGGCAGTTTGAGGCTCATCATCAACTTCGATTTCAAAATATTTTCCAACGCGAATATCTTGAATTTCAGAGTAGCCCAGCTTTTGAGTTGCTGCCTTGATGGCTTGTCCTTGCGGATCCAAAATTGATTTTTTATAGGTTACGTAAACTTCTACTTTGCTCATTTTCTCTTTCTCATTCACTTTCTTTTATTTTTCTCTATGGATATAGCTTAAATCTTACAATTCTTTTTCTTCTTGAAGGGCTGTGAGTACGCGACTGTATACTTCAATCAAATCTCCAATATTACGACGGAAAACATCTTTATCCAAATGGTTCCCCTCCGCATCCCAAAGGCGGCAGGTATCTGGCGAAATTTCATCTGCCAAGATAATTTCGCCTTCTGCTGTACGACCAAATTCGAGTTTGAAGTCGACCAGACTTAAGCCGATTTTTGCCCATATTTTTTGGAGAAGTGCATTGATTTTTAGTGTTTCTGTCTTGATGAATTCCAATTCTTCTGGTTGGGAAAGTTCAAGAAAATAGACATGTGCATCATTGATAAAAGGATCATCCAGTGCATCAGATTTGTAATAAAATTCAATAATGGGTTGCGGAAGAACTTCGCCTTCTTCCAAACCAAATCGCTTCGCAAAGGAGCCTGCAACACGATTTCTCAAAACTACTTCCAGAGGTATAATTTCAACCTTTCGGTTCAATTGTTCGGTTTTGGACAATTGTTCGATAAAGCTTGTCTGTATTTGTTCGGCGTTTAATTTTTGAAAAATCAAGGATGTGATTTGATTGTTCAATGCTCCTTTGCCTTTAATTTCTTCTTTTCTTTTACCATTAAGTGCCGTAGCGTTATCACAATACTCCACCCAAACCAGCTGTTTATCCTCTGTTTCATAAAGCTTCTTAGCTTTACCTTCATAAAGCAAGCGTCCCTTTCTCACGATATGCCTCCTCTTTATTTTATAATTTCATTCTAACCTTATTTAGAGTACAAAAAAAGATATTACTTGTGAAAGCAATATCTTTTTTGAATATCGTTCGCTTTTTACGAACGTTTATATAAAAGTTCAAATTCTTCACAGACAATATCCATATCCGGAGAAAAACAACCTATCTCCCGGAAAAAGTTTTCGTGGGCTTGACGCCAATAGGCCAGACTCCTATCTCCCTCCCCCTCTTTGAAAGCATGCTCCTCTGTTACTTTATTGAATTTAGTAATATAAACTTTGCTCGTTTGAATTGCCGCTCGGGGGCAACCTTTGCTGTCTAATAAAAGTTCATATTTCCCATCAACTTCGGGCAAATCTTCATCAGGACCATAGTCCAGTAAAGCACTCGCTGTTGCTCGTTTTTTACCTTGAAGGACAAGTTCCAATATCTCATCAGCCATTTGGGGATTATCTCCAAAGGCCCAAGCACCACCAAAGTTCTCAGGATTTAAATTTGCTTCTTTGATAAATTCTTCGTACATTCTTCCTCCCAGTCTTTTTCTTATAACTTTCAGCAGCCTATTTTTCTCGGGGCAAGCTATTCTGTCAAGGGAAAGTATCCTCTAGATTCGAAACATACTCTGCAGCCATAAATCAACGTGAAGTCTGATAAAGACAGACCCCTTAAATTGCCAAATCAAATTTTAATTGCGGACCTACTGGTTCATAATCCACCAGTTCAAAATCTTCCGGCTTAATGTCAAAGAAATTTGTTCCATCTGGCACATTTAAAATCAAACGCGGTTCCTTTTCTGAACCCGTACGTGAAAGCAACTCATTCGCTTGCTCAAATTGATTATCGTAAATATGCAGGTTATTGACAAAGTAGAAAAACTTGCCGACTTTCCAACTGAAGTGTTTAGCCAACATCATTTGCAAAGCCACATATTGCATCGCGTTAATGTGATGTGCTACAAGCATATCGTTAGAGCGTTGAATCAAAGTGGCATCCAGATATATCTGACCATCGGCTTCACGTCTTACATCAAACATGGTTTGAAACGCACAGGGCAAAAGTCCTTCTGTTTCTTCAAAGTCTTCATATTGCCAAAGGTTAATGATATTGCGGCGGTTCCATGGATTTTTTTCCAAACCTTCGAGAAGCTTACCAATAATATTGTACTTTTTGACTGTTGCACCGTAACGCTGCCCGATGGTACCATCACCGATTCCCCATTCCGCCCAATATTTTACACCATATTTTTCTTCTAGAACATCAAGTGCACTTGTCTGATCTTGGTAAATCCACATGAGTTCTTTGATTGCCGTCTTGATCGGAATACGACGAAGAGTTGTGATAGGAAATTGGCCTTTTTCAAGATCATAAGTGACAAAAGAGCCTGTAATATATTTACTGTTGGCTGTTTGGCCGTTTTTATATTTGGGACGTGCATTTTCTGAAAACACGCCATTTTCGAGGATATTACTGATGTTTCCTTTGAAGATTTTATCTGCGTAAGTCATATTTCCCTCACTTCAATTATTTATTTATGACTAACATTATATCATATTATGAATTGAGCGTTTGAAGAAAGAACTCGTTTTAAGGCTCCTTCCTGTGCAGCTTTCCTCTCTAGAAAAGTAATCAGAGAAGCCTCAAAAGAATAATTTTCAGCACAAAAAACAGAATATCTTTTATAGCTTCTCACTCAAATACTCCCAACGCTCATACTTTACTTCCAGCTCAGCAGTAACTTGATCTAATTTCTTTTGTAACTCAGAAAGCATGCCAGCGTCTGAACCATTTTCATTCATCTCGGTGTCGATTTCTTCTATTCGTTCTTCTAATTTGGCAATATCATCTTCAATCGTTGCCCATTCTTGTTTTTCGGCCCAGGTCATGCGTGGTTTCGCATCTTCACGTACCCGTGTATCATCTTTCGGCGCTACCACCTCCACAGGAGCGGCTACTTTTGTCGCCAAGTAGTCACTGTAAGCACCAAAAAGATGGTTAATTTTTCCATCTTCAAAAGCCAAAAGTTCATTGGAAACCTTGTCTTGGAAATAACGGTCGTGACTTACGGTAATTACAGAGCCAGGGAATTTTTCAAGAAAATCTTCTAAAACTGTTAAAGTTGCAATATCCAAATCATTGGTCGGTTCGTCCAAGAGCAGAACATTAGGTTGTGTTAATAATATTTTTAAGAGGTAAAGCCGCTTCTTCTCACCACCAGAAAGTTTACGAATCAAAGTACCATGTGTGCTTCTCGGAAAGAGGAATTGTTCCAAAAGATTAACAATCGAAATTGTCTCTCCGCTAGTATTTTGGCTAGCTGAAGCTACTTCTTCCAAGAAATTAATAATTCGTTTATCCTCTTCAAGTCCACGTATTTCTTGACTGAAGTAACCAATCTTAACAGTCTCACCGATATCCATCGTTCCTGACGTCAACTCAAGTTCTCCGGCGATAATATTGAGCAAGGTTGATTTACCTACACCATTATCCCCAACGATCCCGACACGACTTTTATTCTGTACGATCCAGTTCAAGTCAGAAAAAATTTGACGCTCAGGAAAGGCAAAAGCTGCATTTTCAAAGTTTATGACTTTTTTCCCCAAACGTGTCGTCGCCAAGCTGATGTCTACATCGCCCAAGTCTTTATCCGTGCGCACCTCCTCTTTCAGACTTTCAAAACGGTCAATACGTGCCTGCTGCTTGATTGCTCGTGCTTGCGGAGACTTACGTATCCAAGCCAGCTCTGATTTGTAAAGCTGTTGGTTTTTATGCAGACTTGCAGCTTCACGCTCCTCTGCTTCAGCACGCTGTGCTAAATAATCTTGATAATTCCCTTGATACTCTTTGAGTTTCGACTTGTCTAGCTCAAAGATACGTGTCACCACATTGTCCAAAAAATAACGATCATGTGTCACAAAAAGCACTGTTCTCTTGCTGTTTTTTAGGTAGTTTTGCAGCCAGGCGATAGTGTCCACATCAAGGTGGTTGGTCGGCTCATCTAACAAAAGCAAATCAGACGGATTTACCAGCGCTTGGGCCAACTGCACGCGGCGTTTTTGTCCCCCTGAAAGCGAGCCTATCTTTGAAGAAAAATCAGGCAGTTTAAGTTTTGTTAATACTGTTTTCACATCTGCTTCTACTTGCCAAGCATTTAAAGCATCCATATCGGATTGAGCACGTTCAAATTTGCTTAAGTCTTCAATATTTAAAAGTGCAGTTTCATATCTTTTTATGGCTTTCATTTGTGGGAGTGAATCATCCAAAACAGTGTCCATGATGCTTGCCGTATCATCAAAATCTGGTTCTTGCGTCAAATAGGTAATTTTATAATCTTGTGGGTGAGTAAAAGGAGAAATGTCTCCATCAAAACCTTGAATGCCCGCAATCGTATTAAGCAAGGTTGTTTTACCTGTACCATTTGTCCCTAATAACCCAATGCGATCCAGGTCATGTATAATAAATGAAATTTTATCAAAAAGTGTTTTATCTCCCACGCTTTTTGTTAATTCTGATGCTAAAAAATCTGCCATGTTCACTCTCAATCCTATCATTTTCTCTGAATACTCTTATTTATTATAGCACAAGTTAAGAAAGGCAAAGAGCCTTGACCCTTTGCCTTTAAACATTGAAGCTAGAAAAACTATTTGAACTTAAATCTGTTAAGTCTGCATTTCCTAGATCCAATAGGTAAATGCGAAGTTTTTGAGAAAATGTCATACTTTTTCGCGTATTTTCAATCGTTTTCTTCACCACAGATATATCATCTGTGATTAAGCCATCCACATCATATAGGCGCATACGTTGTACAGTAGTTGGAGTATTGACATCCCAAGCATATACTTTTTTACCGTAGTCGTGCGCTTTTTCCACAAATTCCGAATCCAATGTCGATATTTCAACAGAAAAGGCGTCCACATTACTTTTAGGTACCCCGATAAGGTTGTAGGTCATAATGTAAGATACAAAAGTAGACGAATCATGATTTTTTAAGCTCCGTGCCAAGTCAAAGCTTAAAGATTGTACCTGATGGTGCTTCATCTCAATATCTTTTTTATAACGTTGCAAGAAATTTTTACTCACTGCATCTGCATCATCATTAAGTGGAATTTTAATCTCAACCAGCAATTTTTGATGAAGTTTATCTGCTTCTTTAAGGTATTCATCAAAGCTTGGCAATGGAGCAGATTTGCCATTTTCTCGGACAGTGAGTTTTGTGAGTTCGGCTAAGGTCAACTCATTTACTTTCTTGTTAACCCCAGCTAAATGCCGTAAATTTTCATCATGCATAACAACAAACTGTTTATCCTTGGTCTCACGGACATCCATTTCGACATAATCTGGATGATAAGTTTGGCTTGTTTCAATCAAGGCTGGAATCGTATTTTGAACGCCATTTTTCTCTGATACACCACGATGTGAAATAATAAGAGGGTCTGATAGCGTGTCCTGACTAAGATAATAAACGTTAAAAACACCGATGAGCACAATAAACAGCGCTGTAAAAATCCCCAATAAACTACGGCTCACCCAATGCCAACCTTTAGGCAACAGACGGAAAGCTTTTAGCTCTACATCTATTTCCTCTGGCGTTAATTCCTCTAACAGATTAATGACCACGTAGAAAATCAAAATCAGTGACAAAAGCATGTGTAATAAAGCTGAAACTTGGATTATAAACATAATCACTGTTGCTGATGCTAAAGCTATCTGTGGCATGTGATGATCAATTGCAGATTGCAACAGAATCAAAAGTTGACTGATAACCCAGAAAGAGGCCAGTAGACTCACAAAAATTGCTGTGAAACGGAAAAAGAAAACTTTAAATGTTCCTTTGCTCATCTGCCAACTGGCGCTCAATGAAGTTCTGAGTTTTTTTTGCTGCAAAATCATGAGCGGCAAAACAAAAATCAAACGATATCCAATAAAAATGGATAATATAGTCAGCAAAATGTAGGCTACTAAAAGCCACCAATTATTGGTTGCAATAAATTCCAGTATGAAGTTGGGCACTTGAATAGCAGAAATAATATCTATACCACTTGCAAAGCCACTCAAGGGCAAGACCAACATAAAATAAAATAGGAAAAACAGAATGAGGGAAGGTCGAAGGTGTATCAACCTTGAAAATGTTGCATAAAGCAACTCAGGAATTGTAACCTTCTCCTTTTTCCTCACAAAGTGGACCAATATCGTAAGAAAAGTAAACTCCAAAAATATAGCTACTAAGGTCAACACCAGAATCCCAGCCAAAGCGAGTGCCGTTAGAGGATGCTTGCTGAAAATGGAAATAACATTATCGTAAGCAAGATAATCAATTTCCTTACGACGGAGTAAAAAATTAGTGGTTGCAGTTAATGTCGGAACTACGACCAGTAAGAGTAGGAGGTGAAAAAAGATTACGGGACCAAAATAGTTAAACGTATTTTTAAAAAAATCTTTTGTCATCTGAAACGTTTTACGCATTTTCATTTCCTTTTTAGTAATATATATAATAATTGTCTTCTTATTTTAACATAATATTTTCTGAACACTAAGGATATGCTTCACACTCTTTTACAGGATAGACATTTTTAGATATTTTCATAGGCATCAAAAAAAGCACCTCAGTGCTTTCTCTCTGTATTATCAGTCGTTAAAGTCATAACGGAGCTTCATACGATTTGAACCTGAAATTACCATACGACCAAGCATCTCCGTCATTGCTTTTAAGGCAAAGGCTGCCAATTCTTCATTTGCTGCTTGTGGGTCTGCAGCAGCACCAGCTTTATCCGTTTTATTTTGGATTTCGCGGAACTTGCCGACAGTTGCTAATTCATAAGTATCGCGTAAATCAACGTACTTGCTGTAATCTGTATCGCCAAGAAGCGCTGCTGTACAACTGAGCCAGTACATATTATTCAAGTCAAATGTCGCTGTTGCATCACGATAGCAAGCTGGTGTATCTTCAACATTTGTGTAGAAGGGAACGACATGGTTGAAAGTATTTGCACCGAATGCCAACCATTGAATACCTGCAAGTTTTTCATCCACATGATTACGGATTTGCAAAATGTGGACACTGTGGTTACGATTGATTCCAATAGGGCGGAAAAGTTGTGCTTGTTCCGGCGTATTTGTTGTGCCGTAAGTATCAAATTCCGTATTTTCAAAGTGGCTCGAAAGTACAAATTTCATGTCTTCTACTGAAATTTTGCGTGTCGCTTTACAGATAAATGGCAATTCTTGATTTTGAGGATCATCACTCGGAGTTCCCAAAGCATTTTGACCGTACCAAGTACGTGGATTGTTATATACACTATCTTTTACTGAGCTAGAGCCAAAGATATGGCGTAAATTGTAGCCTTCAAAATCTGGATTAAGATGGTTTTCATCAATCAATGCTTTCAAATCTTTTGAACAAAGTGTATCTTCACTTTCAAAATCAAAATGATCAATGTTCATGCGGTTAGGCGCAACCACGTAAGAATCATCTGGAATGCGAACCGCTGCCCAATGATGGCCACCAATCGTTTCCAACCACCAAACTTCTTCTTTATCAGCAAAAGCAATACCGTTGGGTTCATATGTTCCGTATTGTTCAAGAAGGGCACCTAAGCGCTCAACACCTTCACGTGCACTGTGGATGTAAGGTAAGACAAGAGTAACATAGTCTTCTTCTCCCATACCGCTTTCTTCATTGTAGGGGTCAAGTCCCAAGATACGTGGGTTGGTTGTAATTGTTTCTGTTGCTGACATGGCAACATTTGCAGCATTGATTCCTGCAGCTGCCCAAGTTCCGCTTGTTAAAACAGCGTTTGGCGTTGCTGTATAACGCATTGGATTTTCTGGAAGGTCCAGCTCCAAAGCACTCAGCACAGCTTTATAATGACGCGGTTGTTCCTCTGGTTGAACAACAACAAAGCGTTGTGGATCTAGCGCTTCATGCCCATCGTCATTACGAGCGATAAGTGTAGAACCATCAATTGAGGCTTTTTTCCCCACCAAAATAGTCGTACATGAACCTTGTTTACGAGTAATCATAGTATCTCCTTAATATATATTAAAATTTTGTTTCTATCATTTTTTAACTGATTGTTGACGACTTGTTCTTCAATCTGATGAAGCAACTTCCCTAAAATCGGACCTGGCTTGATATCAAATGTTTGAATAATGTCATTGCCAGTTACTGCGAGCTCTGACTTACTATGAATCTGGAGCTTTTTATCATAAAGATAAGCCTGTTCACGATCAACTTCTTGGCCTGCAGCAACTTTAAGCTGATCAATCAGCAGTGCTTTTTCTAAACCATAGCGATAAATACTCTCTAGACTCCAACTCTCAAGTTTGTAGGCCTCAGTCAAATCATACACATACTTGATAAAGTCGTTAGACACTTTCCATTTTTTCAAGAAAGTTTTAACATTTATTTGATCACTATGGACTAAGAGCGCAGCCCAAGCCTGTGCTGAATTTGCAAAAATAAAGTCCGACTTTAGAGTTTGAATCAAAGCGTGTATAGCTTTTTCTTGCAAATCAGGCAAGAAAGTATAAGCTTCCGATGCAAGCAATATTTCTAAGCCTTTTTTCCAATCTTTAGCCAGAAGTAACTTGTCGAGTTCAATGAAGATACGTTCAATCGAAATTTTACTTAGAAGATGGGCACGTGCTTGCATGGCTTTAAATGTTTCTGCTTCAACATCAAAATTCAGAGTCGCAGCAAAACGCATTGCCCGCATAATCCGAAGCGCATCTTCATTAAAACGTTCCGTTGCAATTCCGACAGCACACAAGCGTGACTCTGCTAAATCGGAAAGGCCATCGAACAAGTCAATAATCTGTCCCTCAGTATCCATAGCAAAGGCATTAATCGTAAAATCACGGCGTTTCAAATCTTCGGAAAGTTCTCGAACAAAATCTACAGAATCTGGACGGCGATAATCTGTATAGGTGCTTTCTGTACGGAAGGTAGTAATTTCATAATGTTCAGCTTCAGATTGACCGGCTAAGACCAACACGGTACCGTGATCAATTCCCACATCGATGGTATGCGGAAATATGGCTTTGGTTTCAGCTGGATATGCGCTGGTTGCGATGTCCACATCATGGATTGGCCTTTGCAAAAGCGCATCACGAACGCTTCCTCCTACAAAATAAGCCTCAAAACCATGTGCCTGTATTTTCTCCAAAACCGGCAAAGCTTGTACAAATTCTGACGGCAAATTCTCTAGTTTCATACTTCTATTTTAGCACTTTTCAAATGAAAAAGAGTCGCTGAGTAGATTTTTTTAAGATAAAAAGATTTGGTACAGGCTAGCGATGAAAACACAGCTGTTTGAAAATGAAAAGTAATTGTTTATTCAAAGCTCTTCTTGTAAAAAAATGATTCATGAGAGAATCATTTTTTCTTATAACATTAGATTACTTCACTGCACATAAGCGATAAATAGCTTCAGCATATATCTCCATCGTTTTACGCAAGTCCGCAATTGCCCATTGTTCATTGGCTTGGTGCATATAGTCAGGCGTATCAGGGAACATAGCTCCGAAGGCCACACAATTTTGCATCGTCCGGGCAAAGGTAGCTCCTCCAGAAACCATCGGCTCCGTCATATCTCCTGTGATTTCACGGTATGTTGCAAGGAGGGTTTGGATAAGTTCACTTTCTACTGGTACATAAAGAGGATTTAACCAATCATATTGCTTGTATTTCAGTTGATAGTCCGCTGCTTTAGTGGCTAGCTTTTCAGCAAGTTCGTCTTTATCAATGGTTACAGGGATACGCATATCCACACCAATTTTTGTATGTTCAGGAGTGATTTCAACATCCGTGAAATTCATGGTTAATTCACCGGATTGTTCATCCATGACTTTACCCACGACATTTTCACCAGTGGCATCTTCTTGAACACATTTACCCAAGAAATCAAGTGGTTTGAAGTCAAATACTTCTGCCAAGGCAATCGCCAAACGTAGGGTTGCGTTTACTCCTTCTGGTGCAGCCATCGCATGTACGCTTTTGCCTTTTACCGAAATTCCTTTTTCTGTTTCTTCATAAGCAAAGCTATGCGCTGTCAAGGCGGCTTTTACTTCTGCTAATTTTTCCGAAGTATAAGCCGCACGATCGGGTACAACATTTAGTGCGCCAGCTGCGTGCAATTCGAATTCGTTTGTGCCAGGTCCAGTAAGATAGGCTTGAAGTAAACCTTTTTCAGCATAGTTGAGTGGAAAATGAGAATCAGGAGCAAAGCCCATAGTGATTGCTTCTTCTTTTTCATTATATTTATCCAAACAACGCCAAAGTGTTTCTTCATCTGTACCAAAGATAAAACGAATGCGTCCGTCAAATGTCACACCAGCATCCATTAAGGCTTTTACCGCATAAAGCGCAGCCATACTTGGACCTTTATCATCCTGTGTTCCCCGGCCAATTAAAAGTCCATCACGTTCAACCATCTCAAATGGATCAGTTTCCCAGCCTGCTTGATCCGCTGCAGGTACAACGTCCATGTGACAAAGCAGGCCAAAGAGTTTTTCGCCCTCACCAGTCTCAGCGTAACCATAATAGCCTTCAGGATCCTGGAAAGTCTTAAAACCTAATTCTTGGCAAAGCTCCAATACTTCTTCTAAAGCACCCAAAACTTTTTTACCAAAAGGATGCCCTGCTCCAGAATCACTCTCGTCTAATACAGAAGCATGTTTGACTAAACGTCCGAGTGCTTGTACTGCTGCTGTTTGATATTCGTCTGTAATAAAAGTTTTCATGTGACCTCCAACAAAAGCTCCCCCGATGGAAAGCTTTTTATTCATTTTTTATAATACTGCGGCAACGCCAAGGATAACCATGATCACAACTAACTGGATTACAATCAGCTTGGCCATGAATTTCCACCATGTTCCAATGTTAAAGCGGGCGATAGCGAGTGCCCCCATAACAACGGCAGATGTTGGTGTAATCAGGTTCAAAATACCTGATGCAGATTGATAAGCAGTAATGACTAAGTCCTTTGAAACATTGGCGAATTCGCCCATTGGGCCCATGATTCCCATCGTAGCAGCTGCAAGTCCAGATGTTGATGGAATCAAGAAACTCATTGGCAGATAGAAGATGAATGTTAAGATAATAAATAGACTTGATGAAAGACCTTGAAGTCCTTGTTCACCCCAATGTAAGATTGTATCTGTAATCATCCCGTTGTTCATCACAACCTGAATCCCACGTGCCACAGCTACAACAATCGCGACCCCAATCATATCTGAGGCACCTTCGAGGAAGGCAGAGATAAATTCAGATTCTTTCATACGGTAAACGAAAGCAACCACAACAGCCATGACGATGAAGAGCATTGTAATTTCCGGGAAATACCATGCTCCAAAAGGCACCATGCTTTTACCAAGAACAACGCCTAAACCTGGGATTGATGTTAACCAAGTGGTAAAGTCGTTAAAGAAAGTAAAGTGCTCATTCAACATGTCCCAAGGAACAAGCGACATA
Organism: Lactococcus ileimucosae; assembly: GCF_943193185.1. GTDB lineage: Bacteria > Bacillota > Bacilli > Lactobacillales > Streptococcaceae > Lactococcus > Lactococcus ileimucosae. The sequence goes on from NZ_CALPDE010000005.1 coordinate 67,019, forward strand.
ATCATAATGACAAAGCTTCCGAAGAAGACAACATTTACCCATTTTTGACGTTGCGTAATATTTTCCTGTTTTTCAATAGAAGCAATGTCGAAATGTTGGATATCGGCTTCACGATTTTTGTAAACTAAAGATTTTGTCGGGTCCTTTTCAATCTTTGAAGCATAACGATAAACATAGACAATCGAAATCCCTGTAAGCACAACCAGCATGAAGAAACGTAGCCCCATACCTTGTCCCATGGAAATTCCCACCGCCTGAGAAGCAACTCCTGTGGCAAATGGATTCACAGTAGATGCTAAACAACCCACTTGGGAGCCGACTAAAACGATGGCAACAGCCACGACCGTATCGAAACCAACCGCAATCATGACAGGGATAATTAAAGCATAGAAAGCCAATGTTTCTTCTGCCATCCCGTACGTGGAACCACCAAGTGCAAAGAGGATCATTAAGACTGGAATCAACATCTTCTCTTTACCCTTGAAGCGCTTGACAATCGAAGCAATACCTGCTTCAAGTGCACCTGTTTTATTCACTACACCTAAAAAGCCACCAACCATTAAAATAAAGAATGAGATAGGAATAGCCGCTGGTGTAGCAGGTACGTTTCCTTTTGCTTCAATGCCTAACATCCCATTAACTGGGGCCATAAGCATATCCCAGATTCCTTGGGGATTTGAAGCAACTTGTGTAAACGACCCAGCAATAATATTACCTGCATCATCTACCTTGTAGTGACCTGCTGGAATAAACCAAGTCAAGATTGCAATAAGTACAATGATAATGAAAAGAATCGTGTATGCCGATGGCATTTGGAATTTTTTCTTTTCTGCTTTTGTTTCCATATATACCTCCTTTGTATATTTATGCATATAACAACAACTTTAGTTTAATGCTTTTTCAGACTAAAGTCAAACAAAAGCTGAGAATTTTTGTTCGCTCTTCCAAATTATTTTTTAATGTTTCCGGTTACATTGGCTATACATTCCTGTTTCTTTTTTTACAACAAAATAAAAAAACATGCTATACAATGATAACATCTTTTTTTATTTTTATACAGTTTACCCTTTCTTAGGAGAAAAGCCGTAAGCAATGGCTCCCAAGCCAAGATGTGTTGCAATAACTGGACCAAATGTTACAATCTCTACATCGTCATAGCCATGCTTTTTGGCAAAATCGTAAAGCTCCTCTGCACGTTCCTCTGCATCAGCATGTAAAACATAAACTTTGTGAGTTTCGGGATTACTGTTCGCAAGCATAAGTTTTTTCAATTCTGATATAGCCTTTTTGCTTGTTCGTACCTTGTCATAGACTACAACTTTACCATCTTCTGAGAATTGTAGAATGGGTTTGATATTGAGCAGTGTCCCAAGAAGTTCGCCTCCACGTGAAAGACGTCCTCCTTTAGCTAGCCAGTGCAAATCATCTACAAGCATAAATGCATTATCATGTTCCCTTTGGTACTCGAACTGTTCAACAATCTCTTCAAAAGATTTTCCAGCATCAGCTGCATCTAAAGCTGTTTCAATCATATAGCCAAGAGGACTAGATGTAATAAATGTTTCAGGGAATTTAACAACCATATCTTCAAATTCATCCTGTAAGTAAAAGGCATTCTGGAAAAAGCCAGAAATCCCTGAGCTCAAGAAAATTCCCAAAACATGAGTATATCCCTCGTGTTTAAGCTTTTTCAGTATTTCTTCTAACTCAAGAACACTGGGCTGGGAAGTTTTAGGAACTTCTGAAGTCTCTCTCATGAGTTTGTACCACTCTTGATGTGTCATTTCACTCGGTTGATACTCTTTTCCCTCAATAGAAATAGGGATTTCCAAAATGATCAAGTCGTCACGATTTTTATATTGTTCAGCAAAATCTGCTGAAGTATCTGTAATAATTGCTAATTTCATAATAAATAATCTTGAAAAATCCTTAAAATTGAAGGTTAATGCCCGGTTGATCAAGGGCAACCTCTGTTGTTTCGTATACTAAACGTTTCAATAAATCAAAAAGCGGAGCAGCAAGTTGTGCCATTTCTTCCTGAGCCAACTCTGACTGTTCTTTTACTTGACGTCCGCGAACATAGTTAAGCTGGCTCAACATACCTGACAATACAATATTCTCCAATGGAATCATGTATGTTAAAATCGCATAAATTGCTGTATCCTCTGCCGCAACTTTTCCTTGGGGAATCTGCTCATGCGGAAGTAGCTGAAACTGTACATTAATGTTTGTTTCAGGTGTTCCATTTTCTTTTTCCCACTCATAATTACGTGCGTCATAGTGAAATTGATTTACAAATTCCTTGTCGCGTTCTAATGTTAATGTCATCTCCATTCACTCCAATTTTTTATTTTTTTATCGGCAATGTCTCCAAAGTACTCTTTCTCATCTAGGAGCACTGTTGCAATGCCTGCATTTCTTCCTGCTTCAACATCCAGCGGGCGATCACCAACCATAACAGTTTCTTCAGGAGCAAGTTTATATTTGTTGAGTAGATATTCCAAGGCTTCAGGACTTGGTTTACGTTCAAAATTTTGCTTGCTAGTAATTACTTCCGTGAAATATTTTTTTAAATCACCTAGATATTCAAAAGTAGAATTATCGCGGTGGCTAAGGACAAAATTTTGTCCTCCATTTTCAACAATTTCTGACAAAATTTTAGGAATTTCGGCATAAGCTTGAGGATTCTTTTGGCGCTCTGCTTCTATTTTGTGATACAGGTCCAAAAAATCCTGATGAGCAAATTCGTGTGCAAATTTCTGAATCGAGAAACGCTTGATATAAGCTTCTAAGTCTCCAGGAAATTCTACGGAAGACTGCTTCATAGCTTCATCCAACGCTTCTAACATAACAGGATAAGTATCAAAAAGTGTTCCATCAAAATCCCAAATATAATTTTTCCACATCATCAAGAACTTTCACTTTCCCGTTTTAGCTGATTCAAAATTTGTTGTTCTTCCTCATTAGCCTCATATTTCTCCAACAAGTCCGGACGTCGTGCTAAAGTTTTTTTCAAGCTCTCTGTCAAGCGCCATTTACGAATATTTTCATGATGACCAGACATTAACACACTTGGCACTTTTTTTCCTCGAAAATCTTCTGGTCGTGTATACTGTGGGTACTCAAGTAATCCTGACGAAAAAGAATCGTCTTCATGACTCGCCGCCTTACCCAAAGCGCCCGGAAGTAAGCGTACGACTGAATCAACAATAACTGTCGCTGCTACTTCCCCCCCTGTCAAAACAAAATCGCCAAGAGAGATTTCATCAGTTACTAAGTCTTTGATACGTTCATCATAGCCTTCATAATGCCCACATATAAAAATCAAATGCTCCTCTTTGGCCAGTTCTTCAGCCATTTTTTGATTGTAACGTTTTCCTGCTGGATCTAGCAAGATGACACGCGCATTTTCATGAGGAATTTTATCCATTGTATCATAGATAGGTTGAGGCATCAGTAGCATCCCCTGACCACCGCCATAGGGCATATCATCTACATGCCGTTGCTTGTTGCTCGCATTTTCACGAAAATCATGCGTATGGAGTTCAAGCAATCCTTTCTCCTGAGCTTTACCGACTATAGACTGGTTAAGCGAGTCAAACATGTTTGGAAAGATTGTTAAAATATCGACTTTCATCTTAATCGTCTAAACCTTCCATAATTTCTACATCAACTCTTCTCGCTTTTAAATCCACATTCAACACCACTGGTGGAATGTAGGGAAGAAGCAAATCACGTTTTCCTTTACGCTTGACCACCCAGACGTCATTAGCGCCTGGTTGCAAAATTTCTTTAATTTGACCAATTAATTTGTCCTGCTCATAAACGTCTAAACCAATGATTTCGTGATAGTAAAACTCGCCTTCATCCAGTTCTGTTAGCTTATCTTCAGCTATTTTCAAACTAAATTCTTTAAAGGCTTCAACTTCGTTGATATGATATAATCCTTCAAATTTAATAATATAAAAATTCTTTTGTTTACGCGCAGTTTTAACCTTCAAATCTTGGACATAATTTCCTTTTTTGTCAAAAAGGGCCAAAACTGTATTTTTTGCAAAACGTTCTTCAGCAAAATCAGTAACTGAAATTACACGTACTTCTCCCTGAAGTCCTTGTGTATTCACTATTGTGCCTACATTGTAAAATTTTGTCATACCAATATTTTAACACAATTCATGTATTATTTCCTTATATGCCGCAGGTCATGTTTTTTAATGCAACTATTTTAGACTAATTTCTGCTCTCACGTCACTCCTTTATATTTATTATTGCTACAGTAATACAGTAAAAAACCATTGACAGTTGGTGTGACTCTAAAAAGTTGGACTAACATTTTAAGTTTTGAGTGCACATAATTTTTCTAATGGTTTTTTATTCTTTATTTTTTCGGTTCCCAGTTCTTCTTGATAAAAGTTACAAAATCTGCCCATTGTCCATTTTCAAGCCAGTTTTTGCGCAAGATTATTATTTGATTCGTTGCCAAATAGATGTAGATTTCCCGAGCATTATTATAAGCAATCTTGTAGACCATGTCAGGTGTTATGGTCATGGTCGAAAAGGATGTACTTTGTTGGATTTCCTGCTCAGTAATGTGGATTTGACGGGGGGAAAGCATGCAGCTTTATACCGCTCCTGTAGGCTTTCCTGCTCTTGATTTTGAGGGTATAACCCATCAAAAAATAGAGTAAAAAATTAAAGGCAAGGAATAAGAAAGCAGTAAAAATCCAGAAAGACAAAGATTCGTCAGTATTGTCCCACAAAAACACAGCTAACGCAAAAAGGTTAAAGACAAGTAAAGATACAAGCTTTGCTTTTCGCACATTGAAGCGCTGCATCTCATAAAAAGCTCTCTCGCTGATTTTTCCGCTTAGTCTGTATTCCACGGCATTTTCTTCCTCTCTCATCTTCACATATCTTTTTTCACAGACCAAGCAAGTCCTTAAGACCTTCTACTGCTCCCCCTGCTTGTTCACCCAGTTCTGGCAACTGCTCAGAGGCAGTGTCTAAAAGACCACCCGCATTTTCATGCGCCCCGTCTACTAGATTTCCTGCTTGGTCAGCTAAGTCTACTGGGACATTTTCCGCCACATTATTGGTTACTTCTGACAAGTCTCCGCCGACTGCATTGGAGAGTGTTTCGACAACATTCCCGCCCAAAAGCTCTTGTGCTTGATCGGTCAAGCTCCCCAAATCTAAGTTTTTTGCAAAATCAAAAAGTCCCATTTTTTGCCTCCTTTGTTTTTTATTATTTTATCACTTTTCATCAAAAAGACCACATGATTTACGACTGAATCAGCTTACCGCTTCACTATCTTATAGTAAACCCGGCTGGTTGCCTTATAGACTTATAGATAAGATAGTAGATTGCGGATAGGAAAACTAAAGTAATCAGGCTGATGATGAGTGTTAATCGACTGTCCGTCACTCCAAAAAGCATAATCATCTGACTAATCATACGATAAGCACCTGCAAAATGCAGGCCAGTGACCAGCAGCGGCAAGAAGAAAATCATACGGACCTGCGAACGGATGGTTTTTTGAACCTGTTCTTTGGAAAAGCCTGCTTCTTGAAGGATTTTGAAACTGCGCTTGTCTTGAGTCCCCTCAGATAGCTGTTTATAGTAGATAATCAAGGCTGCACCGAGGATAAAGCTTATCCCTAGGACGAAACCAATAAAGACAAAGCCTCCAATCTGTGCTTTTTGATTTTGCAAGGCTTGGCTACGGAAAGTGAGGATATTATGAGCCCTCTGCGCTTCTTGATTTTCATTAAAAGCTGTTTCAAATCTTGCTTGGTCTGCTTCTGGAAGGTCAAACAGGGTTAAAGTCATGGCTAATTCGTTCATGTTTGGTGTATTCTCGGCATAGTTGGACCGATTATAGGCTGCTAAAGCCCGGTTGAGCACGGCTTCATTTGCAAAGACCAACATGAGTGAGTTCGACATGGTCATCTCTGCGGGGAAGTTTTTCAATTCTGTCAAATGACCAGCAACTTGATAGGTCTGTCCGTGCCAGTTGACTGTCTTGATACTGGCGGATGATGCTTTCCCCTCTGATAAATCAACCAGCAGCACTTGATTTTCAGACAAATGCTGCACATTTTCATTCCCTAACGATATCAAACTCTCCGCAGTCGTCATGGTCATCAAATAATGGTTTTCATCCAGCATACTGCCCAGCTCTTCTTGCGTGACAAATTGGTCCGCGCTTGAAGTTGCACGACTGGCTTCGACGTCTTGCGAGACATAAATGCTGGAAAGGTGTTCAAGATTAACACCACTCTCCGCAGCAATCTGCTCCGTCAGAGCCGTCAATTCTGCACGAGAGTTGTTTTCTTGCAGCGAGATAATCTGTGCCTCTTTTGGAAACTGCTTTTCTACCATATCTGCTGTTCCAAAAAAGACCCCTAAGCTGACAACCACTGTCACTACCGTCATTGACAGTAAAATTGTGATATTTCCAAGTCCGACAGCATTAGCCTTCATCCGATAAAGCATTGAACTGATGGTAATAAAATGATGCGGTTGATAGTAAGCGTCCTGTTTTTTCTTGCGTTTGAGGTACCAAATGGTAAAACTCACATAGAAAAAATAAGTCCCAAAAATCACCAAAAGAACAGCAATGAAAAAGCGTAAAAGTGCCACGATAGGATTATCCACCGTCAAGGCGATAAAATAACCCGCAGCTAAAAAAAGCAAAGCAAGAAGCGCTGTGAAGACATTGGACCTGGGCTCCTTCTCACCTTTTGTCTCTTCCCGAAGCAGGTCCAAGCTTGAACTTTTAAGGATAAGCACAGCTCCAATAACAAGCAAAAGTGAGAAAAAGAGCAAGTAAATCCCTGCCACCAAAGCAACTGCTAAAGGACTAATTATTAGGTTAAAATAGTCACCACCGATAAGATTGACAAAAATCAAGTAAAGGAATTTAGCAAAAGCAATCCCCACAATTGTACCGATAAGAGTCGCTATAAGATAAGTCATTAAAAGCTCCCAAAAAGCAACCTTGATAATACTGATTTTGCCAAAGCCTAAAATATCATACAAGCCAAACTCCCGGGAGCGCTGCAACTGGAGAAATCGATAGCTGTACACTAAAATCATCAGAGAAAAAATGATAAGTACGAGTAAAGCAAAACCCATCAACTGAGCGACAGAATCTCCACCCGGAAGCTTTTCAATGGTTGGGGACAGTCCAATCGAGGTCGTCACAAAAAGCATGACAAACATCGTGACAGAAGCCATCAGAAAGGGCGCAAATGCTTGAAACCCCTTTTTCATGTTCTTCTGAGCCAATTTAAAACTAAGCATCTTGAACCCCTTTCGTATCATGTACTTCTGTACTGCCGAGGAAAGCTGTCATTGAGAGCGTGATTTCTTTAGCAAAGGCTGTTGACGTTTTTTCTCCACGATAGAGTTGATGATACAGCATACCGTCCTTGATAAAGAGCACACGCTTGGCATGGCTAGCCGCCAAACTCGAGTGGGTAACCATAATAATGGTCTGACCACTCTTGTTAATTTCTTCAAAAAGATTGAGAAGCGCTTCTGAGTTTTTATAATCCAAAGCGGCCGTTGGTTCATCAGCCAAGATAAGATCAGGCTGTGAGATAAGCGCTCGCGCTACAGCAACCCGCTGCTTCTGTCCGCCAGAGAGCTCAAAAGGTTGTTTTTCAAGCAGGTCGTCAATCTGCAGTTTCGGTGCCAGCAGCGCCAGTCTTGTCTGCATCGTTTTGATATCTTCTTTCGAGAGGACAAGCGGCAGAAAAATATTGTCACGAACATTGAGCGTATCCAGCAAGTTAAAATCTTGAAAGACAAAGCCCAAATGACGCCGACGAAAAGCAGACAAGTCCTTATCCTTGATGGCGGTGATATCTTTTTCGTGGAGTAAGACTCGTCCTGAAGTCGGTTTTTCCAGCGTGGACAGAATATTCAGCAGGGTCGTTTTCCCAGAACCTGACTCTCCCATGATGGCGATATACTCGCCTTGATTCACGGTAAAGTCAACATCACTAAGGGCTGTTGTCTCTTCCTTAGAGAAACGTGTCTTGAAAACTTTTTTGAGGTGTTTTACTTCTAAGAGCATGGTTTAATGTATGAATCCAATCTTTAAGTGACTAGATTTCTTCCTTTCTTGTCTGTTTGTCTTTACTTTTCAAGCTGTTCCAGAGCTTTTTCTGGAACTTGTGCTTTGCTGATTTCTGACCAATTGGTGATGAGCTTTCGTTTTTGATTATAAGTCACTTTCAGATAAGCGCCTTGGCGGAGTTGCTTGCTGGCCATGAGTGGAACCTCCTGAGCTTGCCCTTCTTCATCATACTGTGTCCCAGCATAATCATAAAGAACACTCAGACCTCCGCCCTCTTGCTTCCATGGTTTTTCAATGCCTGCACTGGTAATTTGGGTGTAGGTTACGTCACCACCGCGCCACACATGATTGTAGTAGAGATAAGCACCTGTCGGTAAAACTATAGCCAGAGCAAGTATTCCGAGCATTAATTTTATAGTTTTTTTCATTGTCACTTTCTTTTCCTTCATTATTTACTGTTTTTACGTGTCCGAAGCAGCCCCCTATTCTCTGAATTATTTCAGTGAAATATATTTCCCACTTCATTCAGGCACAATTTTATCATAAAGCAACATTAAAGAAATGACGCTTACACTTTTGTAATGTTTTGTATGAAAAACGTAAAACTAAAAAACAGCTTCGTATCAAGGAGCTGCTCGCTATATTTATTTAAAATTTTTAGGGCACATAATAATAAAGAAAAAGCTGTATCATCGCAATAATAAACAGAAGTCCAATAATTGTTGCCACCCAAATCATATGTTTCTTCTTCTCGGTATTTAGCACCGCAATAAACTCACGGATAAATGCCGGAACACGATAATACATTGCAGTTTTTCCACCTCTGCCACCCTCTGCCTCTAAGCCAAGAGCTGCTGCAAAAAGAGCTGCTCGAAAAACATGATAATCTGATGTAAAGAAAAGAAATCTCGCCTTGATTAATTCTGATGAGAAAACTAGATTTTCATATGTTGTGCGTGATTTTTCCTCCAAAAGCGTACGCTCGGGTGGAAAACCAAGCTCTTCGTGGGCATATTTTTGCATAGCTGAAGCTTCCGATATTTTCTCATCTGTTCCTTGACCTCCAGAAAAAACCACGATAGTTTGGTCATCACGAACAGCTTGAACTGCTGCTTTAATACGGTTTCCAAGTAATATTCCGACACGTTCACCATCAATCAAGCCTGCGCCGAGTACGACATGAAAAGCTGCTTCAACTTTACGTGTGCGTCTGCCATACACCCAACTTGATAGAAAAAATACTGTAAACTGCCAAGTCAAATAAAGCGATAAGAGAGGAAAAACCCAACTCAAAACTGCAAGCCATTGCCAATGCTCTGGTAAATTACCCATAGCAAGAAAAATACCATCAATAACTAAGAAAAAAAGAACAACTATTGGGAGGAGAAGATTAGCCACAGTCCTCGTTTCACGCCGCCACATCTTTACTGTAAGAATAACGATACCAAGAGGAATAACTAGCCCAAGAAACATTGAAAAAATCATAAAAACTACAACTTCAATACCCAATAAAAACAGCCAAATGCTGCGCCCACCATCGGTCAAAACAAGCATTGATCCAAGTAGACCATTTAGTGATACAAGCAGGCAAAATAAATATAAAAAAGTCAAACGTCCTAGTGTCAAGGTTCGTAAATCGCGCAGTCGCTTTCTTTTCCACCAAAAAAAGAGTGACATAAAAGCAAAAATAGCAGTCAAAATCAAACCGACAACAAAAAAACCAAAGTCATTATTGTTCACAATATCATTTCCCATAGTTTTATTTTAGCAAATAAGAGAACTGAAACCTAATGCAATCAGAAAGACGCTTAAAAATCAGCGTCCTTACTAGAAACGATAAAAAAAGCGCAACTTATGTGACGCTTTTCTTACTCTATGTTCACAAAGTTTTGCAAACTTCTCTGTATGTGAAATCTCTGAGCCGCTCATGGTTTAACATAAGCAAAACCCAAATGCTGTTTTTGGACAAGTTCTACGATACCAGCTGGGACAACTGTGCAACCTTCTTGCAGCATTTCTGGTGTATAAGCGCACGCATTTAGAGAATTTTGGCACACAGCAACTTTTACACCTGTTTTTAAAACTTTCGAAAGGTTTACGGATGAGTCCTGAAGAACTTTGTCGACCGCTTCTCCATTCACTAAAATTTCAATATTCCCTGCTTCCTTGTGCTCTGCCAGCCAGATTTGAAAGTTTTCTACATTAGACAGAAGGGCTTGCCATTTTTGGTTCTCATTGATATGCAAAACGACTTGTAACATTTTTATTTCTCCTATTAGATATATTTTGCAGTAAGTGAGGCTACACACTCTTGTAATCCTGCTGGTGGTCCTGCATAAATCACCTCGCCACCTGCTGAACCGCCTTCTGGCCCCACGTCAATAATCCAATCCGCCTGACGAATAATGTCCAACTGATGCTCGATCACAACCAAGGTATTGCCTTGCTCAACAAAATGATTCATAATCTTCATCAGACGACTGATATCAGACAGATGCAAGCCTGTTGAGGGTTCATCAAGGATAAACAGATTTCCTTTTTGATAAAACTCATTGGCTAATTTCAAGCGTTGGCGTTCACCACCAGATAAAGTGCTGGTGGACTGTCCCAGAGTCAGATAACCAAGTCCTACTTCGTTCATGGCTTTTACTTTTTTCTTGATGGCTGGAATACTCTTGAAAAAGTCTAGAGCTTCTTCAATCGTTAATTCCAGTACTTCCGTGATATCTTTCTCTTGATATTTAAAGGCAAGAGCCTCTGCCTTATAACGTTTGCCTTGGCAAAGTTCACAGGTTTGTTTTACTGTTTCCATGAAGGCTAAACTAGACTCAATAGAACCACGACCTTCACAAGCAGGGCAAGCCCCTTCTGAGTTGTAGCTGAAAAGACTGGGCTTCACATCATTTGCTTTAGCAAAAGCTTTTCTAATCGCATCCATAATCCCGATAAAAGTCGCTGGGTTGGAACGGCTATTGGCAGCCAAGCTGGCTTGCGTCACCATGACAGCTTCAGGGTATGCTGCTCTAAGTGAATGCTCCACCAGGGTTGACTTCCCTGAACCTGCTACACCTGTCAAAACGGTAAGCAGACCTTGAGGAATATCAAGTCCTTGCTTTTTAAGATTGTTGGCGCTGGAAACTTTCCCTTGATAAAAGTGAGTCGCTTGTCGAGGTGTCGCATTAATCGGTGTCATCTGAGCAAGATGTTGCCCTGTCAAACAGTCGGACTGAAGCAGTTGCGCATAGCTGCCTTCAAACATAATCTCACCGCCATGAACGCCAGCTGCCGGACCGACTTCTACCACCCAATCCGCAATCTTAATCACATCTGGATCATGCTCGATGATTAGGACAGTATTGCCTTTATCTCGTAGCTTCGTAAAGATGGCATTAATCCGCGCTACATCTCTCGGATGTAGACCGACAGAAGGTTCATCAAAAATATAGAGCATGTCCGATAAAGCGTTATTGAGATGTTTTACTAACTTGACACGCTGGGACTCCCCTCCCGACAAAGTGGACGTTTCACGGTCAAGACTAAGATAGCCCAGCCCAAGCTCGATAAGATGATCAATCTGTTGTTTGAGATGTCCTGTTCCCTCAAGTTGAGCCAGAACATCGCTTAAATCTGTGAGTTCCATACTCATCAAGTCCGCAAAACCATAGCCAGACCAACGTACCGCTAGAGATTCTTGATTTAGCCTTTTGCCTTGACAGGTCGGGCAAAGGGCTTCATGCGTGTAAGTTGCCAGTGTCTTTTGCGCAGCTGCGGATAAATCTCCTTCTTTCTGCAAAAAGCCACGGTTAAACTTATCAACTACACCCTCATAGGTAAGATTGTATTCTCCCATCTTAATCTTGCCGACTTCTTTGCCGTGGTAAAGGCGTTCTAACTCTTCTTCTGTGAAGTCTTTTAATAACTTTTCACCATCAAAAAGACCATTTTCCACATACATTTTGACAATTTTTTGATAGGGTTTAAAGAGTACTGCTCCATCATTGAGGGAGCGTTCCATATCGACAAAAAGCTCCATTTTAAGCTCTAGTTTTTTACCAATACCTTGACAGTCTGGACACATTCCTGCTGGTAGATTGAAAGAAAAATGATCAACACCAAGTTTAGGCTGCCCACCGCCTGCAAAAAGCTGACGAATAACCGGCGCAATGTCTGTAATGGTCGCAAGAGTGGACCGTGCATTGCCACCCAGAGTTTTTTGGTCAATCACGATAGAGGCTGGAAGATTTTCAATCCGCTCAACATCGGGCCGTTCATATTTAGGCAAAAACTGCCGAACAAAGGCTGGCAAGGTTTCGTTTAAGAGGCGCTGTGACTCATCGGCAAGCGTATCAAAAACAAGGCTTGATTTTCCTGAGCCAGAGACACCAGTAAAGACGGTGATCTTCTTCTTTGGAATCTCAAGCGATACATTTTTTAAATTATTGACATTATCTGCAATCACACGAATCGTCTCAGGCATGGTTTTCTCCCTATTTTTTATTTTTAAACATTTTTATTCGTTGCTCATCCAGTATAGCAATTCTCAGGGTATCTGCAAAACAATATCAGAAAATCAGCATTAGACCTCTGGACTAAAAATCAGCTCTGCCACAAATAAATCGCCTGTAACTTGAACTTTAAATTGCCCTTGCATGAGTTCGACCAGATTTTTCGAAATATAAAGTCCTAACCCGTGTCCCTCCTGTGTACGTGCACGTTCTCCACGGATAAACTGTTCGGTTAGCTCTGAACTTTCTATATCTATAGGAGCCTTGGAAGTATTCTTGAGCTGAATCTCAACTTGTCCTTCTTTTTCTCTTAATTCTAGAAAAACACGTGTTTTTTCCAGACTGTACTTCAAGCTGTTGCTCAAGAGATTTTCAAGTACACGATAAAAATGTTGGCTGTCAATGTTTAAAAAACAGGGATAATCTGGCAAACGCAGAACAAGGGTTAATTCTTTCTCGAGAAAATCTTCTTCAAACTCACCTGCGATTTGACCTAGCATTTCGGTCACATCGATAACCTCAAAATTCAGCTGAACATTGCCTGTTCCAATCTTTGAAGCTTCAAGTAAATCGACAATCAAGTGTTTGAGGCGAAGGGATTTCCGGTCCAAAACCTCTGTATATTCCTTAAATTTAGGCTGGTCAATAGGTAGTTTTTTCAGTAAATCCACGTAGTTAATCAAACTGGTCAAGGGTGTTTTCATATCGTGCGACATATTTGTAATCAACTCTGCTTTAAAGCGTTCGGCACGCAGTTTTTCTTGGTTAGTCTTTTCATAGTTTTGATCTTCTTTCAAGATAAAATCCATTAAAAAAGTCATAGCAGCAAACAAAAGAGCCAAAAAAGAGGAGAGCAGTAAATGATTAAAAATCGTGTGATTGTTAGGCATGCGCACAATCAATCCACTGTTGGTCCGCATCACAGGGATAATAAACCAGGTCAAAACAGAGACTAAAAAATAAAGGAAAATCACTGCCAAAGGAAGCCCCATCGCGAATAAAAGAGCTTTTTTCTCAGCCATTCTTCTAATAAACGTCGGCCACAGAAAGTGTAGATTTCTCTCTTTTATGCGCAGAAAAACTTCCCAGAAAACTAGACCCGTAAGGAACATGGTAAGCAAGGAGAGAATGAAGGTCAAGCTTCCTGACTCATAGTTCCTTAGCAAGTTATAAGTCATAAAAATGCTAAAGAAGCTAGTGAAGAGCAGTAAGGACAAGTCAAGCTGTCGTAAAGAGGGAAAGATTGGCTTTGTCCGCTTATCTCTGACGATTGAAAGTACAAAAAGAAAGGCAAAAATAAAGCTCAAAAAGGCTGAAAGCTCCGCATTGAATGTAAGAAAATTACCCCAAAAGGAAGCCATATAATAATTATAAGTTGTGCTTAACCCCCGGAAAAAACTTTGAGCAAAGATAAAGGCAAGGAAAAGAAGAAAAATTTTGGTAAAATTGGCTGTCATTATCTTTTTCATTTTATCGTTACCATTTTATAGCCCAGACCATAGATAACTTTGATGTACTGTGGCTCTTTCGGATTAATCTCAATTTTTTCACGCAGATGGCGAATATGCACAGATACTGTTTTACTAGCTTGAAAGGCTGATTCCTTCCAAACCTTCTCATAGATTTGTTCTGAGCTGAATACCTGGTCTAAGTGCGTTATTAGAAGCTGTAAAATCTTGTACTCTATCGCCGTCAGAGTCAACTCTCGCCCGTCAATCCTCGCTTGCTTCTGAACAGTATCCAGCACTAATCCGCCGTTTTGATACTGACTTTCTGCTTTTTCCTCAGAAAGCGCTCGCCCTTCTAAACCGCCTAAACGTGCATAGCGCCGCAAGGTTGCATCCACGCGCGCCAGTAATTCAATTGGGTTAAAAGGCTTATTGACATAATCATCAGCTCCCATCTTCAGACCTAGAACACGGTCTGTATCCTCTGCTTTAGCTGATAGAAAGATGATAGGAATATTTGAAGTTTCCCGAATCTTCACGGCTGTCGAGATTCCATCTAAAACAGGCATCATCACGTCAAGTAAAATCAAATGGACTTCATGTTGAGCGATAATTTCTATGGCTTCTTTGCCATGACTGGCTTGCAAGACCTGATAATCTTCTTGCTCCAGATATATTTTGAGGGCATTGCGGATATCTTGGTCATCATCACATACTAAAACTGTATACACCATGTGCCTTCCTTTCGGACTTTTCTTAATTTCTATTTTATCATGTTTCCTTTGATGCTCAGTCTAATTTCTGAACTTCCTATTTCCAACTCGTGATAATGTAACCTCCTGTATTATCGCTTGAAATTTCATATTGCGCATCATTTGGTAACTGTAACTGGTTATCATGTGGGCTTTCGTAACGAACTGTGTAGTTCTTTCCCCCTTTATTCAAACGATAACTTCCTACCTTTTTTAGTCTTTCGATATATTCTTCAAGGACAAGCTCGTGCTCTGTCATGTATTGGGCGTGCACTTCTCCCACATAACGGAAGTGCCAAGGTTCGTTTGCAATGCCTGTTATTGCTGTCTTATCTCCAGGATAACGCAGAATAAAACCGTACTTCCAAGCATTTTTGATAAGGTACTGTGATTGAGGTGAGTTTTCAACATCAGCGACATTTTGAATCGCGATATCCGCAGCAAGACCTGTCTCATGTTCACTATGTCCAGCTTCTTGTACATAGGCTTTATCTGCTGTATTAAAATAAAGTTGCTCTTGTTCTTCAGCCGTTCGGTAGCCGCTATTAAGGATGAGCTGTCCCCCTACCGTATTACGCGTATCATTGAGAAGGCTAGAAATAGCAGTTAGAACATCTGTTCTTAAAAAAAGACCGTTATTACTACTGACCAAATCTGGTACAGATCCATTAGAAGCAAAAGCATATTCACTATTCACAAGTTGTAAATTTTTTGTATCAACTATGTCTGACAGAGATATCGTAATCATAGTCGCCTCTTCTTGTAACTCAGCTTCTTGTTGCTCACCTGCTAGAACAGGTAGAACAGTAGTTTGTACTTGACTAAAATATGACCGCAGACCAAAGACAACAGCAATAGCTGATACTAGAACTAAAAGAATTACGTGGTCTTTTCTTTTTCGACTTTTATTTTTACGCATCATAAAACTCCTTTGTATTTAACGCTAACCTTAATTTATCAAAGAAGCTTTAAGTTTTTTCAAGTGAAATCTTAAAATTTATCAAAGAATAGGAAAGGCTATCAAATTTTTTAACAAAAAGAGCTTGGGATGATGGTACAAAAATAATGAAAAAACGCTCAACCACGGCACATAAAAATTCCATGGTCAAGCATTTTTTCTTTTATGGGTTTGAGTAAAATCAGTCTCTCTCGGCTTTTGTTTCACCCCCTTCTATGCCAATATTCTTATATCATTTCATAGCTTTCCTTTTTTTAGCAAAATCCTTAATCATCACTTTACGAACTTCTCGAGGCAAAAATTTACGGATATCCTCTTCATGGTAACCCACCTGAAGATGATTATTATCAATGATTAAGGGTTGACGGAGTAACATCGGGTTATCAACAATGGCTTGTATGAGTTCTTTAATGGTCAGTGAGTAAAAGTCCTCCTTTAGACTTTGTATTGCTTTCCCTCTACGCGTAATCACGTCGTCCGATCCTTCCTCCGTTAAAGAAAAAATAGCAAGCACTTCTTCTTTTGTCAGTTCATCTTTTGTTAAATCTATTTCCTTGTACTCAAGTTGATGCTCTTTAAGCCATCTTCTTACCTTTTGTGATGATGAGTTGGCTGCCGCCGTATATAGCTTAATCATAGATTTCCTCCTCTTTTCATTATTATTAATTATTAGGAGCTTTTTAGTAAAAATTTTAAAGCAGTACTTTTAATGTACTATTTTTTTCTTATTCCTGAGTTAACCATTCCTTAAACTAAATTTAAACATTTTAACTGTCTTCTTTAATAAGCTACTGTCTCAACTCTAGAGAAAACGGCTATACAATCAGTCTATCACTACAATTCAGACACTCTTTCTCAAAAAAATTTTGACTTACTCTTCACTAAACATGACACATCTACTTAAAATCTAGGGACGAAATAAACAGAATATCAAGCCAAAATTGGCATGTTTTTCAAATATTTACTCAGTGATTCTTCTCAAACAATAAAACAGCTCCGAATTTCGGGGCTGTTTATCTACAATCATATAAAATATCTTTACAAGCTTATTTTATTGGTCAACCAAAAGACGAACTTTCTTCCCTTCAACAGGTACAAAGTAAACTACTGTACGGATGGCTTGGATAATACGGCCTTGACGGCCAATAATACGCCCAATGTCTCCTTCAGCCACTTCTAAATGATACTCCATAAATTCTTCGCCCTCGATAATTTCCAGCGAAACTGCATCTGGATCAGTAACCAAAGGTTTTACAATCGTCATCACAAGTTCTTTCACATCTTTTTGCATTTCTTACCTCTACTCTGACTAAAATAGTCCAAATTATTGTGAAATTGACAAAAAACGGCCTCTGCCGCTTTTATAATTATTTGCTGAATTTTTGTTCGTGGAATTTTTTCATAATACCAGCTTTTGAAAGGATGTTACGAACAGTATCAGAGGGTTGTGCACCATTGTTAAGCCATTCCATAACGCGCTCTTCTTTCAAAGTTACTTGGTTTTCAGCTACAAGTGGGTTGTAAGTTCCAACTGTTTCGATGAAACGACCATCACGTGGTGAACGTGAATCAGCAACATTGATACGGTAGTAAGGTTTTTTCTTTGAACCCATGCGAGTTAAACGAATTTTTACAGACATGTTATATTTCCTATTTCTATTTTTTATTACTTAACCATTATAGCATAAAATTTTATCCTGTCAAGAAAAAAACTTGACAGCACTTTTATTTTTTATTCTGACGGATCTCCAGCAAAAGTTTTTCAGCTATTGCTTGATTCATTACTTTTTCTTGACGGAGTTTTTCACTCAAAATAGTGATTTCTTCGTCTTTGGCGCCAACTGTCATTGCTAAGGCACGGACTTGTAAACTCATATGTCCTTGCTGTATTCCCTCAGAAACTAGAGCACGCAAAGCAGCCAAGTTTTGCGCTAAGCCAACTGCAGCAATGACTTGTGCTAATTCTTTTGCCTCTGTAATTTCCAAAAGTTCTAACGCAGCTTGAGCTTTGGGTAAAACTTTTACTGCGCCGCCAACTGTTGCCACTGGCAAGGGCAGCTCAAGACTTCCAAATAGTGTGCCATCTTTTGTATGCCATTCCGCCAGACCTTGGTAGCTCCCCTCCTTGCTTGCATAAGCATGAATTCCTGAGGCTACGGCACGTGTGTCATTTCCTGTGGCGAGAACAACTGCATTGATACCATTCATAATTCCTTTATTATGTGTGGCTGCACGGTAAGGATCGATTTTAGAAAAACGTGAAGCTGCCTGAATTTTTTCAGCAACTTCTTGTCCATTATTTCCCTTACTCAGTCGCTCAACGGGAATTTCACAACTGACTTTAACCAAGGACTCTGTAGCATAATTGCTCAAGATACTGAACAAGATTTTTTGCTCTGGAAACCATGTGCGAAAAAGGTTAGCAACACCTTCCAAAATAGCATTCACAATGTTTGCTCCCATTGCATCTTTCACATCCACTTTAAAATCAACGGATACGAAACCTTCAGCTTCGAAAGCTCTGCTGCTCACATGTCGCAAACCGCCGCCACGTTTAAGAATGGAAGGATAAGCTTCTTTTGCAGCTCGAAAAATCCCCGCTTGATTTTCTTCAATAGTCTGCATTAATTGTTCCGCCTGCTCGACATCATAAAAAACAATCTGCCCCCGCATTAGCCGCTCTGCAAGCACCGTTTGAAAATTACCAGCTATTTTTGCACCATTACTCGCAGCTGCAATCACGGAAGGTTCTTCGGTAACCATTGGGATGAGGTATTTTTTGTCATTAATGATAAAGTTTTGCGCCAAGCCCATGGGGAGCTGAAATTCACTGATTTGGTTTTCGATGAGATTGTCTGCTAAAGCCACATCAAGCACTGTTTCTTCTAAACTTTGTCGCGTTTCTGACTTTAAGTTAAGAAAATCCAGACGCTCTGCTGGACTCATTTGGTAAAATTTTTTCTTCATATTCATTGACTAAACTAAATTAGGATTTTCCAAGAGAACAGCTAAACCAAGACCACCACCGATACAAAGACTAGCAATACCATAGCGCTTATTTTCGCGTTGAAGCGCATAAGCTAAAGTAGTCAGGATACGTGCGCCTGATGAACCAACAGCATGCCCTAAAGCAATGGCACCGCCATAAATATTCACTTTTTCTTCTGGAATATTGAGTTCCTGATTTACAGCAACACTAGAAGCAGCAAAAGCTTCATTGATTTCGAACAAATCAATGTCTTCAATATCCAGATTTGTACGTTCAAGCAACTGACGAATAGCCTTAATCGGTGAAACTCCCATAATTTCAGGATCAATCCCAACTTCTTCACTGGCCAATAATTTTGCCAAAACTGGAAGCTCTTTAGTTTCGGCATAATCATTGCTTGCCAGAATCAGAGCAGAAGCCCCATCATTGACCGGAGATGAGTTACCTGCAGTTATACTGCCCTTCTCACTGAAAGCGGTACGAAGAGAAGAAAGTTTTTCTAATGACGAGTTTGCACGAATCGTTTCATCTTCTGCTAAATCTGAAAAAGGAACAATTTCTTTTTCAAATGCACCTGCTGTACGTGCAGCTAGGGCTTTTTCTTGCGAACGTTGCGCAAAGCGATCTTGTTCTTCACGACTAATTTCAAACTGCTCAGCAATAGTTTCGCCAATCAAGCCCATAGACTCACCATTAAAGGCATCTATCAGGCCCTCAGACATCATCGTAAGAATTTCTTCCCCAGATTTACGGTGACGGATGATTGGTGACTGAGACATTGATTCCGTCCCCCCAGCAATCACAACATCCGCTTCATCAAGTTGTAAAAGTTGTTTAGCCAGAATCACTGCTTTCATACCAGAACCGCAGACTTCATTAACGGTTGAAGCTGGAACATGGTGAGAAAGACCACTGTTAATTGAAATTTGACGTGCAATATTTTGCCCTGTACCAGCCTGTAGTACATTGCCAAAAATCACTTGTCTGACGTCCTCTTTAATATCCTCATGGCGCTCAAGTAAGTTTTTAACGACATGAACACCGAGTTCTGCAGCTGTCTTGTCTGACAGCGCACCATCATATTTTCCGACAGGCGTACGAAGCGCATCGATAATTACTATTTCTTTCATAAGCCAAGTATAGCACATTTCTCGCCCAAATAGTCAAAAGTTTTTTCCATTTTTTAATCTTTTATGTTAAAATTGGAGCCTAAGCACACAAATTTATCAAGCTTATAAACTGGAGGATAGATATGAATATTGGTATTGACAAGCTTGCCTTTTTTGTTCCTGGAACTTATGTAGATATGACTGATTTAGCACATGCGCGTGATACTGCCCCTGCTAAATTTCATATCGGTATTGGACAAGATCAAATGGCCGTCAATCCGATCAGCCAAGATCTCATCACTTTTGCGACCAACGCAGCTGCTGAAATTTTGACTGAAGAAGACAAGCAAGCAATTGACATGGTCATTGTGGGGACAGAGTCTTCCGTTGATGAGTCAAAAGCCTCTGCTGTTGTTGTTCATGGTTTACTTGACGTTCAACCTTTTGCGCGTTCTATTGAACTTAAAGAAGCTTGTTATGCCACAACTGCTGGCTTGCAAATGGCTAAAGACCATGTTTATCGCCATCCAGAGCGTAAAGTTCTCGTTATTGCGACAGATATTGCCAAATATGGCTTAAATACAGGTGGGGAACCCACACAAGGCGCTGGTGCTGTGGCGATGCTAATCACAGCTAATCCTAATATCTTAGCACTCAATGATGATTCAGTCAGTTTGACACAAGATATTTATGATTTCTGGCGTCCTTTTGGTGATATTTATCCAACTGTTGATGGTCAGTTTTCAAATGCCACTTACATTGATGCTTTTGCTAAAGTTTGGCAAGAGTATGCACGTCGAACTGGCCTTGGTTTCTCTGATTTTGCTGCCTTGGCCTTCCATACACCTTATACCAAGATGGGAAAAAAAGCACTTCTTCCTCAACTTGAAAAGGAAAGTTCTGAAGTGCAAGAACACCTTCTTGCACAATATGAAAAAGGAATCATCTACAATCGACGTGTAGGAAATCTTTATACAGGTTCTCTTTACCTCAGTCTGATTTCTCTACTGGAAAATGCTGAAAACCTAAAAGCAGGTGATAAAATCGGTCTTTTCAGCTATGGATCTGGGACAGTAGCCGAATTCTTCTCTGGGCAATTAGTCGAAGGCTTTGAGCACCATCTCCGTAAGTCAGAACACCAAGCTCTCTTGGATAATCGCAGAAAACTTTCAATTCCAGAATATGAAGAAATGTTCTCAGAAAGTCTGGACATCCATGTAGACCAAACCTTCTCTGATCCTACGCCTTACAGCCTTGCCGAATTAAAAAATTCAACACGACTTTATCGCAAATAAAAATAAAACATTGGTCCTAACCAATGTTTTTTGTTTGTTTAAAAAATTGTTGGAACAAGTCCGCCATCCATTCGAAGGGCTTCGCCCGAAAAAGCACCTGCAAGAGGGCTTGCCACATAAGCAACAAAATTGCCAATTTCTTCGGGACGAATCAAACGTTGAATGGTCGAGGTTGGACGATTGTTCAACATGAAGGCGCGGCTTCTTTCTTCGACGGAATCCAGCTCTGGATAAAGTGATGCCAATAGACTTTCGACACCTTCCGTTAATGTCGACCCTGGCATTACCGTATTAACCGTTACTGTAGTACCTACTGTTTCACGACTTAAAGATTTTGCCAAAGACAGGTTCATCGTTTTGGTCATAGAATAATGCGGCATTTCTGGGCTTGGCATAATCGCTGCTTCTGATGCAATGAAAATGATGCGACCATCCAAATTTTTAGCAAGCATTTTAGGAAGATAAAATTTTGCCAAGGCAATACCAGAGATAGAGTTGATCTCAAAATACCGGCGCCATTCATCTAGACCTATTTCTTCAAATTTTGCATCATTAAATATAGCCATATTATTGACTAAAATATCAACTTCTGGAAAAGCTTGGAAAAGGGCTTGGCGTTCTTTTTCTACTGATAAATCATAAGCAGCTGAATAAAAAGCGCTTTGCGGGTATTTCTTACTTAAGTCTTCAATTACTTTTTCAACAACATCCTGTGATCTTCCATTGATAATAACATTAGTGCCTTCAGCTGCAAGACTCTCTGCAATCGCACGACCAATCCCTTTGGTTGAACCGGTCACTAAAGCCAACTTATTTGATAATTTTAAATCCATAAATTCATCTTCTTTCTTCTCAGTATATTGTTTATTATAAAACACGAAAATATTTTTGTACAGTACCTACTTTGAAGTTCCATGAGCACTAAAAGGTATCCAAAAATTGGAGCAGAAGGACTGATTCATTCTTTTTAATCGTTGAAAACACCCGTTTTAAAGTCAAAAGTCTCTCTAGCTCATCATTCTCATATAAGGTCATCACCCTCTATAGATTGGCTTTAAGTTCTAAAAGCAAAAAACAAGCCTTTCACGATGGAGGCTTGTTTTTTTGCCTGATTTCAGACGGTTACTTCTTCTTTCATCGCTTTTTTAGCCGTCGCCATCATTAAGCGAATACGATTAAGCTGGTTGACCGCAGAAACGCCTGGATCATAATCAATAGGGCTAATATTTGCTCCCGGATATTGGCGACGTAACTCTTTCAGCATACCTTTTCCGACGATATGGTTAGGTAGACAGCCAAAAGGTTGGAGACAGACGATATTTTGAACACCGTTTTGTAGGAGTTCAATCATTTCCCCTGTTAAAAACCAGCCTTCACCTGTATGATTTCCCACTGAAACAATACTTTCTGTATTGGCCGCTATTTCATAAATGGACTCAATACCCTCAAATCTCGCAGAAGCTCGCAGAGCCTTATCCATAGGTTTTTCAAGCATATTAATAATAGAGAGCAGTGTTTTTGCCATCAATTTATTTTTCTTAGCAAAACCAATCTCATCCGTTTTCCAGATTTGATTATATAGAGAATAGTTCATAAAGCCAATCAAATCCAGAACAACTGCTTCACCACCTTCTTCCTCGATGATACTCACAATATCATTGTTGGCCGTTTTACTGTATTTAACTAAAATTTCGCCGACAACGCCCACACGGGGTTTTTGAATATCAAGGAGTTCGATGTTGTCAAAGTCCTTAATTATCTGTTTCATGTTCTTGTTGAATTCAAAAATCGAAGCAGATTTAACATTATGTTGCGCTTTTTCTAACCATTTCGCATGAAGTGCATTGACCGAACCTTTTTCAGCTTCATAAGGTCGTGTGCGATAAACCACGCGCTCAAACAAGTCACCATAAAGTACAGCAATCATGAAACGCGTCAAAAGTGGCACAGTAAACTTGAAGCCTTTTTCTGTCCCTTGATTGCCCATAGATAAACTCACCACCGGAACTTGTGGGAAGCCTGCATCGACAAGTGCCTTACGGAGTAAAGGAATATAGTTTGTTGCACGACAACCACCACCTGTTTGGGTCATCATGACGGATGTATTGTTCACATCGTATGCGCCAGATTGGAGAGCTTCTATGAGTTGACCAATTGTTATGATTGCGGGGTAGCATGAGTCATTATTCACAAATTTTAGGCCGTTGTTCACCGAGCTTTTTGTCTCTGGCAAAACAACCACATTATAGCCGGAAGCTGCAAAAGCATTTTCAAGCAAGCCTTCTTGGTGAATCGGCGATAACATTGGCATGAGCAACGTGTGTTTTTTAGCCATTTCTTTTGTAAAGACCGGATGTGTTTCAACAATTTCTTTGATTTGGATATTTTCTTCAACACCGTGTCGACTGCGTTCGGCTACCGCCGCCTTAAGTGAACGTAAACGGATACGTACTGCTCCCATATTTGAGCCTTCATCAATCTTAAGGACTGTATAGAGTTTATTATGGTTGCGCATAATTTCTTCCACCTGATCCGTCGTCACTGCATCTAAACCACAACCAAATGAATTCAATTGTACTAATTCTAGATTTTTATTTTTACACACCACTTGTGCTGCGGCATATAGGCGTGAATGGTAGACCCACTGATTGACAACACGTAGCCCTGCAACTTCTTCGAGATGCGCAATGCTGTCCTCTGTTAAAACATGAAAGCCTTCTTGCGTAATAATGTCAGCAATACCATGATTAATTTCAGGGTCCAAGTGATAAGGACGGCCCGATAGAACAATAGCTTTTTCCTTGTTAAGGTTAATCTGCATGAGCAGCTCTTCAGCCTTATTACGGATGTCTTGCTTGAAGTTCTCCATTTCTTCGAAACCGTGGAAAACAGCGGATTGAACCTCGGACAAGTCTACGCTAAAACCTTGGGCCAGCAAAGCTTTATGAACATTTTTTGCCACACCTTCAGGATCTGCTAAGTTAATAAATGGCTGAAGATATTTGACTTTTCCCTCTCGAATTTCATCAATATTGTTACGAATCACTTCGGGATAAGACTGAACAATCGGACAATTATAATTATTTTCCGCTTGAGCCTGTTCTTTTTGTTCATAAAGCACTGAAGGATAAAAGATAGCCGGAACATCCTTTTGAATCAAAGACATAATGTGTCCATGGGAAAGCTTGGCAGGATAACAAACTGTATCAGAAGGGATTGTTTCAATTCCTTTCTCAAAAAGTTCTTTATCAGACTTAGGGGATAAAACTACTCGGAAACCCAGATCCGTTAACATGGTGTGCCAGAGTGGATAATTTTCATACATGTTTAGGACACGAGGAATCCCTATTTCTCCACGGGTCTGTTTTTTCTTGGTTAAGCTCCGGTATTTGAAAAGTTTCTTGTATTTATAGTCAACAAGATTAACCTTTTTATCACGTTTGTCAACTTTTACTTGCGTTGCTTTTTCTGCACCTCGTTCACAGCGGTTTCCTGTAACAAACTTACTGCCGTCATTAAAGACCGTCAACGTCATTTTACACTGATTTTCGCAAAGCCCACAAACCATAAATTCTTTTTGTGTACTGAAAGCTTCCAGATCGTGCAAGTTCAGTATTCTTGATTTTTGCCCAAACTCTTCATTTTCTAGCGAAATTAAAGCACAGCCATAAGCGCCCATAAGTCCTGCTATAGAAGGACGGACAACTTCACGTTCGGAGATTTTTTCAAACGCACGAAGTACAGCTTCATTATAGAAAGTCCCGCCTTGAACGACAATCTTTGTTCCTAATTCTTCAGGACGTTTGACTTTGATGACTTTATAGAGGGCATTTTTGATTACAGAGTAACTTAAACCAGCAGAGATATCACCTACCGTCGCACCTTCTTTTTGGACTTGTTTCACTTTCGAATTCATAAAGACTGTACAACGTGATCCAAGATTTACTGGGTGTTTTGCTAATAAAGCAATTTCGGCAAATTCACGCACATCGTATTTCAAAGAATGAGCGAAGGTCTCAATGAAAGATCCACATCCGGAAGAACACGCTTCGTTTAAAGATATTGAACTTAAAGCACCATCGGTGATCCGCATGGCTTTCATATCTTGGCCGCCAATATCTAAAATAAAGTCGACACCAGGATTAAAATAATCTGCGGCCTTATAGTGCGCCATCGTCTCAACTTCCCCGTAATCAACACGGAGCGCAGCTTTAATAAGGTGTTCGCCATAGCCGGTCACTGTAGATTTGGCAATATAGACATCTTCCGGCAGTAAACGATAGACTTCTTTCAAGACAGCAATGACCGACTCTAAAGGTTCACCATTATTTGAACCATAGTAGTCAAAAAGAATATGCCCCTCACCATCAATCAGTACAATTTTTGTGGTAGTTGATCCTGCATCAATTCCTAAAAAAGCTGCACCTTGATGCTCAGAAAGCTTTTTATAGCTTGCTTTTGCCTTAGCATGGCGTGCTCGAAAATCTGCTAACTCTTGTTCATTTTCAAAAAGCTGCTCCAACGTATCCTGCGGAATCAAGCTGTCACTAGTGTCATTTTCTAGATGATCAATTAAAGTACGAATCGTACTTGTTCTTTTTTCCTCAGCCAGAGCAGCCCCCATTGCCACAAAAAGTTGAGGATTTTCGGGAAAAATAACATCCTCTTCTGCGATATCCAGTGTTTCAATAAAACGCTTGCGCAATTCGCTCATAAAATAGAGTGGCCCGCCGAGAAAAGCGATTTTCCCCGTAATCTTACGACCCGAAGCTAAACCAGCAATCGTTTGATTCACCACGGCTTGGAAGATTGAAGCGGCTATATCTTCTTTACGCACACCTTCATTGAGAAGGGGCTGAACATCTGTTTTGGCAAAAACACCACAACGGCTAGCAATGGGATATATTTTTTCATAGTCTTTAGCTAATGTATTGACACCCGCGGCATCTACTTTAAGTAAAGCCGCCATCTGGTCAATAAAAGCTCCTGTCCCACCAGCACAAGTTCCATTCATGCGGAGTTCTTGTGTACCTGCGTCAAAGAAAGTCATCTTGGCATCTTCACCACCAAGTTCAATCATGACATCTGTCTCAGGGATGAATTTCTCGATTGTAATTGAGCTTGCGATAACTTCTTGTATAAACGGTACATCAATAACATCCGCAAGCCCCATACCACCAGAACCTGTGATTGCAAGGTTAAGTGAACACTCACCTTGTTCTTCCAACAATTCTTTTAATACTTTTATAGTTGCGGTTTTCACATCTGAAAAATGACGCTCATACCGGCTAAAAATGAGCTGAAAAGCCTCATCAAAGACAACGAGTTTTACTGTTGTAGAACCAACATCAATCCCAGCCTTATAATTTTTCATAATATTTTTTCCTTCTCTATTTGACAGGCTGTTGCTTATCTTATTCATTGTCTATTTTATCACTAATTACTCATTTTTCAATCATCAAGTTACAAGTTAATGTCATTTAAACAACATTTAGATATTACATGTTGCTTATGTCAAAAATGTTTTACAGGGCTTAAAACGGCAAATTTTATCATAAAGGACTATAATAAACAACAGATACTACTATTTTGTTGTTTAAGATACAAGTGAAGGAGGATTGTATTAATTTGGCTAAAACAAATGATTTACGTATCTTAAGAACACGAAAAATGATTACTCAAGCTTTCTTTTCGCTATTAAGAAATAAAAAATTTGAAAAAATTTCTATTCAAGAAATTGCTGATGCTGCAATGATTAATCGCGCAACTTTTTATGCACATTATGCCGACAAGCAGGATCTTTATGACAGTCTAATTGACACTTTTATCATGGATTTTATTAAAATTTTAGATGAGCAAAATCCTGTGGATGGCACTGACGTTTATGTCAATGATATTGAGAAGATGTTGGCCCGCTTCTACGACTTTGTACGTCAAAATCCAGAAGTGGCTCAGATTGTCATTGATAAATCACAGGATCAAACGATTATTAATCGCTTTATTGAAATATTAACCGAACGTTATACCGAGCTTTTCGATAAGCTGGAAATTCGTGAGCATGATGTATTAGTACCTAGTGATTTTGTCATCAGCTATATTACTTCTATCTTAGCTGGGACGCTTAAATGGTGGGTTTCTTCGCCAAGTACTATGAAATCAAGTGATTTTGCGCATCTTATTGTTAAATTGATTTCCAATGGTCATTTGACTGTTTTAGGTGTTAATATAAAGTCATAAAATTTCTTTTAGATTTAGAAAAAGCAGATTTTATCAGTAAAAATCTGCTTTTTCTTCATCAACTTCTTTATAAAATTGCGCAAAAAATAAGGTTGTTTTACGCACCAGAGTAATCTGTCTCTTATTATTTTATGTGTTATTTGCTCAACAAAGCGACTGCCGCCTCATCAGCAATAACAACAACATCTGCATGTTTTTGCAAGATTGATGCTGGCATGGCTTCCGTGATTTCCCCTTCAACCATACCTTTGATTGCTTCTGCTTTTGATTCGCCGTAAGCCATCAAAACGATAGCCTTAGCTGTCATGATTGAAGCAATTCCCATAGATATAGCCTTACGTGGCACATCTTCCTCGTTTTTGAAGAAACGTGCGTTTGCTTTGATTGTACTTTCTTGAAGGTCTACAACATGTGTTGTCTCTCCAAATGATGTCCCCGGTTCGTTGAAACCAATGTGACCATTTTGACCAATACCAAGAATTTGGAAATCGATAGGATGTTCAGCTATGATTTGATCATAAGCTTTCGCTTCTGCTTCCAAATCTGATGCTTTACCATTTGGCAAAAAGTTTTCTTTGAAGGGTTTTTCGTTAAAAAGATGCTTGTTCATGAAGTAATGGTAGGATTGTTCGTCAGCTCCATCAAGTCCAACATACTCATCCAAGTTTACTGAGGTCATATCTGAAAAATCCAGGTCCGATTTAACGATTTGATTATAAAATTCAACCGGTGTTGACCCTGTAGCAAGACCCAAGGTTTTAGCACCATTGTCCATGGCTTCTTTCAGTAAGTCAAAGCCGACTTTTGCACCTTCAAGTTGATTTTTAACAGTGATAACTTTCATGAGAGGGGCTCCTTTTTCAAATTGGTATATACATATTATAGACTTAATTCATTTTCTTGTCAACCATAAAATTATGTTTTTAAATAATTTTTCAAAAGCAAACTTTTCTAAAAGTGGTATAATATGAAGCAGCTGCATATTTCATATCTCCTGAAGATGGGAGGTGAAGTATGTCATGTATCTTCTCCCTCAAATAAGAAAGGCTGTTTTAAAAGCTTTAACTTTTATAAATGACAAGGAAAATATATTTTGAATATTAACGATTTTGACTTTAATTTACCCGAAACACTTATCGCACAAACACCACTTGAAAAACGTTCTGAATCACGTCTTCTAGTACTTGATAAGGAAAGGCATTCTATGGAAGACAAACACTTCTACGATATTGTGGATGAGCTTAATCCCGGAGATGCACTTGTGCTTAATAATACACGTGTTCTCCCCGCACGTCTCCACGGTATCAAGCCTGAAACTCAGGGGCATGTTGAGCTCTTACTGCTCAAAAATACAGAAGGAGATCGCTGGGAAACTTTAGCTAAACCAGCCAAACGTATGCGCATTGGTCAAGAGCTTTCTTTCGGAGATGGTCGTTTGAAAGCAA
The DNA here is from genome assembly GCF_943193185.1 of Lactococcus ileimucosae. GTDB lineage: Bacteria > Bacillota > Bacilli > Lactobacillales > Streptococcaceae > Lactococcus > Lactococcus ileimucosae. The sequence continues at coordinate 95,844 of NZ_CALPDE010000005.1, forward strand.
CCGTTGTTGAAGAACTGGAACACGGTGGCCGTATCGTCGAATTTAGTTACGATGGTATCTTTCTTGAGGTACTAGAAAGCTTAGGCGAAATGCCACTTCCGCCATATATTCATGAAAAATTGGAAGATAAAGAACGTTACCAAACTGTCTTTGCAAAAGAAAATGGCTCTGCTGCTGCACCAACTGCTGGCTTGCACTACACTCCTGAGTTATTGGATAAAATTCGTGCAAAAGGTGTTCATGTTGTGGAGCTTACCTTGCATGTAGGTTTGGGAACCTTCCGACCAGTGAGCGTGGACAATATTGAAGAGCATCATATGCATAGTGAGTTTTATCAACTTTCTGAAGAAGCCGCTGCAACACTTCGTGCTGTTAAGGCTTCTGGACATCGTATAATTGCTTGCGGTACAACTTCTATTCGTACTTTAGAAACTATTGGTACAAAATTTAACGGGGAGATTCAGGCTGATTCTGGTTGGACAGATATCTTCATCAAACCCGGGTATCAGTGGAAAGTTGTTGATGCTTTCAACACAAACTTCCACTTGCCAAAATCTACACTCGTCATGCTGGTCGCTGCCTTTGCAGGTCAAGAATTTATCCTAGAGGCCTATCAACATGCAATTGATGAGCATTATCGCTTCTTTAGTTTTGGTGATGCCATGTTTGTAAAATAAATGAGTTTCCTTAATTTAGCACTCACTAAGAATTTTATTTCTATCCTTTCAGATGGGCAAATTACAGAAAATGGACGGGCTATTCGTACGCATTTTAAAAAATTTTATGTGAGTCCCAATGGCTTTTTAGTAGGAATTACAGGTTTCCACAAGATAAGTGAAGAAATTTTGGTGCAGCTCCATTATCAACCACACTTAAAGCCCCTAGAAGCTCAGGAATTCCTTCTCAGTGCCTTGCTTCGCTATAAGGATAAACGCTTCAGTTTAACTAAAAAAGTAGCTTACAATGCTGTGATTGCCTTTTTTAGTGATGGACAGCCACAAGCAAGAACCTATCATATAGAAGAGGGGCGTCTTACGACCCAAGATTACCTCGGTTCAAGTTTGATTTCCTTTCCTCCTGATGATATTGACTTTGACCCTAATAAACTGATCAGCACTTATCTTAAAGAGGGACAATTTCTTCTTCCTAAAATACAGTTACTGCAGCGCAATGCCCTTTACCGGGTAGCAGAAAGTTCCCAAACCGTCAACAAAATTATTTTTCAAGAAATAATAAAAAGTCGAGAAAAATGAGTTTCTCGGCTTTTTAAGTCGCCTTAATCAAGGGTAGAGAACTTTTTTCTTGAAATTGTTAAGATAAATACGATTGTGAACTTTTACACATTACCTACAATTCAACAATATTTAAAAATATGTGATTTTATCACTTCTTTTTCTGTTATAATAAAATTGAAAGCGCTTTTAATTATTATAGGGTTGTTCAACCAGAAAAAATTTTATTTCTGAAAAGAAGGGAAACACATGCGCAAAATTTTAAAGAAAACTATTATTCATTGCCTAGCTTCAGCTGCTTTTCTGTCAGCGATAGCTCCAGCAACAGTAAAAGCTGTTCAAACTGATGAAGTAGATACTTCCACCAATGCAGTAGCTTTACAAAAATTAACCAAGCAGCAACAAGAAATTATGGATGGCATGCGGCAAAAAGAACAAGAATATGCCGCATATGGCGATGCAGCTTCCGTTGTAGCTGATGAAAAAGCTACCGCTCGTTCAGCATATGGGGCTTGAAGTTGGCGTGATGGGGTAATAGCTGTAACAGATGCAGGTTCTAGTCTATTAATAACAAATTCGTGGCATGCAGGGATTGTTGCACCACAAAAAAATATGTGGTTGCCGGAGCAGAAAGTGTTGGTAAAAAAGTTAGGCTGGCAAGTGGAGATTGGGGGGACGAAATTTAGAAATAACAGAGTATGGCAGATGGGAGTCAAAAAAAAACAAGTATCGCACAAGATTACAATGCAGGAAAGTGGGCTGGTCAACAGGTTGGAAAGCCTTATAATTTAAATTTTTGGAATATTAAACAAAAAAAATAGTTTTACTGCTCTCAATTAGTTTGGGCTGCATATTATTACACTGCAAGAGTAAATTTAGATAAGACTGATAATAATATCGGTTCTGCTTGGGCAGTGCACCCAGGCGAATTTGTCTTAAATCCACTTACAGTTTTAATCTATAGGAATAAATAAATGAAGAAAAAAATATTTAATTCTTTACTTCTTTTATCATGTTTAGCCGCAGTGGTTCTGGGAATCAAAATCTTATTTTTCAATAACAAAGAAGCTAACTTTAAAATTGCAAGCAATGCTGATTTCTATATCGTATCCAATAACAATATCAAATCATATAAAGTTGAAAATAATAAACCAAAATTACTTCATACTGACAAATTAGCTATTGCAGAAGATGTAAATGGTTGGTTTTCAAAAGGAGAAATTCAAAATAGATATCTAATTTTTTCAGAAGGGCATTCTAAGAGTGCTAAAAAAAAATGAAAACATCTTATCAATAGACTTTGAAAAGGGCGAATTAATTAAACGTGGTTCAAATAAATATGCCTATACAGGTGCAGGTTACACCACTGATTATTACTATACTTTCCAAGCAACAGGAGACGATGGACTTCTCTACCCTTTTGACAAAAATGGAAAAGAAATTGATTCATATAAGTTTACTTCATCAGCGTTACCCTCTACACAATTTACTGGAAGCAATGGAAAATTGTACATGGTAATCACGCAAGAAAATCGAAAAAGTAAAATATTTGAAAGTTCTTTATATACTTTCAATGATGGAAACAATCTAAAAGTACTTGAAAAACAGAACATAGATGATCATAGTCAGTATCTTTATGCTTTTACTTCTTTAGAAAAAATTAAAGAAAATTTATATTCGCCTGTTACCTCTCGCCGTAACAGGAAAACTTTCGAGGTTACACCTGATAATAGAATCATGAAATTTGATTTGAAGAGCAAGCAAAAAAGTTTTATCACGTTAAAAGAAAATTATCCTAATCTCATTTATAAAAGTAAATCTGAAAACTATTTGATAACTGTGCATGAACCTAATATGCTACAAAAATCAGGATTTTCAGTTATAAATACAAAAAATAACGAAAACTATTTTGTTGCTGTTAGTGATATATTAAATTCTAAAATCTATGAAGAAAGTAATATTTGGACTTTAAATACTACAAAAGATAATAAACTAATTATTTTAGCAGGAAATTCAGTACTCTTTTATGATTTAGATAATAAAACATTACTGTCTGAAACAAAAATTTTTAATGATAATACAGAAACTCCCTTACATGTTTGGACAAAATGATGCCACAATTAGACTATAATATCTGGATTATTTTTGCTCTCTCCTCTTGAACTTTGTCGCTTGGCTTGTGCATTTCTCAATCTTCTCTAGTAAGTTTTCGCCCCAAGTAGTAATTCTCGCTAGCAGGCAGTCACGTAACAAGGATTATATAGAGCTTCTCGTTCGTCGCGCGCAGTATTTCTAAAATCGCTTAAGACACAAAATATGAAACCCTAAGTATAAAAAAGCAGCTGAACTCCTTTCATTCAGCTGCTTATAATTTTATTTCAAATTGTATAGTTTTTTATAAGTGCCTTCCGTTAGGACTAAGCTACTCAAAAATCAAGAACACTTGGTAAATGATAAACAACTTCCCAAGAACTTGGAAAAGCTTTATCAATTGTTATTTCGAAAAATAAGGATTCGTTTTGAAAAGAATGTCGAGAAGCGCGACACTGACTGCTGCCACAATAACCGCTTTGATGATAGCTCCAAGAATAAAAGGAGCAAAGCCGGTGCCAAAAGCTGTTCCCCAAGATACGCCGATAAAGAATTTCAGCCACACAGTACCTAGAACAAGAATCAAAAACTGAGCAAGAAGATTCATCAGTAAAATGGAGAAAAATTTGCGTTCAGTTTTTTGTAAGAAATATGAAAGGAGAGGGGCAACTATTGCAAAGGAGAATAAAAAACCTCCTGTTGGGCCAAATAAAGCGCCAATCCCTGAAGCTCCTCCTGCATAAACAGGTAGACCTACCGCTCCTAACACGAGGTAGATAAGCAATGCAAAAAAGCTCTCACGGGGCTGCAACAAGGTAGCAATGAGCCCAACAGCTAATGTTTGAAGTGTAATAGGTACGATTCCCACAGGAATTGCTAAAGGAGAAAGTACTGCAAGGATTGCCGCTCCCAAGGCGATAAGAGTAATAGAGTAAGTTTTGGAAATCTTCATGAAAAAGTCCTTTTTGTTTTATGAGTAAAATTATATCAGCTTTTACACTTGGTTTCAAGAAACTACACGTTTTTTAGTCCCACAATTTCCAATCTTGCTAGAAGAAGCCCTGTTTAGGATAAAAAAGCTTGCATGGCTATTATGAATGGTCAAAAGCTTTCTTAATTAATAATAGGACCAGAATTTACAATAGCACCTTTGCCGTCTAATTCGATGACATAATCGCTAATTTTTCTTATAAAAGGATCGTGAGTCACTATTATCACTGTTTTTCCTTTTGTTACTTCATTACTTAGTAACTTTAACATTATGTTTCGATTTTCTATATCCAAAGAACCTGTTGGTTCATCTGCTAAGATCAGCTCGCTCTTTTTTAGTAAGGGTCTAGCTAAGGCAACCCTTTGCTTTTCACCACCAGATAAACGAAATACTTTTGTTTTTAACGGGTGAGCTATGTTAACTTGATTTAAAACCTCTCTTATTTTTTCCCTTTTCTTTTTAGAAGGCAGTTTAGTATAAAATAAGGCTGTTTTCAAATTTTGCTCGATACTCTCATCTTCAATCAACGCAAAGTTTTGAAATAAATAAGAAATTTTATTCCGACGATATAACAATGACTTCTTACTGTTTACAATGGGAGCGAATTTTCCGAACAAATAATAACTTCCTTTGTCATAGTCATCTATCATGCCGATAATATTCAAAAGTGTGGATTTTCCTGACCCACTGGGACCATAAACTACAACGAATTGGTTTTCTGGAATTTGTAAATTAATTTTATCAAAAAGTATTTTTTCACCATAGCTTTTTTCCATATCTTTTATTTCTATCAGCATGCATTTACTCTCCTTTGAGAATGTTCAATAAATCTTTTTTCTCTGTCCTCTTTAATACCCCTATGACTATAGCAAACTCCATAAATAGATAGAGCATAAGTAGCTCTAGGAGGGTTTGATCTGCTCCGTTCATTTTAGCATTTATAAATCCAATGATATATTGAAGGACAATTAAAGTGACGAGTGGTAGGTAAGTTCTTAACCAAGAACAACCGAGTGAGCGATACACCACTATCTTTTTTCTGTATGTTATGACATAAAAAACTACTGTAGAAATTATCATGCAGGCAAATAATATTACTGAAAATAAATTAATAAAGAAGTAATTTATCGGATTACCTACTGTCAGTAATAAGGTAGTTCTCTTTATATCTTTTGCATTAATGAATGATGGGTACCTAGATAGATGACCATCATCTTCTAAAGCAAGTCTTAATTTTTTATAAATACTTTCTTTCGGTTCTGTTAGGGGAATTAACATCGCATAGGGATTTTCTAAGGAGGGGACAAGATTTTCTCCCGTATCATTCTCTGGTGTATACAGGATAACAATATCAGCTGAAACTTTTTTTATCTTATTGGCATATATAATTACTTTCTGATTCTCTTTAATTTCATAAAATTTTATTGAAGAGGTAAAACCAGGTCGCGCTTTAAATGTATCCACTATCCTATCTTTTATATCGGTTGTTTTCATCAGCTTATCTGCGATTAAAAGAACCATATTTTCTTCTTCACTGGAAATATTTATGGCTTGGTTATGCTTGTCTAAGATAGGATGTTTCTTTAAGTAGTTTATATTAACATCCGATGTTTTAAGACTTTCTAAGCCTATTTGCGAAGACAAATTATTTTCGGAGGCATGAATTCCACCTAACTCTTCTTGCGCGCGTATCAATTTATTATAATAAGTCGGTTCAGCTAGATTTTCTTTGAAACCAATCATTGGTGCATATAAGGCGCCATAATCGGAGTATTCTGTTTTGCTTAAGTCTAGTGACTGGTGAACAAGAGTGAGCAAACCAGAGAGAGTGGAAAGACTTATGGCGAAGATTATTGTTTTTACAAGGTAAAGAAAGATATGACTATATTTAAAGAATGATTTATTATTGACCTGATTAACAATAGACACTCTAGCCACAATCCACACTGCGAATAAAGTTATGATTGTGCTTATCATAAAGATTAATAGACTAACTTTAGTATAATCAAAACTAAGTTTTTTTAAAATAAAAATTGTTGCCACTGCGTATGTTGTGGCAAATACCCAAAACATCTTTTTTATAAAGATAAGATTGGCTATATCAATATTCTCAAAACCACTAAGTTTATAAACGGCTATTTTCTTATTATTTTCAGCCAGCCAAACAAATAAAAATATAAAATAAAAGATCAGCGAAACGGTAATAACAATGCTCAAATTATCATTGGTTAAGATTAGAGGAGGATTTTTAGAAAAGTCAGTGGGATTCTTTTCTAAGGTTTCTGACGTAATCTCAATGCCATATTTTTGACTTAATGCTTGAGATAAATTAGTCACAAACTTACTTTTTCCTGAATCCGCTGGCTTATAAAGAAAGCTTCCTTCATGAAATTCTTCAAAGCTTAAACTGCTGAATTTTTTATAGTTAATAAAAGAAGTTACACCATGGGCTGATAATTTTTTATCTTCATGCTCTAAACCATAGAAAGTAATTCTAGATATATTTGATAAAAAATTGGCCGTTCCCTTGTTATCATGTTCAACCCCGATGTAAGATGTTCTAATACAAAAGAGAGCATCACTTTCTTTTGATACTCTCTCAATAGTATTTACTATATCTTGATAGTTTTCCTTTGAACTTGGAATAGAGCTAACATAAAACTCCTTATAGCCACTCAGATTGTATTCTTTCTTGATTTGGTTGTCTACCCACTCATTTTTAATCATAAAGGCCAATGATAAGCTCATTATTACATATAAAGCCAGAATCATTCCTTTTAAAAGTTTACTCAGCATCTGTATAGTTTACCTCATAAATCTAAATTCGATGGATTACACTTTGCCTCCAGGTGCGATTGGTCCACCATTGTAGGCGCCGTTCCATGCGCCTTTTACCCAAGTAACAGAAGTTTTTTTAGGTGTTACCCAAGAACTTCCTCCTCATTATAAGCATTCCCGACTCTAGCCCAGCCCGTATGTGAAAATGAGTAGTTCGTGTACTTGGTCGTTGCAGTTCTATTCCCCCAGGTCGTGTTGGGATAAATAGATGAAGTGACCCAATAAACTCCAAATTTGGTATGGATAGCTGCAAATGCTATTGTTTGAACGAGAAACAAACTGAGAATTAAAGCTGCGAATAAGGTTCTTTTTTTATTTCTTGCTTTTAGGTCTTCTCTGGTAATCATTATAATGCTCTTCGTTAAATTATATAACCATCCTCATAGTAACACATACGAAATCATAATGCAAACGCTAACAAAAAAAATGAAATCGATGAAACTCTCGACTGTCAAGCACCAAATAAAACGGACAGTAAAAAAACAAATTAATGTTCAATGAGGTATGCCATCCGATATTCCATGGGTGTCATGCCTTTTAATTTGACTTGAGGGCGGTCATAATTGTACCAGAAAATGAAATCCTCAATTTGTTGTCTTAAAGACTGCTCGTCTTCAGGAACAAAAAGTTCAAGGGATTCGCTTTTGA
>NZ_CALPDE010000006.1 GCF_943193185.1 Lactococcus ileimucosae
ATGACTTGTCAGACTTCCTGACAGCCGTACAGAACGGTTCTATCGATAACAACTGGGGGAACCCGGGACCAGATGATGATGTCCAACCTAACCAAATTAACTTTAGCCTCATGGCACCGGGGACCATCTTTACTATGGCTGGGGAGCAGTATCGTTATTTGGAGAATCAAGGTGGGGGGAATCATATGATTATTCGGAATGCCTCACTTGGCAGTACCACTTTCGACAACCAAGATAATACTTTAAGCGATTGGTATAATAATCTTGATTTAGCAGTCCGATCTATGGTTCGGCCTGTAGCAAATACATTTCAAAACGATGGGAAAGTGAGCCAACAAGAAATCAATTGGGGAGAGTCTAATCTATGGATACCAACTAATCTACATGATTTCCCAGATGTTGCAGAAGATGAAACTCGAGTTGATACAAGTGGGACTCCACGTGCTTTCTCTCTTTCCTTAGCCGATGTGACTCGCTTATCAGGTCCAGATCGTGCTTTTCCTAATTTTAATGAACGTTTATCTTCTAATAATGCTGGATGGTGGCTCCGAACTCCTGCAGGAGTAGTTGAAGGACACGAACGTGCTTGGCGTATAACTCAAGCATATAATGACGGGAGTCGTGGTCAATTGCGTAGTGGTGCAAATAGATTAGGGCAAAGATTATCAATACGACCAGTTATATTTATCAACCAACCTTCTTAAAGGAAAGCATCACTCCATAAAAAACTCAAAAAATATAAGTTTGTTTTTACCAAAAATTACAAAATAAAATCACTCAGAACGTCATTTCATTTTACTTCGTTTGAGTGATTTTATTTTTGCTAGGAGCTATCAAATTAATATTTCAAGAAGAAGGTATAGTACAATCAGTCGGAGAAGTAAGAATCCTATAAATCATGTGTCAATTTTGCTTATGCTATAATAAAAGTATAATTTGACAGTCGAAACGAACAAGGATATATCTGGAAATTATTAATCTTCATATGTTTGTTTTAAAAATTTGGAGATAGACCAGATTATAAGTAGTAATATGATTTGCAGCAAGTTGAAAGGACTTGATGTTGAAGAATAATATCATTGTAGAGTAGGAAAGAGGGTTTCAAAATGAATGATTTAGAGGAAAAAAGATAATCAGAGAAGCTACAGTAGCGGATGCAAAGCATTTAAGAGATATTACTGCTGAGCAATTAGGTTATGAGGTTTCCGCTGAATTGGTAGCAAAACAGCTGGAAAAATTAACCGCAGATAAGGAAAACCACTTTATCAGGGTTTATGGAAGCGCAGTTCCAATAGGCTATATTCACGCTGAGTTGTACGAGAGTATTTATTCTGAACCCATGTTTAACATCTTAGGACTCGCAGTCGCTAAGGGCCATGAAAATCAAGGCGTGGGCAAGGCCTTGCTGTTGGAGCTGGAGAGAGAAGCTAAACGAAGAAACCTGTGGGGGATACGCTTAAATTCTTCAGATAAGCGTAGACAGGCACATGAATTTTATGCGCATCTGGGTTATCATTCAGATAAATCACAGAAAAGGTTTTTGAAGGTGCTATAGGATGTCTCAGTCCTTTTAGATACAGTGAAAAAGTTGGACAGTGATAAAATAACTGCCAGAAGCTATTGATTTATCAATAGCTCGCAGTTTTATCGTGAGGTTAAGAACTCTACTGAATGCTATGCAGTAAGTAAAAGTACAGCTAAACTAAAGATGAGTGCGCGAAAAGGGCGGACAAGTCGGACACCGCTCCATGAAACCAAAAAAATTTACTGCTGAGAGAAGTCGCAGACTTTGTCAATCAAGGGGAATGATCGCTGGGGATTCTTCGATAGAAAAATGTCAATCAAGAATTTAACTGCAGTTTAAAGCTGTATCTCTATACCTATAAAGCAGGAAAAGAAATGAAAAAGATATTAATCGTATTAACAAATGTAAATAAATTTCCTACAACTCATGAAGCTACAGGCCTATGGCTAGCTGAAGCAACGGAGTTTGTAAGTGAAGTACAAAAAGCAGGCTATCAAGTAGATTATGTTAGTCCGCTAGGTGGTTATGTGCCAATTGATCCAAGAAGTTTGAAAGCCTTTTATGCGGATAATGAAGCGTTTGAAATCTACAGCTCAGTTGATTTTCAGAGGCGTGCCTTATCTCATTCACTTCATCCAGAACAGGTTAAACCTGAGGAATATGCCGCCATCTATTATACGGGTGGACATGGTGTGATTTTTGACTTTCCAGATAATCAAGAACTACAAGATATAGCAGAAAAAATTTATCAGGGAGGGGGTTATGTCACTTCGGTGTGCCATGGTGTTTGCGGCTTGCTTAATTTAAAAACATCTGATGATGAATTTTTAATTGCACATAGAACACTTACAGGGTTTACGCAACTTGAAGAAATATTGAGTGGGAAAAATAGGCACGTACCGTTTGGAACAGAGAGAGAAAGTAAAAAAAGAGGGGCTCATTTTGTTAAAAAGCGTCCCTTTGCATCATTTGCAGTACAAGATGGACAGCTGATTACAGGTCAAAATCCGATGTCAGGTAGGGCGGTAGCTAAACTACTACTGAAAAATCTAGAGTAGCTGTATTTTGATGGATGAATGTTGTACTTGACGTGTGCTGACTTTGAGTTAAACTAAAATTCTAACGCCATGGAGCGAGGCGATTGTGTAGGATTTACACAACCGCTTTTTTCTTTTATAACTTAAAAGTTCCATTGCGCTATTTAAGGAGTGGTGTTAGTGATAACCCTTGCAGCTTTTATAATTTAGAATGATATGTTACAATTGAATTAATTAAAGTTACATTTTGTTACACAAAGTGGATATGGTGTCTAGACTTTGCTAGAATAGATTGTAAACAATAAGTGAGGTTAAAGAGATGCCTGAACGTGGTTTATTAATTGTCTTTTCTGGTCCTTCGGGAGTTGGAAAGGGGACTGTCCGTGCGAAAATTTTTGAAAATGAAAATAATTTTGATTACTCTGTCTCAATGACAACGCGTCCTCAGCGTCCTGGTGAAGTGGATGGCAAGGATTATTATTTCCGTACGCGTGAGGAGTTTGAAGAAATGATTCGTAAAGGGGAGATGCTAGAATATGCTGAATATGTGGGAAATTATTATGGCACGCCCTTGACTTATGTCAATCAAACTTTAGATGAAGGAAAAGATGTTTTCCTTGAAATTGAGGTGCAAGGTGCGCTCCAAGTGAAGGAGAAGGTGCCAGATGGTGTATTTATTTTCTTGACTCCTCCAGACTTGGAAGAATTACGCGGCCGTCTTGTTGGGCGTGGCACAGATAGCGCTGAAGTTATTAATAATCGTATGAAAAAAGCTAAAGAAGAAATTCGTCTAATGAGCGAATATGATTACGCTGTGGTTAATGACAAGGTTGAGCTTGCTGCTGAACGGGTCATCAAGATTATTGAGGCTGAACACTACCGTGTAGATCGTGTAATGGAACGTTATGCGCATATGATTGATAAATTGGATGAAAACATTTAGATAACCAATATAAGGAGTGTCAACTCACAGTAGTGCTTACTGCTACAATCTAAATAACCTATAAAAGAGGAAAGAGGAAACTGATATGATGTTAGAACCTTCAATCGATAAATTGCTACAAAATGTAGATTCAAAATATTCACTTGTCGTTTTGGAAGCAAAACGTGCGCATGAGTTACGTGACGGTGAGCGCCCGACGATGGAATTCAAATCTGTTAAACGTACCTTACAGGCTTTGGAAGAAATTGCCGAAGGCAGAGTAACTATACACCCTTCTCCAGATGCAAAACGTGAAACATTGAAAGAAAAGCGTGAGCTTGAACGTCTTCAACAAAAGATGGCTGAAAAGCTCATTCGCGAACAAATCGCCAAGGAAGAAGCTGAAGAAGAAGCCAAACAAAAAGGAAATCGTGCAGCTAAAGCTGCAGCTGCCGCAGCAGAATAACAGGTATAAAAAAAGCTTTCAAAGGTTTGGAACTAAAACTTTTGAAAGCTTTTTTCAACAATCTAAAGTTTACATGTGTTCTCATCTTTTTGCTATAATTTATATTATTAGATTTGCGTAGAAAAGATCAAAGCAGAGGAGAAAAATGTTGAAAAAAACGGCTAAAATTATTGTAGATGTTCCTCTGATGCAGACAGACAAGCCATTCTCTTATGCAATTCCCAGTGGCTTAGAAAATTTGATTGAAACAGGGATGCGTGTCCATGTTCCTTTTGGTGCAGCTAACCGCTTGGTTCAAGGGATTGTTATTGATTTGTCGGAGGAAGAAGATTCGGGGCTTAAAGAAATTGCAGAGCTTTTAGATGTAGAACCGGTTTTGACAGCAGAACAACTTAGATTAGCGGATGAAATGCGACATACTGTTTTCTCATATAAAATCTCTTGTCTAAAAGCGATGCTGCCCAATCTCCTTAATTCAAGTTACGATAAAATCCTAACAGATTCAGAGGGCATTCAAAGGAAATGGAGCTTACTGAGTGAAAGTCAAAAAATAGAGGCTTTGAAAGAAGTCAAGTCGGGGCACTTGAAAGTGAGTTACTCTGCAAGGTCTAAAGAAAATAAAAAAATAGAAAAATACGTGAAAGCCAGTGCAAAGTTGGCTGACTTTAAATTCGGTAAGGCAGCAAAAAAGCGTGCCGAATTGAAAAGCTATCTTTTGAGTCAGGAAGAGATGATTCCTCAGAAAGACCTTCCTTTCTCCTCTGCTGTCATTAAGTATTTTGTGGAGAATGCGCTTGTAGAAGTAACGCAAAAGGAAGTTTCTAGAACAGCAGCCGTGTTTGAGGCCGTAACGCCTGATAAGCCTAAAGTTCTAAATGAAGAACAAGAACTTGCGTTTAATGCCATTATTGCTTCCGCCGATAAACCATTTTTGCTTGAGGGTGTGACAGGCTCAGGGAAAACGGAGATTTATTTGCAAGTTATTGAGCATACACTAAAAGAGGGAAAGACAGCGATTATGCTGGTTCCGGAGATTGCGTTAACACCACAAATGTCCAATCGCTTCATTGCCCGTTTTGGAGAAAAAGTTGCCATCATGCATTCTGGTTTATCAGATGGGGAAAAATATGACGAGTGGCGCAAGATAAAGGAAGGACATGCACAAGTTGTTGTGGGGGCGCGTTCCGCGATTTTTGCTCCTTTGGAAAATCTTGGAGTAATTATCATTGATGAGGAACATGAAACAAGTTATAAACAGGATTCTAACCCGCGTTATCATGCAAGAGATGTTGCACTGTTACGTGCAAAATATCATCACGCGCGTCTGATTCTTGGCTCTGCGACACCAAGCTTAGAGAGTCGAGCCCGTGCACAGAAAGGTGTTTATCACTTATTAACGCTTAAACACCGTGCAAGTGAACAAGCATTCTTGCCTGAAGTACAAATCGTAGATATGCGGAGCAATCTTAGTGATCAGTCAGGCAATTTCTCGGACATTCTTTTGGAGAAAATTCGAGAGAAGGTTGAACGAAAAGAACAAGTTATTTTAATGCTCAATCGTCGCGGCTATAGTTCTTTTGTAATGTGCAGAGATTGTGGTTTTGTGGTTGGCTGCCCTAACTGTGACATTTCTTTAACTCTACATATGGATACGAAAACGTTAAATTGCCATTACTGTGGGCATCAAGAGGCGATTCCACAAGTTTGTCCCAACTGTAACGGGCGCAAAATTCGCTATTATGGTTCAGGGACTCAGAAGGTTCAGGAAGAACTAGAAAAGCTGCTTCCAGATTTACGTATTTTGCGAATGGATGTGGACACAACAAAAACAAAGAATGCGCATGAAAAGATTTTAAGCAAGTTTGGAGCACATGATGCTGATGTCCTTCTAGGAACGCAGATGATTGCTAAAGGCTTGGATTTTCCTAATGTGACCTTGGTCGGTGTAATCAATGCAGATACGGGATTAAATCTGCCTGACTTTCGCGCCAGTGAACGAAGTTTTCAGCTGCTGATGCAAGTTGCGGGACGTGCAGGTCGTGCAAATAAAAAAGGAGAAGTGATTATTCAGACCTTTAATCCAGGACATTATGCAGTTAAATTGGTCGCAGCTCAGGATTATGAAGCTTTTTATCGTCAAGAAATGTATTACCGTCAACAGCTCTCTTATCCTCCCTATTATTTTACTGTACAGATCTTGGTGAGTCACAAAGATGAAGATATTGTAGCCAAAAAAGCTTATGAGATTGCAAGCTTGGTGAAAGAAAAACTATCAGATAAGGCTAAGGTTTTAGGTCCGACTCCCAAACCTATTGCGCGTACTCATAATCTTTACCATTATCAGATTCTGGTGAAGTATCGCTTTGAGGCTCAATTAGAAGAAGTCTTAAATCAGGTACTTGATCTAACACAAAAACGAGAAAATAAAAATTTACGTGTTTTGATTGACAGTGAACCTCAAAGCTTTGTGTAAAAAGGATAAATGATCTCAGCTGCATACTATAAAGTAAGAAGACTCTAATGTACTCAGTCTTCACAGCTTGCCTTCCTAAATGCGGGAGGTGTCTGTTGGTGTGTTATAACAAAAACGCTCTAAAGCATGATATGGAGCATTTGTGCTTTGGAGCGTTTTCAAGTATTCATGTAAGAAAAACTGCATTTGCAGGAGGGGAACTGCATTTTTTCGATATAAATATTTTGGTAGAAAGGGGGAGGTATAGGAAGATAAAATGACAGTGATAGTATTGGCTGGAACGATTGGAGCTGGCAAAAGTTCACTTACCAAGATGCTGGCAGAAGAGTTGGGGGTAGAAGCTTTTTATGAAAGTGTAGAGGACAATCAGGTTCTGCCTCTGTTTTATCGAGACCCACAAAAATATGCATTTCTACTGCAAATTTATTTTTTGAACAAGAGATTTGAAGCAATAAAAAGAGCGCTTTTGCATAATGATAATGTTTTGGATCGCTCTATTTATGAAGACAGTTTACTCTTTCATCTGAATGCAGATTTAGGACGAGCTACAGCAATCGAAGTAGAAGTTTATGACTCTTTATTAAAACACATGTTAAAAGAAATCGAGAGCCTAACTTTTAAGCGACGTCCAGATCTTTTGGTTCATGTCAGTGTTTCTTTTGAGAAGATGTTGGAACGGATACAAAAACGTGGGCGGGAATTTGAACAGTTAGAATATGATTCCTCACTGTATGATTACTACCGAGAGCTGAATGTAAGATATGAAAAATGGTTTGTGTCCTTCAACAGTTGCCCTAAAATGCAAATTGATGGAGATAAATATGATTTTGTAGAGGATGAAACTGCTAGAGCAT
Source organism: Lactococcus ileimucosae (assembly GCF_943193185.1). Taxonomy (GTDB): domain Bacteria; phylum Bacillota; class Bacilli; order Lactobacillales; family Streptococcaceae; genus Lactococcus; species Lactococcus ileimucosae. The sequence continues at coordinate 7,278 of NZ_CALPDE010000006.1, forward strand.
TTGTTATACAGGAAATTAAGCAGAAATTAGCAGAAATCGAGGATGAAAGTTATAAATGATTTCAGAATATGACTGGCTCAAAGGGAGGAAGAGAAGGGACTCTTTTTGTTCGTCATAAGCTGCTTATATTTTTTTTATCCTTTATACTTTCTGTGAATGAGGCATGCGAAAAGAAATAGAAGTTAAGAAAGTGTTATAATGAGGGACAGACACTTTACTTAAAAAGTTCTATGAGAAGTAAAACAGGAGGAGGAGAAATACAGAAGAGCTATTTTTTCTTAAGTAAGTTATAAGTAAGTCAGTTCAGAAGATTTAAAAGAAGGCTGACAAGAAAGAGTAGAATCGCTGTGTAAAATGACACGATGAAAAAAACAAAAATAATTTTTATGGGGACTCCCCAGTTTTCACAAACCATTTTGAGAGGTTTAATTGATAGTCAAACGTATGAGATTTTAGCCGTTGTCACGCAACCTGATCGTAAGGTGGGACGTAAGCAAGAAGTACGTCAAACTCCGGTGAAAGAGTTGGCACTTCAAGCAGGCTTGAAAATTTTACAACCGGAAAAATTATCGGGCTCTCCAGAAATGGAAGAGCTTATGGCATATGGAGCACAGGGCGCAGGGATTGTAACGGCAGCTTTTGGTCAATTTTTGCCTGGGAAATTGCTCGATGCAATGGCTTTTGCAGTTAATGTTCATGCTTCCCTGTTGCCTAAATATCGTGGTGGAGCCCCTATCCATTATGCCATTATGAATGATGAGAAAGAAGCGGGCGTAACCATTATGGAAATGGTTAGAAAAATGGATGCAGGGGATATGGTTGCGAAAGCTTCTACTCCTATTTTAGAAGAAGATAACGTGGGCACAATGTTTGAAAAATTAGCCCTTGTCGGTCGTGACCTTCTCCTCGAAACGCTTCCTCTATATGTCGCTGGAGAAATCAAGCCGCAAGCGCAAGAGGAAAGTCAAGCGACATTTTCACCTAATATAAGTCCAGAAGAAGAAAAAATTGATTGGACAAAGAGCAACCGTCAGATTTTTAATCAAATTCGGGGGATGAATCCTTTTCCAGTAGCACACACAACATGGAACCAAGGACGTTTTAAAATTTACGATAGCCGACCAGTCGTCACGGATAAACATGGCCAGCCGGGTGAAATCATTGACAAAACAAAAAAATCGCTCTTAGTGGCAACAGGCTCAGGGGCTTTGGAGCTTCTTGAAGTACAGCCTGCTGGAAAACCGAAGATGGATATTGTAAGTTTTCTCAATGGTTTGGGACAGAAAGTGAATATAGGTGATCAGTTTGGCAAATAATGCAAGACAAGTCGCACTTGATGTGCTCAATGACATTTTTGGAAATGATGCCTATGCCAATATTGCCTTAGACAGAACTTTACGCGAGACGGACCTTTCGGACTTGGATCGTAATTTTGTAACAGCTTTGGTCTATGGTGTAGTTTCTAAAGAAAGACTATTGGAATGGTATTTAGAGCCTTTCTTAAAAAAAACACCAAAGCCTTGGGCTAAGATGCTTCTGATTATGACGATCTACCAAATTCTTTTTATGGATAAGGTGCCAACTTCAGCAGCCGTTGATGAGGCAGTAAAAATTGCTAAACGTAAAGACGGACAACAAGCAGGGAACTTTGTCAATGCTGTTCTGCGTCATTTTATGCGCTCAGAACGAAAAAATGAAGAACCTAAAACTTGGGAAATTAAATACTCAATGCCTAAACTGCTGTTAGATAAAATGGTGAGACAGTTTGGGGGAAAACGCACTGGCCAAATTCTTGAAAGCTTAGAAAAGCCAAGTAAGGCAAGTCTCCGTATGATTGATCCAAATGTTATACTTTCGGGTACCAGTGCTTCCAAACTTTCTCCTGTTGGTCGTGTTGCGGAACATGGACATTTTTCACATACACCAGAATTCATGGCGGGAAAATTCGCGATTCAAGATGAAACAAGTCAATTAGTAGCGCCCCAACTTGAACTACGGGGAAGCGAGCGCGTGCTTGATGCTTGTGCTGCCCCTGGTGGAAAGACAACGCATATTGCACAATATCTGGATACGGGACATGTTGTAGCTTGTGATTTGTATGACCATAAACTGAAACTTATCGAAGACAATGCAAAACGTCAAGGGGTTTGGGAGAAAATAACGACAGTTAAGGCAGACGCTACTCAAATCGCAGAACACTTTGCAGACGAGGCAGACTTTGACCGTATCTTGGTTGATGCACCGTGTTCTGGTATTGGCTTAATTCGTCGTAAACCTGACATTCGCTATCGTAAGGAAAGTTCGGATTTTCTTAATTTGCAGGAAATTCAATTGAAAATATTGGACAGTGCTTCGAAAAAGCTAAAGAAAAATGGTATAATGGTCTACAGTACCTGCACAATTTTTGATGAAGAGAACTTTGAGGTTGTTAAAAAATTCCTCGAAACTCATCCAGAATTTGAACAGGTTGAGATCTCGCATGAAAAAGAAGACATCATCACAGAAGGCTGTATTTTTATCACACCAGAAATGTATCATACGGATGGTTTCTTTATTGCGAAATTCAGAAAACTTTAATTCTTTTATAAGGAGCAAAAGTGGAATATAGTATTTTATCAGACATTGGTATGAAACGTACTGCCAATCAAGATTTTGCTGGTACTTATGTCAATCGTGCAGGTTACCGTCTGTTTCTTTTAGCAGACGGTATGGGCGGACATAAGGCAGGAAATGTCGCCAGTAAACTAACAGTCGAAGATTTAGGAAAACTGTGGGAAGAATCATTTTTTGATGATGGCACACCAGTGTCAACGCTGGAAACTTGGTTGCGCAATCAAATCCGCAATGAAAGCGAGAATATTGCAAACTTAGGAAAACTCGATGAGTATCAAGGGATGGGAACAACTCTTGAAGCCTTGGCAGTGCAAGAGGAAAAAATTATTTCAGCTCATGTTGGTGACAGCCGCACCTATTTGATTCGCGATGGGGAGTTACAAAAAATAACCACAGATCACTCTTTGGTACAAGAGCTAGTAGATGCGGGTCAGATTACCGAGGAGGAGGCTGAAATGCATCCCAACAAGAATATCATTACGCGTTCTCTTGGCCAATCAGCAGAGGTTCAAGCAGATTTACAAGCTGTGGATGTTCAAGCTGGTGATTATCTTTTGATGAATTCTGACGGATTGACAAACATGATTTCTCCAGAAGAGATTTTAGAAGTTGTTTATTCTGAGGTCAGCATAGAAGAAAAGACAAGAACACTCGTCAATCTTGCAAATGAAGCAGGTGGTCACGACAATATCACAGTAATTTTGGTGAAAATTGATGCTCAACCAGCAATGGTGAATGAAGATGTGGAGGCCGGCTGATGATACAAATCGGAAAAATCTTCGCAGAACGCTATAAAATTATCAAGGAAGTTGGTCGCGGAGGAATGGCGAATGTTTATCAAGGGGAGGATATGTACCTTGATAATCGTCAAGTAGCCATTAAAGTTTTACGTTCAAACTTTGAGAATGATAACATTGCTATTGCACGTTTTCAAAGAGAAGCATTTGCAATGGCTGAGTTGTCGCATCCTAATATTGTCAGCATATCTGATGTCGGAGAGTCTGAAAATCAACAATATATCGTTATGGAATATGTTGATGGCATGACACTGAAACAATACATTAATGAACATGCACCATTATCAAATGCTGAAGCGATTAATATTACGTCAGAAATTCTCTCAGCCATGGAATGTGCGCATAATCATGGGATTATTCATCGTGACTTAAAACCACAAAATGTATTGCTTTCACAGAGTGGTAATGTCAAAGTAACCGATTTTGGTATTGCTAAGGCTTTGACTGAGACAAGTCTAACTCAAACAAATACTATGTTTGGAAGTGTCCATTACCTCTCTCCCGAGCAGGCACGTGGGGCTAATGCTACATTACAATCAGACATCTATGCTATTGGTATCATCCTATTTGAACTTTTGACAGGACAGATTCCATTTGATGGAGATTCAGCTGTGGCTATTGCCTTGAAGCATTTTCAAGAAAATGTGCCAAGTATTATCAACATCAACAAAAATGTACCGCAAGCGTTAGAAAATGTAGTGATTAAAGCAACAGCTAAAGATATTCATAATCGCTATACAAATGTTGAGGAAATGATGACTGACTTGGCTACTGCAACAAGTCTTGATCGGAAAGGAGAACCTAAACTTACTTTTGATCAAGATCTTGATGCGACAAAGGCCTTGCCTAGCAAACTCATCGATCCCTATGATACAAAACCTTTAATTGACAACCCTCAGGAAGAAAAAATCAATAAAGAGATTGAAAAAGAGAGAAAAACGGATCCTGAGGTACCAAAGAAGAAGAAATCACGGAAGGCTCTACTGGGCTGGCTTATCCTTGCTCTTGTACTTGTTGGTGGAGGGATTGCGGCTTGGATGATCACAAGCCCGCAAAATGTATCTGTACCTAATGTGTCGAACATGACCCAAGCAGAGGCGGAAAGTAAGCTTAGAGAGAATCATCTTGAAGTTGGAAATGTTATTCAAGAGCTCAGTTCTACGGTTGAAAAAGATAAGGTTACACGTACAAATCCCACTGCTGGATCGAACGTTCGAAAAAGCAGTAGAGTAGATATTTACGTTTCTCAAGGTGCAACTGGCTTCAAGATGGAAGACTATGTGGGTCAGAAATATGAAGATGTTGTTGATGATTTGGTATTGAATAAAAATGTCAGCAAAAGTCAAATTAATATAAACTATGTCACAAGTTCTCAGCCATCAGGAACCATAGTGAAGCAAACACCAGCGGAAGGTAATTTCTTTGATCCAACAGGTGATGATCGAATTAGTTTTGACGTATCTGAGGGAGACACCGTGACAATGCCAGCAATTGATTACACTTCAGGAGGTTTAAGTTCAACCTCAGCAATTAGTTACCTTAACCAACTGCAAAGTCTTGGTGTACCTACTTCTAACATTACTTTTGTGGATGCTAGTACAGCAAGTGAGGTTTCAAGCTCTAACTTGAATGGCTATTATGTCACACAAACAGCTCCTGCACCAGGCAGTAAGTTTAATCCTAAGAATACAAGGGTTACATTGACAATTGCTAAAGCAAGTACTAGCAACAATAACAATGATAATCAAACTTCAGAAACAACTAAAGAAACAACAGAATCTTCACCAGAACCAGAAAATGGCGGGGACAAATCAGAAGCTCCTGCGTCAGAAGATGGAAAGAATACAACGACTCAGTCACCTTAAGATAAAAAATGTTCAATATTTATAAGGCCACTGAAAAAACAAAAAACGGAAAAACGCTTAACCACAGCAATCTTATGCATAGGTTAAGCGTTTTTTCATCTTAGAGGCTTTTGACAGCATTCAAAAAAACTGTCCGAAGACAGTTTTAAAATCTTAACGACGAAGACCAAGTGAAGCGATAAGTTCACGGTAACGTTGAACATCTTTCTTACGAAGGTAAGCAAGAAGATTACGACGATGACCGATTTTTTTCATCAATCCACGGTAAGTTGCGTGGTCTTTTTTGTGTGCTTTAATATGATCGTTAAGGTGATTGATTTCCCAAGTCAAAACAGCGATTTGGACTTCTGGTGAACCAGTGTCGCCCTCAGTACGTGCATACTGCTTGATGATTTCTTGTTTCTTTTCTTTTGAAATTGCCATGAGTTTTTCTCCTTTTCATTTATTGCTCATTCCGAGTAGAACGTAGGCAAAACGCAAAACCAAGAATGAGTTGTAAAAAACTACTCTCCTATCTTACACTATTTTTATAATTTTTACAAGCTTATTTAGTGCAAAGACACGACAAAGGCAGGTGAAAAGTTGGGAGAGTTCTCGCATTATTTCATTGTAAAAAAACGTGCTTAAGTTCTGTTAAAATATCCAACTTTCGTCAAAAAAGGCGTTTGTGTCCTTGTCGGTATATAAAGATGGGGTTCAGTTTAAAGTGTTTTCTTTTTCGACTGTTGCAGTTATTGCATCAATTACTGTAGCTACAAAACGATTTTGCTCCAGAGAAACAACACCTGCAACGGTTGTTCCTCCAGGGCTTGAGACCTTATCGACTAATGTCCATGGTCCTTCACCGGATTCAAGAATCATTTGAGCTGAGGCAGAAACAGTTTCGGCAACAATCTTTGTGGCTTGTTCCTTAGGGATACCATGAAGTACTCCTGCTCGGCTCAGAGCATCAACAAACATATAAATATAAGCTGGGCTAGAACCAGCAATCGCTGTAAAGGCAGGGAAATCTTTTTCGGCGATTTCATGAACTGTCCCAATCGAAGAGAAAATGTCTTGGGTTAATTGATAGATTTCTGAACTTACATATTCATTGCGTACAATGGCAGTGGTTGACTTCTGAATCTGTGCGTTGATATTAGGCATAACACGGATAATTGGAAAATCATATGTCTTAGACATATCTGAAAGCTCTTCCAAATCAACACCAGCTGCAATAGAAATAAGTGTTTTATCCTTGGTAAAGTGAGGGGAAATCTCTTCCATAACGTTAGGTAAAATTTGAGGTTTAACCGCCATAACGATAAGGTCAGATTGCTCCACAAGTTCACTGTGTGAGTGACTAGCAAAGACCCCTAATTTATCCGCTTGTTCTTGAGTTTTTCTCAAATCACGACCCGAAATAAGTACACGAACATTTGACTTATCAAGTCCAGCAATGATAGCAGATGCCATCTTACCGGCACCTATAAAACCAATTGTTTTCATCTTATCTCCATTTTCTTTAGCGTAAAACTTCTCTTTATTTTAGCATATTCAGAGGTGTAAAGACAATAATTAGAAATATTCTTAGAATATGATATAATTTATTGTATATTAAATCAGAAATTTTACAGGTTTTGGAGGCCACATAAAATGGAAAAATTTGCAATTGTACTAGCAGCGGGCAAAGGCACGCGGATGAAATCATCTTTACCGAAAGTTCTTCACAATGTGGCGGGGAAAACAATGCTTGGTCATGTATTAAAAAATGTGAGCCAAATTGATATGGAGAAACGCATTGTTATCGTTGGTCACGAAGCAGATAAAGTGATTGAAACTCTTCCTAAAGGCACAAGTTTTGTGAAACAAGATGAGCAGCTAGGAACGGGTCATGCTGTACGTATTGCATCAGATTTACTTGAAAACGAAGAAGGGGCGACTCTGGTTATCGCGGGGGATACACCACTCATCACAGGTGAAACTTTAGAGAAATTATTCGAATATCATGTGACTCAAAAGGCAACGGCAACGATTTTAACAGCTATTGCTCCTGATCCAACAGGATATGGGCGTATCGTTCGCAGTTCGGATGGCTCTGTTGAAAAGATTGTAGAGCAAAAAGATGCTTCAACAGTAGAACAAGCTATTCAAGAAATCAACACGGGAACCTATATTTTTGACAATAAAGCACTTTTCTCTGCCTTGAAAAATCTGACGACAGACAATGCCCAAGGTGAATACTACCTCACAGATGTCATTGAAATTTTCAAAAATCAAGGCAAGACAATTGCGGCTTACATACTAAAAGATTTTGATGAAAGCCTAGGAGTAAATGATCGTGTTGCTCTAGCGCAAACTGAAAAAATTATGCGTCGCCGTATCAATCATCAGCACATGGTAAATGGTGTAACACTTATCGACCCAGAGACAACTTACATTGATGCGGATATCGAAATTGGCGAAGAAACCATCATTGAGCCCAATGTGCAAATCATGGGTAATACAGTGATTGGTAAGAAAACCTTGATTACAAGTGGCAGTCGTATTGAAGACTCAGAAATTCATTCGCATTGTGAAGTTCGATCATCATGGGTAGAAAGTAGTAAGATGAATATTATGAGCAATGTTGGACCTTACGCTCATCTGCGTCCTGGTACTGTACTGAGCGAGAATGTCCATGTAGGTAACTTTGTGGAGATTAAAGGCTCAACGCTTGGCAAAGGAACAAAAGCAGGTCATCTTACCTATATTGGCAATGCAACAGTTGGGGAAAAAGTCAACTTCGGTGCGGGAACAATCACAGTAAATTATGATGGTCAAAATAAATACACTACAGAGATTGAGGATTTCGCGTTTATTGGTTCGAACTCAACCTTGGTTGCTCCATTGCGTGTCGGTAAGAACGCTTTGACTGCGGCAGGGTCAACAATTACCAAAGATGTTGCACCTGAGAGCATTGCTATTGGACGTTCACGTCAAGTTGAGAAGAGTGGAGCAGCACGACGCTTGCCGCATTTTCGTGGTGAGTAAACTAAGAAAAAATAAAGATAACGGAGATAAAAATGCGAGAATTTGACGAGAAGAAGTTTGAAGAACCTACTTTGTCTCGTGAGCAAATTTTTCACGGACAAATTTTTCAAGTTGTGAAGGACTTAGTCAGTTTGCCCGATGATACGATGGGAACAAGGGAACTGGTTTTTCACAATGGGGGTGTTGCAGTCGCACCGATAATTGATGATAAATTGATTTTGGTGGGACAGTACCGTAAAGCTTTTGAAAAATTTATTTTCGAAGTTCCTGCAGGAAAATTAGAAAATGATGAGTTGGATAATCCGAAAGCTGCTGCTTTACGTGAGCTAGAAGAAGAAACGGGATATACAGCAGAACAGCTCGTAGAGATAAGTAGCTTTTATGGCACACCAGGGTTTTCATCTGAAAAAACATATCTTTATTTTCCAAATGGCCTTACTAAGCTTGAAAATCCTCGCCCTAAGGATGAAGGGGAGTTTCTTGAAGTGATTGAAGTTACATTACCAGAAGCAAAAATAATGATTGAAGAAGGGCAAATTTGTGATGCCAAAACAATCATGGCTGTGTGGTATTGGGAGCTTCAAAATCTGAAAACACAAGGAGATTTAGATGCCTAAACCACTTTTGACAGATGATATCATTAAAGAAGCAGAGAGGAAGAGAAGACGTTTAGAGAGAAGTCTAAAGGAAGAATTAGAAAATGATAGAGAGCTTGCAGAAAAATATGACAAGCTTGAACGTGACTTATCCAAGAATTCTGTCTATAAAAGTCGTCGTATTGAAAATGCAAAGCAGAAAAAAAGAAGTAGCCGTGTAAATAAATGGTTGCTTATCACCTTGCTTATCGTAATTGGAATAGGTGCATTATTTTTCTGGTATTACTTTTAAAATAAACCTCACATTGTATTGTGAGGTTTATTTTAAAATTTTATATTATAATAGGAGTGTAGCTATACTTGACACTCATGAAAATACAAGGAGGGTTTAGGATGAAGTTAGGAATCATTTGTGCGATGGAAGAAGAGCTGCGTACACTTGTAGAAAATTTGGACAAGGACAGCAAAATAACACGTCATGGCTATGTTTTTCACACAGGTTCAATTGGACGTCATGAGCTTGTTTTAATACAATCAGGCATTGGCAAGGTCATGTCAGCTATAGCAGTTACCCTGCTTGTTGAGATTTTTGACGTAGATGCTATTGTCAATACTGGATCCGCGGGAGCTGTGAGTCACAATTTGAAAATTGGTGATATTGTTGTCGCTGATAAGTTGGCTTATCATGATGTAGATGTTACGGCTTTTGGCTATGCTTATGGTCAAATGGCTCAGCAGCCGCTATACTTTGAAAGCAGTAAATACTTTGTATCAGAGTTAAGAAAAGTTATAGATTATCCAAGTGTGGGATTGATTACAAGCTCAGACAGTTTTGTTGCTAGCGAAAGTCGTATTGCTGAGATTAAAAAACATTTTCCTGATGTTCTTGCTGTTGAAATGGAAGGAGCCTCAGTTGCGCAGGCAGCAACCGCTATGAAGAAGCCCTTTGTAATCATTCGCGCCATATCAGACACGGCGCGTCATGATGCCAGTGTTAAATTTGATGAATTTATCATTGAAGCAGGACGAAAGTCTGCTCAGACATTAATAAATTTTCTGAACAATCTAGAATAAGTTGCAATTAGCTGACTTTTTTGCTATAAAAAGTTACAATAATAAAATTAATATATAGAAGTGGAGAGGTATTAAATGACACTTACGCAAGATTTTACACAAAAACTTTATAACAACTTTGCAGAAAATCCTAAATTTCGTGCTGTTGAAAATGCAGCAACTAAGAACGGACTTCTCAATGCACTTGAGGTGCGCAGTTCACATGCAAATAATATTCCTGAGTTCTCAGTTGATTTGACACAGGATAAGGTAACTGATCAGAAACAATCAGGTCGTTGTTGGATGTTTGCTGCCTTGAACACCTTCCGTCACAAAATGATTGGACAGTACAAGCTGGAAAATTTCGAACTGTCACAAGCATACACTTTCTTTTGGGATAAATACGAAAAGTCAAATTGGTTTATGGAGCAAATTATCAATAACGTAGATATGGATGATCGCCGTTTGAAATTCTTGCTTCAAACACCCCAACAAGATGGGGGACAATGGGATATGGTTGTTGCACTCTTTGAAAAATATGGTGTTGTTCCGAAAGACATTTATCCTGAGTCAGTGGCTTCATCAAACTCACGTGCACTGAATCAATACTTAGATAAGTTGCTGCGTCAGGATGCACAATTATTGAGAGAGGCTTTGAAAAAAGGACAAGATGTTCAGGCACTTAAAGAGGACATGTTGCAAGAAATATTTAACTTTTTGGCTGCAACTCTTGGACTGCCACCTCAAAATTTTGAGTATGCTTTCCGTGACAAAGAAAATACATTGGAGAAATTTTCTGGTACTGCGCAAGAATTTTATGCCAAGTACGTAGATATTAAGCTTGATGATTATGTTTCTGTTATCAATGCTCCAACTGCCGATAAGCCCTATAATAAATCTTATACAGTGGAATTTCTGGGTAATGTGGTAGGCGCTCGAGCTGTTAGACATTTAAACCTTGATATGAAACGCTTTAAGAAATTGGCCATTGAACAAATGCAAGCAGGAGAAACCGTTTGGTTTGGTTGTGATGTAGGTCAGATGTCGAACACTAAAGATGGCTTGCTGACGCTTGATGCTTATGATTTTGATACAGCTCTTGACATTCAGTTTACACAGGATAAAGCTTCACGTTTAGATTATGCAGAATCTTTGATGACACATGCCATGGTCTTGACGGGAGTAGACTTGGATAAAAATGGAGAGCCTACAAAATGGAAAGTAGAAAACTCTTGGGGCAAGGATGTCGGTAAGAAAGGCTATTTTGTCGCTTCTGATGCCTGGATGGATGAGTACACTTATCAAATCGTGGTCCGTAAAGATTTACTCACTGCTGAGGAACTTGCAGCTTATAATGCAGAGCCACAGGTGCTGTTGCCATGGGACCCAATGGGCGCTTTAGCTTAAAAACTAAAGAGAGAAGTTGTCCTCAAATGAGTGAATGAAAAAATAATAAATCATGAAAATAAAAATAGAAGCACATGTTCTAAGGCGCTTCTATTTTTATTAATTTTGGATAAGTCCGACTTTTCAGAAGAGACTGTCCCGAATGGGCAACTTTTTTGCTACAATTATAAATGGTGGGCTTTGAAAGCACTTAGCATTAGTAAAGCACTTCAAACTTTGTGTGAGTCTATCATTCAATGGTCTTTAATGTGCTGTACCACACACATCAAATTTTATTTGATGAAATAATACAAGTTTTGAGTAGCAAGAACGCGTTAAAAAATACGCTAAGTTTAGATGGGGGAAGAACTTTCGGAGCTATTATTTTGGGGTTTCCTTGCATTAATTTCGATATGGATATTATCTGTAGGATTATGATATAATAATCAGCAAGATTATTTAGGAGTTATTAAATTTTATGGAAAAAACCATTATTCCAACAGGCTATAAATCCATACTGGATGTCTACGATACACAGACAGCCATTGGATTTATTAAACGTTGTTTTGAAGAAGCACTAACAGGAAGTTTAAAATTAAAAAGAGTATCTGCACCGCTTTTTGTCGATGAGCATTCGGGATTAAATGATGACTTGAGCGGAAACGAACGACCTGTAAAATTTGATGTTCCAGCTCTAAATAATAATGGAGAAATTGTACACTCTTTGGCTAAATGGAAAAGAGCTGCTTTAAAACAATATGACTTTCATGTAGGGAATGGTCTTTACGCAGATATGAATGCCATTAGACGTGATGAAGAATTAGATAATCTTCACTCTATTTACGTGGATCAATGGGACTGGGAACGAGTAATTTCAAGAGAGCAAAGAACCATTGACTACTTAAAAGAAACAGTGCAAGATTTGGTCAATGCTATCGCTGAAACATCAAGCCGTTTGCATACAAAATATCCTAAAGTAGAAACAGTAATAGATACAAAGATTTCTTTCATTACAAGTCAAGAATTAGCAGATCTTTACCCTGATTTAACATCAAAAGAGAGAGAAAATGCTTATGTTAAAGAACATCCGACTACCTTTATCTTACAAATTGGTGACTTACTAAATCACGGTGAGCCACACGATAAGCGAGCACCAGACTATGATGATTGGACTTTAAATGGAGATTTGCTCTTCTGGCATGAGCCTTTAGGGTGTGCCTTAGAATTATCGAGTATGGGAATTCGTGTTGATGACAAAGCTCTGATTAATCAATTAGAGAAAGCTAACGCTAAGAGTCGTTTAGAGTATCCTTTTCACCAGCAAGTTCTTAATAATGACTTGCCATTAACAATTGGTGGTGGTATTGGACAAAGTCGTATGTGTATGTTACTACTCGGTAAAGCACATATTGGTGAAGTTCAAGTTTCTTTATGGGATGAAGAAACAATTGCTGCTTGTAAAGATAAAATTTTCTTACTTTGAGAAACTAAGGCTTAAGATATTGGACTAATGTCAATGATTTACATCTTGCGTAGCAGTTAGAATGTCCCGTTTAATTTAATAAAAATCTGATTCTAAAGCCCTCAACTCTTGCGAGTAATCGAGGGCTTTTTTTGTTTTTTCTAGTTAATAGGCATTGGATGTAAAATGTCACAAGATTAGAAGTGTATGAGACTTGTCAGAGCCCAAGTTTTTGTTATGGCTTCCAACCATTGTCTTAAATAGAGAGAATAAGTTTCAAAGAAAGGAATAATGGGACGAAGAATGGCATGAAAATATTAGAGATTATAATATAAAATCATCGAAGTCTACAAAATTTATTGTGTTTGGAAAGGAGTAGGGAACTATGGCAGGGAGGTTTACAGATTTATGTGGAGCATATGAATGACAAAAATTTTTGAGTACAAGCTAAAGGCAGTACAAATCTATATTAGTCAGATGAGGAGAAATCCAGAATGTATTACATATGTCCTTGGACCGAGAAAGAACATCATGGTAGGTTATGCATGATTTTATGATTATTGGTAAGCAGGGGAGAAAAGCGGCAAGAAATGTTATAATAGAGTTCATAACATTTCTCCTGCTTGGTAAACGAGGAGAAACAATGTTTTATAAAAAATGAGACAATGGAAAGTATCACTATTTTGAAAAGAATTTAGGAAGATAAAAATCTCAGAGATAAAGGGAGAGGCAATTCAACAATTCATATTGAGGTTGAGCTTAGCACCAGCAAGGCGAGTGTTAAGGGGGACTTACTATAATCTTTTGAGAGTAACCAATATTCCCTAAAAGTATTGGAAAAAGGAGGAAAAGTAGGGAAAATAGAAACGTGAAACGTTCTGTCAAATAGCTGTCATAGTGCTGGTTTACAGAGAGTTCATGGTGTTTTTTGCTATAATATTAATATGGAAAATACAGATATCGTCTATGGCTTACATGCTGTGACAGAATCGCTCAATGCAGGCGTAGTAAATAAACTCTATGTCGAGGAAAAATTACGTGGAAAGAACGTTGAAAAAATCAAGGAATTGGCACGTGAAAAAAAAGTAAACATCTCTTGGACCCCCAAAACAGAATTAAATAAAATATCAAAAAATGGTGTACACCAGGGTTTTGTTGCACGTGTCGCCGAGTTTTCTTATGCTGATTTAGCAACGCTTTTAGCAAAAGTGGCAGACAAAGAAGCAGCGACATTTTTAGTTTTAGATGAATTAACAGATCCTCATAATCTTGGCTCAATCGCTCGAACAGCTGATGCTACGGGAGTAGATGCGATTATCATTCCTAAGCATCGATCGGTTGGAATCACTCCCACTGCTGTCAAGGCAAGTACAGGAGCGCTTCAGCATATACCTGTCGTGCGTGTGACTAATCTTTCGCATACCTTAAACAAATTGAAGGAAGCGGGTTTCTGGATTTTTGGTACAGATATGGATGGCACAATTTATTCTCAATGGAATACTTCTGGAAAAATTGCTTTAGTCATCGGAAATGAAGGGAAAGGTATAGGACAAAACCTCAAAAAACAAGTAGACGAAATGATTACTATTCCAATGGTTGGACATGTACAAAGTTTAAATGCAAGTGTCGCAGCCAGTGTATTGATGTACGAAATTTTTAGAAACAGAATGTAAGGGGAGAAAGATGACTTTTCGAATTATTACAGATTCAACAGCAGATTTGAGTGAAGACTATGTGCAAAAAAATGATATAGCAGTTCTGGGGATGACGGTTACCATTGGGGATGAAAGCTATCCAACGGTAGGTGAAAATTGCTTGGATAATGACCATCTCTTACGTGAAATTAAGTTAGGGAAAGCGGTTCAAACATCCCAAATCAATTCAGGACAATTTACAGAGCTGTTTAAAAATTATGTAAAGAAAAATCCAGAACAGGAGATGGTCTATCTGGCCTTTTCATCTGGTCTTTCAGGGACATATCAGTCAGCGGTCATTGCTCGCGATATGGTATTAGAAGAGCATCCTGAGGCTAAAATCACTGTAGTGGATACCTTGGCTTCAGCTTCAGGCGAAGGTTTCCTAGTTCAAGAAATGGTGAAACTGCGTGATTCTGGAAAAAGTTTGCCAGAAGCACTAGATGTCCTAGGAAACCTTATCTTACGGTTGAACAGCCTATTTATGGTGGATGATCTAAACCATTTGGCACGGGGTGGGCGAATCCCTAAAGCAGTAGCTATGGTGGGAACTATGGCAAATATCAAACCCCTGCTTACCGTTGACACGCAAGGAAAGTTGACACAGTTGTCTAAAGTACGCGGGAAAAAGAAGGCTATAAAGGCTTTAGTTGATAGGACTCTTGAAGAAATAGATTTGTCTTATCCACGTATAATAGTTGCTTACTCTGGAAGTGATGCGGCAGCCCAAGAAGTTAAAGATATAATTCTGGCGCGTCATCTTGTTGACACTGTTGACATCCGTCCTTTGAGCCCAACAATTGTTACCCATACAGGTGCTGGAACTCTGGCGATTTTTTCAATTGCGAAAAAAAATAGGAAATAATGTAAAAAAATCACAGTTGAACTCTTGTTTTACTGTGATTTTGTGTTAAAATATAAGATGAGTGTAAACTCAATAAATTGAAAATATGAATTGTGATATGTGAGGAAAGGGGTCGCTTTTATGCTAAAAAGTGGACTTTATACAGGCGTTGACATTGGTACAAATACTATAAAAGTGTTGGTTGCAGAATACGTCTCAGATGAAATGAATATAATTGGTGTCGGAAATGCGAAATCTGACGGTCTGAAAAATGGAATCATTGTAGATATTGAAAAGGTCGCGACAGCGTTACGTAAAGCTGTCAACGCTGCAGAAGAACGTGCGGGAATTACGATTGATAGGATTAATGTCAGCATTCCTGCAAATCAACTCGAAATGGAAAACTGCCAAGGCATGGTTCCTATTATCGGAAATTCAAAAGAAATTACAGAGGATGACGTTATGCAAACCGTGCAAAATGCATTGATGCGTGGTGTCGTTCCAGAACGTGAAATCATTTCGGTGGAAACAACAGAGTTTACAGTTGATGATTTTACAGGGATTTCTGATCCTCGTGGAATGTTTGGTGTACGTCTGGGCATGCGTGGTATCATTTACACAGGCCCAAAAACATTAGTGCATAATATTCGTAAAGTTGTTGAGCGTGCAGGGTTGATTGTAGATAACCTTGTTATTGCACCACTTGCTATGGCCCATTATGTTCTCTCAGAAGGAGAACGTGAGTTTGGCACGGTTATGATTGATCTTGGTGCTGGACAAACCACAGTTTCAGCAGTTCGTGATCAACAGCTGAAGTTTGCACATACAAGTCCGGAAGGCGGCGACTACGTAACACGTGATATCTCGACTGTCTTGAACACTTCCTTGAGTGAGGCAGAAGACTTAAAACTTAACTACGGGGAGGCCAGTACAGAACGGGCCAGTCAGGAAGAATATTTCCCAGTTGATGTGGTCGGCCAAACCGATCCAGAAGAAATCACAGAATACTATCTTTCACAAATTATTGAAGCACGTTTGACACAAATTTTCAGCCGTGTTAAATCAGATTTGGAAAATACGCGTTCCTTGGATTATCCTGGTGGAGTTGTGCTACTTGGTGGCGCTGCAGCCATGCCTGGAACTGTCAACTTGGCGACAAAAGTTATTGGTATGAATGCACGTCTGTTCGTTCCAAGCGAAATGGGTTTGCGTAATCCAGCGTTTGCTCAAGTGATTAGTGTTGTGAACTATGTTGGTGAACGTACAGATATTGATCGACTTGTGTTACAAGCCATTACTTCTGACGGTACATACGTTGCACCTGCTGCTCAATATGAAGAAAATGTTCTTCAACCAGCAGATTCGATGAACTATGAAGAAGCGAATAACTTCTACCAAACAGAAGTTCCAACTCGTCCAGCTACGCAAGCAGCAGAACCTGAGGAAGAAAAAGAAGGTGTTGTAGACCGTATGCGCAACATGTTCTCAAACCTTTTTGACTAAAATGACTTAATAACGGAGAAATAAAACATGGAATTTTCATTTGATACAGAAATTGCTCAAGGCGCTGTAATTAAAGTTATCGGTGTTGGGGGCGGTGGCGGAAACGCAGTTAACCGTATGATTGAAGAAGGCGTTTCTGGCGTTGACTTTATCGTGGCCAATACAGATGTACAAGCCTTGCGTAGTTCAAAAGCTGATACAGTAATCCAGCTCGGGCCTAAATTGACGCGCGGACTTGGCGCAGGTGCACAACCTGAGGTTGGACGTCGTGCAGCTGAGGAGTCAGCAGAGACAATCGCACAAGCCTTTGAAGGTGCTGATATGGTCTTCATTACAGCTGGTATGGGTGGAGGTACTGGTACAGGAGCTGCACCAGTAATAGCTCAGATTGCTAAAGAAATTGGAGCCTTGACAGTAGCAGTTGTTACACGTCCGTTTGGCTTTGAAGGCTCAAAGCGTAGCTATTTTGCAACTGAAGGTATTGAAGACCTTCGCACAAATGTGGATACGCTACTCATCATTTCAAACAACAATTTGTTGGAAATTGTTGATAAGAAAACACCATTGACAGAAGCTTTACGTGAAGCAGACAATGTTTTACGTCAGGGTGTGCAAGGGGTAACAGACCTAATCACAAATCCAGGAATGATTAACCTTGACTTTGCCGATGTGAAAACGGTTATGGCGAACAAGGGAGATGCCCTTATGGGTATCGGTGTTGCAACAGGTGAAGATCGTGTCATTGAGGCAACGCGTAAAGCTATTTACTCCCCTCTACTTGAAACAACAATTGAAGGTGCTGAAAACGTTCTCCTGAACGTTACAGGTGGTATGGATATGAGTCTTATCGAAGCACAAGATGCTTCTGAAATTGTTATTCAAGCAGCCGGCAATGATGTCAATATTTTATTGGGAACATCTATTGATGATTCACTCAGCGATGAAATTCGTGTCACTGTTGTGGCAACTGGGGTTTCACGAGATGCTTCTGATGAGTATCTAGGTTCATCGTCAGCTCCAGTGACAGAAGAACCACGCCGTCAGCCTAGCTTCCAGCACAATTCGATGAATCAAGCCGCAAGCTCAGCGCCACGCCACTCTCAGACTTCACAGTTTACACATGGACAACAAGCGCCGGCTCAAAGTTCTGGTTCAGCCTTTGGCGACTGGGACCTTCGACGTGATGTATCACCACGTCAAAACGGAAACCAAAACCGTGAAAGCGCGTCAAGTGTAACAAGTTTCTCAGGTATCCCATCCGCAGATGAAGATATTGATACACCACCATTTTTCCGTAAATAAATGAGTATAGCAGAAAATGTTAAAGATATTTTGAATAGGGTAGATGTGGCAAAGGCTACATCTGCTTATTCAAATCAAGAAGTCCAAGTGATTGCTGTTACCAAGTATGTTGATGTTGTAAAAGCGGCTCAAGTTGTTGAGGCAGGGATTCATCATTTAGCAGAAAATCGTACAGATTTATTTCTTGAGAAATATAAGGCCTTAGAAGATAAAGATATTACATGGCATTTTATCGGTAACTTACAGCGCCGTAAAGTGAAAGATGTTATTAATAGAGTAGATTATTTTCATGCTTTAGATTCTATCAAACTTGCTAAAGAAATTGAAAAGCGTGCGGAACATGTTATAAAATGTTTCTTAGAGGTCAATATTTCTGGAGAAACAACTAAACATGGCTTTTCGCCCAAAGAAATAGATGATGTTTTAGCAGAAATTTCACAGTTAAAGAATGTAGAAATTGTTGGTTTAATGACTATGGCGCCGATTAATGCTGATGATGAACAGTTGGATAACATTTTCGCTTCGATGAGGCAATTGCAAACTGAAATTGCGGCTAAGGGGATTCCTAATATTCCATGTACGGAGTTGAGTATGGGGATGAGTCGTGATTATACAAGAGCCATTCAGCAGGGAGCAACCTTTGTCCGAATCGGTACAGCATTTTTTGAGTGAAACTTGTGTGAAATCTAAGCGTTGATAACGGAGGGAAGTATGGCCTTAAAAGACCAATTTGATAAATTAAAGAAATTTTTCGAAGAGGACGATGATGAGTATGATGAGCCTGTAGTAGCAGCTCAAAAACCGCAAGCGCAACCGCAAAAGTCTTCGGCAGTAAATACAGAAAAGAAAATGACAGGAATGAATCGTCCGGTTCAATCACAGGAAAGAAATCAAGCTAAACCACTTTCTAAGCGTCCTGCATCTTTTTCTTCAGCGACAAATAACAATAAAACAACAGAGAAAAAAGTTCAAAAACCCATGATGAATCAAGCCACAACAAGTGCAGGACAAGTTATTGCAATCAAAGAGCCACGTGCCTATTCTGATATTATGGAAGCAGCGCGTATCGTCAAAAATGGAGAGTCTGTTTTGGTCAACTTCAAATTTATGCCAGACAATCAGGCACGACGTTCAATTGACTTTTTGACTGGAGTAGTTTTCACACTTGATGGTGATATTCAAAATGTTGGTGGACAGATTTTCTTATTAACACCGGCGAATATCACAGTTGATGCTTCCCGAGAGCTTAGTATCTTGGCAGGCCAAAACTTTGAAAACTTCGATATTTGATAAACTATGATTATATATATTTTAATTCGACTAATTGGTCTCTATACATGGGTTTTGGTAGCCTATGCCTTAATGAGTTGGGTACCAAGCCTTTATGATACAGCTATAGGACGCTTTATCATCAAAATTTCAAGACCTTACTTAAGCCTGTTTGAAGGGATTCCCTTACGTTTTGCAGGATTAGATTTCACCATTGTACTTGGTGTAATTGCCTTACAGGTCATTCAACAAATACTTTTGCGTTTATTATGAGTCAAGAAAGTATTTATCAGCATTTTCATCCTGATGAAAAACAATTTATTGATCGTGTCTTAGACTGGATTGATCGTGTGGAAAACAATTATTCTGTAGTTACAACTTATTTCCTAAATCCAAGAGAGGTCAAAATCCTTGAATCTTTAGTAAATAAGCGGGAACTTCAGATTTTTTCTACTCAAGAAATTGCGAAAACAGAACTTACAAAAATAATTTTAGCTCCAGAATTTTACAATTTAAATCTGGAGGATTTTGATTTGGCCTTATTAGAAATTTCTTACGCAAATAAGTTCCATCAGCTGAAGCATTCACAAATTTTGGGAAGTTTTTTAAGACAAACAGGTGTACGTCGGTCAGAGCTGGGAGATATTATCCTAAGTGAGGCGCGCGCCCAAATCTTTGTTTCCAGACATCTTCTTGAAATTTTTCAGAAGAATATTACTAAAATAGGATTAGTTCCGGTTCAGTTTGTTGAAAAGCCATTTGCAGAGCTAATTCAAACAGAATCTTCTTCGATTATAAAAAATGTCTTAGTTTCAAGTTTACGTATTGATAAAATCATTGCAAGCACTTTCGAAATTTCTCGCAATCTTGCCGTAAATATGTTACAATCAAGAAAGGTAAAGTTAAATTACCTTGAAATTGAAAAAAAAGATTTTCCCGTTGGACAAGGTGATTTGGTCAGTGTCCGCGGCCTTGGACGCATTAAAATCTTGAGATTTTTAGGCGAAACGAAAAAGGGCAAGCAGAAAGTCGAATGTGAAATTACTAAGAATCATAAGAAAAAATAGAGTCTCTTAAGAGGTTGGAGGTACTTATGGCATTAAATAGTTTAGATGTTCAAAATAAAACATTTAACACACAAATGCGTGGTTATAACAAACAGGAAATTGAAGAATTTTTGGATATCATCGTACGCGATTATGATGAATTTGCACAAAAAATCAAAGAGCAAGATCGGGAACTCAAGGCTTTGCGGGAACGCGTAAAATACTTTGATGACATGAAGGATTCCTTGAATAAGTCAATTGTCGTTGCACAGGATGCGGCGGATAATTTGCGGGTTCAAGCTCAAAGTGAGGCAAATAGTATTATTGCTGAAGCAAGCCAAAAAGGTCAGCTCATCATCGAGTCAGCTAAGAAAGAAGCGGGAACAATTCTTAACCAAGCATCAGACGATGCCCGTCGCTTGGTACGCGATACAGATGATTTAAAACGGAAAATGCGCCTTTATCATCAACGGATGACCTCCATTATTGAGGCGCAGTTAGCAAGTATTCATTCGGAAGACTGGCAAGATACTTTGGAAACTACCTCTTCCCATGTTACAAATCCAGAAGAAAAACTTCAAGAAATTGTGGATACACACTTGAGCAATACTTCATTGCAGGGAAATACAGTTCGCCAAGAAATTGCAGATGAAGAGAGACCTGGAGGAAGCGAATCCCTTGAAATGCCTAAAGTGGAGGAAGCTGAAGCCACACAAGCTGTCGAAGAAATTGTAGCCCCAGTTCGTGAAACAGGCCCCCTTTCTATGCCTCCAGTGGGGGAGGTACTGGACACAATCGGTGAGACAAAACCTTATCCAGTTTTTCCCGAATTACAGACAGATGCTCCTAAAGTAGAGTCATCTGAAATTAAATAAAAAATTTAGGACAAGAAAAGAAAAACATATTTACAGCAAGTGAGCGTTGATGAGAGGCTCATATTCCCTGTTTTTCGGCTTATCACCTAAATTATTCTAGACCCAACAAAGTAAGTTTAGACGCTGTACACGTTACGTACATAATGAGTTTTCACGAGTTTAGAGTGAAAAAAATTAAGGTGGTACCACGGTCTTTCGTCCTTTTTCGAAGGACCGTTTTTTATTTTCATCCTAAAGTAAATGGCATGGAAATAAAAATGATTCACACTACAGTGTGAGTCTCTCCGTTTAGCTGTAAGTAAAATTATTAAAAGAAAGGTGTAAAATATGAAAATCAAAGACACATTGAACTTAGGAAAAACTGCTTTCCCGATGCGTGCAGGATTGCCGAATAAGGAGTCAGGCTGGCAAAAGGGGTGGGCAGAGGCCAAACTTTATGAAGCACGTCAGGAACTTAATGAAGGAAAGCCCTCCTTTATGCTCCATGACGGTCCTCCTTATGCAAATGGTAATATCCATGTTGGGCATGCCTTGAATAAAATCTCAAAAGATATTATTGTGCGCTATAAGTCAATGTCTGGTTTCCGGGCACCTTATGTCCCTGGTTGGGATACACACGGCCTGCCAATTGAGCAACAACTTTCAAAAGCTGGCGTGAATCGTAAAGAGATGGATGTGCTGGATTATCTTGAAGAATGTCGCAAATATGCTCTTAAACAAGTAGATATGCAGAGGGAAGATTTTAAGTCTTTGGGTGTTTTGGCAGAGTGGGAAAATCCATATCTGACACTTTCACCAGAATATGAGGCTGCTCAAATTCGTGTCTTTGGTAAAATGGCTGAAAAGGGCTATATTTATAAAGGACAAAAACCAATCTACTGGTCTCCTTCATCCGAAAGTTCATTAGCTGAAGCAGAAATTGAGTATCAAGATGTACGCTCGCCTTCTATCTTCGTTGCTTTCAAGGCTAAGAATGTTAAAGAATTGCTACCAGAAGATGCAGAGTTTGTTATCTGGACTACAACACCTTGGACACTTCCTGCAAATCTGGGCATTTTTGTCCATCCTGACTATGAATATTCAGTAGTTGAAGTTGGGACACGAAAGTTTGTTGTTGCTTCAGAAATGCTTAAGCAGGTCTCAGAAACATTGGAATGGGAAAACCCAAGAGTTCTCCAAACAATCCAAGGTTCAGAAATGGATAGAATGACTGCACAGCACCCATTTTATGATCGTGAATCATTGGTGATGAATGGGGATTATGTCACTCTTACCTCTGGTACAGGACTCGTCCATACTGCACCAGGTCATGGTGAAGATGACTATTTCTACAGCCGCAAATACAAACTTGACGTACTTTCACCTATAGACAACCGTGGTTATTATACTGATGAAGCTCCAGGTTTGGAAGGAGTTTTCTATGACGATGGAAATAAACTTGTGTGCAAATGGCTAGAAGAAAAAGACGCTTTACTTAAACTTGACTTCTTTACCCACAGTTATCCCCATGACTGGCGGACAAAAAAACCAGTTATTTTCCGCGCCACACCACAGTGGTTTGCTTCCATTGAAGATTTCCGTGAAAATATTCTCAGTGAGATTGAACAAGTAAAATGGATTATTCCTTGGGGAAAAACACGTCTGTACAATATGGTACGTGATCGTGGAGATTGGGTTATTTCTCGTCAACGTGCATGGGGGGTACCGCTTCCTATCTTTTATGCAGAAAATGGAGAAGCTATCATTACACCAGAAACTACGGAACATGTGGCTCATCTTTTTGCTGAACATGGCTCAAAAATTTGGTTTGAACGTGAGGCAAAAGAACTCCTACCAGAGGGCTTCACACATCCTGGCTCACCAAATGGTAAATTTACAAAAGAAAAGGATATCATGGATGTCTGGTTTGACTCTGGTTCATCATGGAATGGAGTGCTCAATGCGCGTGATTATCTGTCTTATCCAGCAGATTTGTATCTTGAAGGT
Source organism: Lactococcus ileimucosae (assembly GCF_943193185.1). GTDB lineage: Bacteria > Bacillota > Bacilli > Lactobacillales > Streptococcaceae > Lactococcus > Lactococcus ileimucosae. The sequence goes on from NZ_CALPDE010000006.1 coordinate 30,581, forward strand.
TCGGACCAGTATCGTGGCTGGTTTAATTCCTCAATCACGACCTCTGTTGCTGTCAATGGCGTGTCTCCATACAAGTCCGTACTTTCACAGGGCTTTGTACTTGATGGAAAGGGACGTAAAATGTCCAAATCTCTCGGCAACACCATCTTGCCTTCAGATGTTACCAAAAAACTTGGTGCGGACATCCTTCGCCTATGGGTAGCATCTGTTGATACAGAAGCAGACGTGCGTGTTTCTATGGAGATTCTTAATCAAGTTTCTGAGGTTTATCGAAAAATTCGTAATACCATGCGCTTTTTGATTGCAAATACCTATGACTTTGACAAGAATACAAATGGTCTTTCTTATGAAAACTTGCGCAGTGTTGATAAATATATGCTTGTGAAGTTCAATGAATTGGTGAAATCAATTCGTGCAGCGTATGATTCTTATGACTTTATGAGTGTCTACAAACAAGTCATTAACTTCTTAACCAATGATTTGTCAGCTTTCTACCTTGATTTTGCCAAAGATGTTGTTTACATTGAAGCAGCAGATGCTGCAGATCGCCGTTCAATGCAAACCGTTATGTATACAATGCTTGCGGACTTAACAAAACTCTTGGTTCCAATCCTTCCACATACGGCAGAAGAAATCTGGTCGTATCTTGAAGCTGAAAAAGAAGACTTTGCATATCTCGCAGAAATGCCTGAGGCTAAAGAGTTTACTGATTCAGAAGAACTTCTGGGAGAGTGGGAATCATTCCTTGGCTTCCGTGCGAAAGTTCTCAAAGCACTTGAGGAGGCACGTGAAGCAAAACTGATTGGTAAGTCACTTGAAGCTAAGGTTACAATCTATCCTAACGAAGTTGTTTCAAGTCTTCTTGTAAGTCTTGATGAAAATATCGCACAACTGCTTATTGTTTCTGATTTCTCAGTATCAAATGAAGAAGCGCCAGAAGCAGCCCTCAAATTTGATGATGTTGCTATCCTTGTAGAGAAAGCGGCAGGAAAAGTGTGCGAGCGTTGTCGCCGAACAGATGAAACAGTAGGCAAGGACGAAAATGAGCATCTTCAATCCCTTTGCTCAAACTGTGCTCAAATTGTGAAAAATGAGTTTCCAGAAGTATTGACTGTTGGATTTGAATAAAATAAAAGCTTGGTTTTTTATAGACCAAGCCTTTTTGTTTCATAAAAAACTGCTTCAAGTAGCTTTTAAAACGCAGACAGTGCCATAGCTAAAGAGCTAAAGATAATAAGTACAAGCATTGCAACGACAACAACCATTGTTACTTTTTGAAAAGTGGATTTTTGTTTCTTTTTGTAAGCCATAGTTTCCTCTATATAAATATTATTTCTTTATTCTATACTATTCTAGCAATAAATAAGTAAAATGTCACACTATTTGCCAGTATTCACTTTTGTTTCTTTTGAGGTATCTTTAGGCTTTAAAAACTTTGCAAATGGATCTTCTTGTTTATCAGAGGTTACAGAAGTTTTATTTGTCTTCAAGTCTTCAGTAGATACTCCTAAATCCTCCATCAATTTACCGAAATCATCACGTTTTCTGAAAGTTAATCCCATATTGATATTTCTCCTTACTATTTTCTATATATTTTACTATGAAAAGCTAAAAAAAGCCAGATAAATTGCAATAAAGTTTGCAATTACAAGGAAAATCCAGTATAATGTTAAGGAACGGTAGTTTGTGTAATAGCATAACTGCCTATAAAAAATATATTTTTTCTCAAAGGAGACATTTTAAAATGGCTAAAGAAGTTTACGATCGTAGCAAACCGCACGTAAATATTGGTACTATCGGACACGTTGACCATGGTAAAACTACATTGTCAGCTGCTATTTCTAAAGTATTGGCAGATAAAGGTTTGGCTGCTCAAACTGACTTCGCATCAATCGATGCTGCGCCAGAAGAACGCGAACGTGGTATCACAATCAACACAGCTCACATCGAGTACTCTACTGACAAACGTCACTATGCTCACATCGATGCCCCAGGTCACGCGGACTACGTTAAAAACATGATCACTGGTGCTGCTCAAATGGACGGTGCTATCCTTGTTGTTGCTGCAACTGATGGACCTATGCCACAAACACGTGAGCACATCTTGCTTTCACGTCAAGTTGGTGTTAAATACCTTATCGTATTTCTTAACAAAGCTGACCTTGTTGATGATGAAGAACTTATGGAACTTGTTGAGATGGAAGTACGTGACCTCTTGTCAGAATATGACTTCCCAGGTGACGATACTCCAGTAATTGCTGGTTCAGCTCTCGGTGCTTTGAACGGTGAACCTCAATGGGTTGCTAAAGTTGAAGAACTTATGGATGTTGTTGATGAGTACATCCCAACTCCAGAACGTGATACTGACAAACCATTGTTGCTTCCAGTCGAAGACGTATTCTCAATCACTGGTCGTGGTACAGTTGCTTCAGGTCGTATCGAACGTGGTACTGTTAAAGTCAACGACGAAATTGAAATTGTTGGTATCAAAGAAGATACTAAGAAAGCTGTCGTTACTGGTATCGAAATGTTCCGTAAAACACTTGAAGAAGGTCTTGCTGGAGATAACGTTGGTGTACTTCTTCGTGGTGTTCAACGTGACGAAATCGAACGTGGTCAAGTTATTGCTAAACCAGGTTCAATCACTCCACACACTAAATTTGAAGGTGAAGTTTACGTATTGAGCAAAGAAGAAGGCGGACGTCACACTCCATTCTTCGATAACTACCGTCCTCAATTCTACTTCCACACAACTGACGTTACTGGTTCAGTTAAACTTCCAGAAGGTACTGAAATGGTAATGCCTGGTGATAACGTTCATATCGACGTTGAACTTATCCACCCAGTTGCCATCGAAAAAGGAACTACTTTCTCTATCCGTGAAGGTGGACGTACTGTTGGTTCAGGTATCGTAGCTGAAATCAAAGAATAATTTATAGAAATAATATTATTTCTTAAAAAATCTCGCCTTTGGGTGAGTTTTTTTAATGCTTCTGTATTATCTATGGCGCTAGATGAAAATCTACTATCATTTTTTGTAGAAAAAACCATAGAAATTCAGGAACTGCACTATTCTTCCTGAGGGGCGACACCACTAAATATTGTAGTGCTCAAATAAGTAAAAAGCTGCCCAAAGACAACTTTCTACCTATTTTACTGTAACTCTATTTTAGTGATGAGCACTGCAGGTTGACAAAACCCGAGAAATTCTTTTTCTCGGGTTTTTCAGCTGCTCTCAGAACTCAAGCGTTTTTATACTTCAGTCTTTATAAAAATGTCACGATCAACGAAAACATCCATTTGGAAGTAAAATTTGTCTTGAATGATTTTACTAGCATTTTTAAAAATATTAACATTGCGTAAGCCTGATTTATCAGTGACTGACATTTTAAATCCAGTTAAATCAGGATTGATGATGATTTTTAAGAGGAAACCTTGTCCTGAATTTGGAACTTCCTCAAGTATCCGTTTGAATTCAAAATTTCCAACATTGTTTTGAACGAAGGTTGTATCTTTGAGTGTGAATTTTTTAACGTTATGTGACAACTTGTAGCTGTATTTGCAGTCTTCAAGATGTTTTTCAGTAATAAAAGCCATAATTATAATGCCCTTTCTTTTAATAGTTTAACAAAAGCGTGAACTTCATCTTCGGTAGTGAGTTCTGAAAAGGAAACACGGATATTTTCCTTAAGTTGAGGGGATTGACTTCCATACACCGCTTCAAGAACATGTGAGGGTTCTACTGTTCCTGCAGTACATGCTGAACCAGTTGAAATGGCTACTCCTGATAAATCAAGCTTTGTCAAAAGCAAATCATGGTTTCGTCCTGGAAAGCCAAGATTGACAACATGAGGCATGGAGGGACCGAACTCATGGGTATAACAATCTACATCTGAGAGATCTTGAAGTAGAAGAGATTTGAGTTTTTCGACATGTAAATAGTTGTTGTTCATGTTCTCGGTAGCCAGTTGTAAAGCCTTGGCCATGCCTATGAGAGAATGAAGATTTTCTGTACCTGCACGACGTTTTTCTTCCTGCTCACCACCATGAATGATACTGTCAAACTGTAGTTTAGGGCGGTGATAGAGAAAGCCAACACCCTTGGGACCATGAAATTTGTGACCACTAGCGGAGAGAAAATCTATTTTCAACTCTTCAGGATATACAGGGATTTTTCCTATGGCCTGCACCGCATCAACATGAAAGGCTGCTTGATGATTTTCTAAAAGTTGCCCGACTTCCCTAATGGGAAGCAGCTGACCGGTTTCATTGTTGGCCATCATCATGGATACAAGAAGTGTATCTTCACGAAGTAGATTTTTAATCAAATGAGCAGGAAAAGAACCGTCATGTTGCGGGCGAACAAAGGTAACATCAAAGCCATAACGGCTTTTTAAGTAGTTAAGTGCATTAAGTACAGAAGGATGTTCTATCGCTGTAGTAATGATATGTTTCCCTTTTTGGCGGTTAGCTAAGGCGTAACCAATCAGGGCAGTCGAATTTGATTCGCTTCCACCAGAAGTGAATGTGATTGTGCCAGGGGGGACATGTAGTGCTTGTGCTACCGTTTCACGTGCTTGACGCACAATTTGACTTGCTTGACGCCCAAAACGATGTGTACTGGAAGGGTTGCCAAAGTTGTTTACGAGAACGTCGGTCATAGCTTCAACAACTTCAGGGAGTAGGGGCGTTGTTGCGGCATTGTCTAGGTATATGATTGAGAATCCCTCTCTTTCCGTCTTATTCTAAAACCTTATTTTAAAAGCTTTTTAGAGATTTTGAATTTCTTCTAAAATCATAAGTTTCCATTACTTCTATCTTACCATGTTTTACTCTTTTTGTCTGTAATTCAAACATATTACATAGAAACTTCATAGAAAATGGATAAAATTTCATTGGAAGTGAAAATTTCATTCAGAAATCATTAGTTCTTTCAAAAGGCAAATGTTATTATAGAACAAAGGGGGAATTTATGTCAATCATTGGTGTGAAGATAGATAAACAGTTTATCAAGGATTTAATTGTTCTTATTATTGGAGTAGGGTTTTATATTTTATCGGTGAGGCTTTTTGTAATACCTAACTATTTAGCCAGCAATGGTATTGCCGGTTTTTCGGTATTTGTCGACTTTGTTTTTGGAATAAACCCTGCCTTGACTTTTTTTGTTGTTAATATCCCCTTGTTTCTCTTTGGCTGGAAACTTCTAAGTCGGCGGGAATTGCTTCTTAGTATCCCAGGAGCGGCGGCTATGAGTTTATGGATGCTGATTTATGAAGCCATGGGAATTGATGGCTTCCAGTTCAGTCAAATTATCTTTGCAGGAATATCGGATGGCATTTTGTCAGGCATAGGAGCAGGACTGGTCGTTGTATCTGAAGGAACTTTTGGAGGTTCGATACTTCTGAGTCGTATCATGGAAGACCGCTGGGAATTTACCATTGATCGTGTACTTTTCGGTATTGATGTTGTCGTTATGGGGCTCTCTTTGGTAACTTACTTGGCCTTTCCTAATTTTGCAGTTACTCTACTTTCTTGTTATATCTTTAGTAAAGTGACACGTTTTATTGGGAGAAAAGACTATCGTGACAAAGTTTTAGATAAACTGTATTTTAATATTTTTAGACGGGAGAGGAGAGAAAAAGAAGAAAGAGATTCATAAACACATTGTGTAATGGAGGAGCTGATTCTGTTGGAAAGGGTTGGGGCTAAAAATATTGATTTTTAGGTAAAAGCAAAAATAAAACACGCTTAATTTGCTAAGCGTGTGATTAAACGTTTTTATTTTCGAGACTTTTGTTCCAACCTTTCTTATGATGTCTTGCGTTTAAGAAAGATTATGTCATGCTTCTCTTAAAGCAGGAACTTTTATTTCTTTTTGCGGCGAAAAAGGCTGAAGAATCTATCGAAAAATCCTTTCTGACGAACTACTTTTTCATTTCCGATATATTGACGAATATATTTAAGGACAGTGCCAGAATCTTTTGTGGCAAAGCGCACACGTTGTTCATTGCGGAAGACGATGATAAACTGACGTCCAATTTTAACTTTTCCTTTTCGTGAAACGGAAACATCGCCTTCTACACGTTTAATAGAGGCCCAAGGGAATTGCATGTTTTTTTCAACATTTGCATCATTGAAGAACTCAAAAGCTCTATCTCCAATCATAATTTTACCGTATTCAGCAAAACCTAAGTAAGCGATAGCTGATGTGGTAAAGTCTACCTTAGTATTAAGTGATTGTGCCAATTTTTAGTGCTCCTAACGATAGTTAATATCTTTATTATAACAAAAATAATCTTATTAAAAAATCGCCGCTAAGACACGACGATTTTGTTCTTGTTTTACAATCTTATTAAGCAAGACCTGCAACGTGAAGGATGATACCAAGAACGAACATACCCATGATGATGAACAATGGAGCATTTTTGTTTTTCCATTTGCGTAAGATCCAAAGAACAAGGAAAGTCAAGAGTAATGCGATAAATCCAGGAATTAATGAATTAAACACGTCTTGGAGAGATTGTGTTTGTTCTGGGCTCAAGCCAAGGCCAGATGATACTTGACCTAAGATATGGCTTAATGTAGAACCATCAATCGCGTTAAGTTGATCTACAGTGACATAATGTGCGAAACCGTCTTGACCTGCAACACCGTTACCTACGATGTTACCTGCTTGGTCTAACCAATCAAACTTCGCAACACCGTCAGGTGTTGTACCAGTTTGAGCACCTTGGACCACAACATTACCTGCTTTATCCAGCCATTCACCAACGTATGCACCGTCTGCTAAAGGTTTAGAAGGAAGCATTGCGTTAGGACCAGTGAAGCTGATGTTAACCCAACGTTGAATCAAGACACCAAGGATGAACATACCAAGGATAGATGCACCTTTAGTAATTTGTTGAAGCATACCACCACCGAGGTCGCTAGTGATTGCAGTCCCTTGTTTGTAACCAAACTCTTGTGTATACCATAAGAAAGCGATACGGATTGCATTCCAAACAACGAAGAAGAAGATTGGAGCAATGATAGAACCACCAGTTGCAAGTGATGCAGCGATGGCACCAACGATAGGACGTACTGTGAACCAGAAGACAGGGTCACCGATACCAGCAAGAGGTCCCATCATACCGACTTTCACACCTTGGATAGCTGCTTCGTCGATTTCGACACCATTAGCGATTTCTTCTTCAAGGGCCAATGTAACACCGACGATAGGTGCAGCTACATATGGGTGAGTATTGAAGAACTCCATGTGGCGTTTCAAAGCTTCTTTAGCTTCTTCAGAACCTGGTTTGTAGAACTGCTTCAATGCTGGGATGATTGAGTAGAGGAACCCAAGGTTTTGCATACGTTCGTAGTTCCAAGAACCTTGAAGGAACATTGAACGGAACATAACGCTTAAACGAGTGTTTTTAGAAAGGCTAAACTTTTTATTTGTATTTTCCATTTTTATAAAATCTCCTTCCTAATTAGTAATCATTGAGAATATCGCCGATTGGGTCACCGCTTGAAGCAGCAGTTCCACCGTTACCAGCGTTATTAGAAAGATTGAGGTAGATAAGAGCGATAACAACACCAAGGATACCCATACCGATCAAAGTGATTGAAGAAAGTGGTGCGAGTACAAATCCGAGGAAGAAGAATGGCCATAGCTCTTTAGTTGCCATGAGGTTGATAACCATTGCGTAACCAACAACAACAACCATACCACCACCTACAGCAAGCCCTTTAGATACCCAATCAGGAATTGAGTTCAAGGCAGCAGTTACTGTTTCAGCAGGGATAGCAAGGATGATTGCAGCAGGGATAGCAATACGCAAACCTTGAAGAAGGAGTGCGAACATGTGCCAACCAGCGACACCTGAGTAAGAACCTTTTTCAGCAGCAGCATCCGCTAAGTGAACGATACCAACTGAGAGGAAACGAACCAAAGTAGTAAGTACGAGACCAGCAGTTGCCAACAAGATAGCAGCAGGTACGATAACACCAGTGATGTGTGTCAAGTCGAAGTTACCACCTTGAACCATCAAGATAGCAGAAGCAACAGAAGCGAGTGCAGCATCAGGTGCGACAGCGGCACCAACGTTAGCCCAACCGAGGGCGATCATTTGCAATGAACCACCCAAGATAATCCCTGCAGCCATGTGACCAGTAGCGATACCGATCAATGAGCAGGCAATAATTGGTTGGTGAAATTGCCATTGGTCCAAGATACCTTCAAGTCCAGCTAAGAACGCGAAGATAAGAACTAAAATGATTGAAATAATACTCATTTTATAAATTTCTCCTAATAATATTTAATTTTACTTAACATCTGCTTTGTTAATCAAAGCAAACAAGTCAGATTTAGAATCGTTAGGGACTTTACGAACGTCAAACTGAACGCCGAGATCACGTAACTTTTCAAAAGCGGCAACATCATCTTTGTTGACAGATAATACGGAGTTAAGCATTGTTTTACCTGTGCTGTGTGCCATAGAACCCACGTTAAGTGTAGTTATAGGAACACCACCTTCGATAGCAGCCAGTGCATCTTGAGGAGTTTCAAACAAGAGAAGTGCTTTAGTTTCACCAAAACGTGGGTCTTTAGCAACTTCAATCATTTTCTTGATAGGTACAACATTGGCTTTGACACCTGGAGGAGCAGCTTGTGTGATGAGTGTTTTACGCATCTCATCTTTGGCTACAGCATCAGAAACAACAATGATACGGTTTGCTTTTGAATCTGGTGTCCAAGCAGTTGCAACTTGACCGTGGAGAAGGCGTGAGTCGATGCGGGCAAGGTTGATTTTAATCTTACCGTCACCAATAACAGTACCTTCTGGGATAGCGGCAGCCGATACACCAGCTTCAGCTGGAGCAGCGCTTTCTTCAGCAGGATTGAGCTCTTCTGGCAATGCTTTAATACCAGCTTTCGCTTCCTTAATAATATTTGCTGCAACTTGTTCAACACCTGCAGAAGCATCCATCATGCGTTCTGTATAGGCTTGAATAAGCATTGGCAAGTTGAGGCCTGTGATGATAGCTACCTTACGCTCTGGGTTTGCACCCATCACTGCACTTGCTTGGTTGAAGGGAGAACCGCTCCACAAGTCAGCAAGGACAAGGACTTCATCTTCAGCATCAAATGTTGCGATAGCGGCTTCGATCTTGGCACGCAAGTCATCTGGTCCTTCGTTAGGCATGAAAGTGACGGCTTGTACTTTCTCTTGCTCACCGAAGATCATTGAACCAGATTGCTTGATGCCTGCGGCGAATTCACCGTGGCTCGCAATAACAATTCCGATACTCAATTGAGTAACCTCCTTTAAGTTTTTATATAATATAATTATTACTGTCTTAGTGTACTATAAACTGAAAACATTTGCAAGGATTTATGAAACTGGTTTCATAAATCTGTCATTTTAATTTAAAAAATGAAAACAAAAAAACTTATGCAACAAACATAAGCTATATATACATGAAGAAGACATGTTTGACATCACAAAATAGTTAGAAAAAGGAGTAATTTTATGATAAAATGAATATCAGAGTTTAAGATTTTAAGATTTGATAATCTTTATTGCAGCCGTTGGACAAGCCTTAGCTGCACTTATTATTTTATCATCAAAAATATATTTTTCTTCAAGTTTGTCTGAATTATTTAATTTAACGATACCATTATCATGGTAGTCGAAGACATCTGGGGCGTGTAAATAGCAAAGACCGCATGCGATACAGTTTTCTGGTATTATGTTTATTTTCATAAATTGATGATAATATAAAAAGATTAAAAAGGAAAGGAAAAAGTTGTGGCAGAAAAAGAACCATGGGACAAAGAAATCTACAAAGCCATGCGTGAGGATTCTGAGAGGAGACGTTCAGGTGGAAAGGGGAAGAAGCAGAGCAGTAATAAGTCATTAACTTCGCGAGCTTTGACCTTTACCGTGGTTACAATGTTCTTGTTGGTTGGCTTTATGATTGCCTTTATTCTTTGGAATAATCAAACGCAACAAAGTGGAGGCTTTGCTCAGGAAACGTCAGAAAAGAAAGTGGATCAAAATGGCGAACAGCAAGCAGAGCAAAACACTGGAGAAGTTAAGCCAGAAGAAAGTACAACTGTTCCCTCAGAAACGCCAGAAGATTCTTCAGCTGAAGAAGGAGCAACCTATACGATTGTAGCTGGAGATGATCCAAGTAAGATAGCTGCTAAAACTGGAGTGGACTGGTCCGTTATCGCGCGTCTCAACAATATCTCAGCAACGGGCTATAATGCAGATGGTTCGGCAATATCACCTGGGCAAGTGTTGAAACTAAAAGAATAATGAAATATTGAAAGTAATGTGAATAGGAAAGAAACATGATAAAGTTACAAATTGCTGTTGATGGTCCTGCATCAAGTGGGAAATCAACCGTCGCGAAAATCGTTGCCCAGAACCTGGGAATTATATATTTGGATACAGGAGCTATGTATCGTGCTGCGACATTAGTTGCCCTTCAAAATAAAACAGAGGACCCAGAAAAAATTATTGATGTAATCAAGAAAAAGCCAATTTTTTTCAAAAATACAGCAGACGGTCAGCTTGTGTTTTTGGGTACGGAGGATATCACTAAAATTATTCGTACAAATGAAGTAACCCAGAATGTTTCAAAAATTTCCGCTCTAAGTGCTGTGCGAGAGTTTTTGGTTGCAGAACAGCAGCGTATTGCGAGTGAGGGTGGGATCATTATGGATGGCCGTGACATTGGTACAGTTGTGCTCCCGCATGCGGATTTGAAAATTTTCCTTGTGGCTTCAGTGGAAGAGCGGGCAGCACGTCGCTACAAAGAAAATTTGGAGAAAAATATTCCTACGGACTTGGAAGAACTCAAACAGGAAATTGAAGCGCGTGACTATAAAGACAGTACGCGTGCTGTGTCACCTTTAAAACAAGCAGATGATGCTATCTTGTTGGACAGTACTGGTAAAACAATCGCCCAAGTTGCGGACTTTATTGAAACCAAAGCCCGGGAGCTTTTGTAATCTACGGTGTGTGAAAAATTTGTCCAAAAGATAAAAGCTATAAAATTGTTCAAGAAGTGGTTCTTTTTCCCCGCTTGGTCAATTTTATAGCTTTAGTTTTTTGTTCCAGACTAATTTTTCTATGAGAAAATAATAACCAGAGAGTGAGGCAGGAGCTTTTGAAAAGTAGTTTTTAGTTTTAATAAGCGTCTACATATTTTAGAGTCTGCTCATCCAGCAGAAGTTGTGAGTTGTAAGCTTTAGGTTTCCAGACTTTACTTCATGTACATGGACAGAGTATTGAAGTGTCTATTTGTGATTTTTGATGATATAATGAGGTTAAAATAAATTAAAAAAGGATACTTATGCTGTCTTACCTCCATGCTATCCAAATTGGTGTACTGCTTTTCTTTACTTTCTTCTTGATTAGCCTTATTCCTTATATGATTGTTCAATATCGGAAGTACGGCCGAGTTAATCCTTGGCGTTTTTTCGTTAATTTTTCATTCATACTTTATCTGGTTTGTGCCTATGCAATGACGATTTTTCCACTGCCAAATGTAGAACAAGTGGCGCAGATGACGGGACCAGAGCAAAATCTTGTTCCTTTTGAGTTTGTGCGTCAGTTTATAGCTTACAATCCTCTAGAATTAAGTGACAGGAGTACATGGCTCTTGGGCTTGAAAGCTCCAACATTTATTCAGCCTTTTTTCAACTTACTTTTAACGCTGCCTTTTGGGATTTATTTGCGCTATCTGGTTAAGAGAAGTTTTTCTCAAACCTTTGTTTTAAGCCTTCTCTTGACTTTGTCCTTCGAGTTTTTGCAACGCTCTGCTCTTTTCGGACTGTATCCTCGTCCCTATCGCCTTTTCGATGTGGATGACCTCCTGCTTAATACAGTTGGAAGCTTGATCGGTTTTGGGATGGCCTGCTTACTTGTGAAAGTTTTACCAGACTTAGATGCGCAGCAGCCAGCTCCTGTTCAAGTCGGGCTGATACGACGAAGTATTGCTTTCGGGGTGGATATTATATTAGTGGAAATTGTAGCAGTTTTTGTTCCCCATTTCTATATGGCGCTGCTCATAATTTTTGTGGCAGTTCCTGTACTTTTTAGAAGAACTTTTGGTCAAAAACTTCTCAAAATAAAAATAGAAGCTGGTCGTATAAATATTTTTATCCGACAACTCTTATTTCTGGTCAATTTTGGTATTTTAGGACTTTTAGGCTATTACCTTCAACGCTCGGGCTATATAGCAGAAAATGAACTGGGACAAAATCTTTTGCTGATTATTCTTTGTTTGATACTTTTAATGCTACCCACGATAGACCTTCTTTTTGCTGCTCTTTCACGCAGACAAAAACTGTGGTATGAACGCCTAAGCCGGACAGAACTGACTACAACATGACGGCGGTTCTGAGCTGGACAAAAACTTAATTCAAGACGGCTTATTTTCGTCGTTCGAGTTGAAACTCACTAAATGTTGTTTCGTAGCCTTACGCACAGATAACTCTATAGGGGCTTTCAGGTATGCAGTTGACATTATTTGTGTAGTATGGTGTAATAGACAAGTAATGAAAGATAATAGACAAAAACGCTTTGAATATCTAAAAGCAAACAAGGCTTATTTAAGCGAACGTGAAAAACAAGAATATTATGAGTTGCTGCAAGAGCTGAAAGGTTTCCAAGCTTTTGAGGAAGAATATGTTGCAGATATGGAGGAGGAACGAACTGCTTCCGAATCTTCTTCTTTTGAAAGTCGGAGTAGAGCGAGGCGTTCAGCAGGGGCGAAGCCTGCTTTGGTTTCTGCACGTCAAGGCAGGAAGAAAAAGGAAACACAGAACGTAGCTGATTATGAAACAGAAGAAGTACCTAAAAAGCCGAAAAAAAAGAAAAGCTGGTTGAAGCGTATTTTCTTTGTTTTACTTGCTCTCCTCTTAGTTATGGTAGGTTTCTTCATTTATGGTTATCAGCGCGGGATTAGTCGCGAAGGTGGTGCGATTAAGACGGAACAGTTTCATGGAGCGGGAAATGCAGACGGTTCTGTGAACATTTTGCTCTTAGGTGCAGATCAACGCCCAGGACAAAGCTCTGGTGTAGCGCACTCAGACAGTATCATGGTCCTAAACATCGGCAGAAGTGGCAAGATGCAGCTGGTAAGCTTCATGCGCGACACTTTGGTTAATATTCCTGGCGTTGGTGATGCCAGTCAGGGACCAAATATGAAACTCAATGCCGCCTTTACTATAGGGGAACAAAATGAGAACCAAGGTGCAGAGTTGGTGCGTCAAACATTACAGCAAAACTTTGGTATCAATGCTAAATACTATGCTGTGGTCGATTTTTCAAGCTTTGCAACAGTGATTGATTCTTTATTCCCGGGTGGTGTACAGATTGATGCCAAGTTCTCTACTATCAATGGGCAGAAATTTGATGAGGTTCCCGTGCCTGATGATTTGGCAGAAACTGAAGGTATGGCGCCTAATGATAGGAAGCTTAGTGCTGAAGAGGCAGCAGCCTTGGGCTATCCTGACGGTGGTGGTATCTTTATGATGATTAAGCAAGGTCCACAACGCATGGATGGTCGTACACTTTTGAACTATGCACGTTTTCGTCATGATGATCAGGGCGACTTTGGGCGTGTCCAACGCCAGCAGCAAGTGCTGGAGACTCTAACGTCGAAAGTGAAAAATCCATTGACCCTGTTCACCGGGGCGAGTGCTTTAGGAACAGCGCGTGCCGTAACCATGACCAACTTGCCCAATACCTTTCTTTTAACGAAAGTTTTACCTGCAATGTTTGGCGGAGTAGAAACTACAACAATTCCAGATGACAATGACTGGCAGGCAGCTTATGATATGTATGGTGGTTCTGGTCTTTTAATCGATATGAACAAATATAGTGCTAAGGCAAAAGACATACTGGGACAATAGTTGGAGAAGACAGAAAAAGCATTCAGCTTCAAAGTTGAACGCTTTTTTTATCTCTTAAGACAGTTGCGTCTAAGAGGTAGGAGAACCAGAATTTCGCTTTTGATCCTGCAGTTTTCTCATCAAACACTCATTTCATTTGACCTTTTTTATACTATAGACTCAGAAAGCAAACGTAACATTAGAAATGCATGTGTAATGAAAATCTAAAAGTATACGTTATGCCAAAGGAGGAGTTTATGACACCAGAAAAGAAAAAGCAGCGGCGGCTGCGCAACCTCGCACTCCTGTCGCTCTTGTTACTCGCAGTAGGCGGCACCTTACTTGGTTGACTGGGGTGACCTTGAAAGATGGATTCCTGCTAGGTTAGAGGGTTATCCTATAGCAGAAGCAGATGTGACTCAAGTGGATCCGAATGGCAGTCCGCGCGCCGTTTCACTTTCCTTTGCAAATATTACACGTTTATCAGGTCATGGGCGAGGTTTTTCTAATCAAGCCGGATGCGTAGGTTCTGGCGATACTTGGTGGCTAATCCGACTCAACGGAAGCACCATTAATGATGTGGGGGGAGTATATCGAAATTCAGTTATGTTTGGTAGATTCATAGCAGGTATAAATGTAAATCATAGTGATGACGGTGGTGGACTCCGTCCCGCCCTCATCGTCAACCCATCCAACTAAAAAAACGTCAATTGACGTTTTTTAGTTTGTAATCTTTAACCCTTATCCGCTCCAGCAGTAATACCATTCACATAGAATTTTTGCATAGCGATAAAGAGGACGGTGATAGGGATAGCGATGATGACACATCCAGCAACAAACTGGGTAAAGTTTGTTGCTGAGGAACCTCTGGAGTTGGTCATCATGTTTTGCAGACCGTAAGCAATGGTTCGGGACTTAGGGTCTCCCCCACCTAAGATAACACTGGCAAAGAGGAAGTCTAACCAAGGCGCGATGAAGGCTGTAAGAGAGGTGTAAACAATCATAGGTTTTGAGAGTGGCAAGGTAATCTTAGTGAAAATTTGCCACTTTGTTGCACCATCAATAACAGCTGCTTCATCAATAGATGCCGGAATTGTGTCGAGGAAGCCTTTGAAAATGTAAAAGCCTAAACCAGAACCTCCGATATAAACCAGAGTTAATCCTGCCAAGTTGGTCATGTCGAAAGACTTGAGGATGTAATAAAGGGCAATCATGGCCATGATACCTGGGAACATCCCAAGGATGAGAGCCAGCTGGAGGAAGGGCTTACGTAGCTTGAAGCGTAAGCGGGAGAGTGCGTAGGACATGGCAGTAGTGATTAATGTATTTACCACTGCGCAGATAACAGCGATGACAAAAGTGTTGATAAGCCAGTTACCGTAAGGATAAACGGGGTTGTTAAAGATGCCTATAAAGTTATCGAGTGTCCATTGTTGTGGGATGAAGGTTGAAACAAATCCTGTGTTGTTTTTTGAGAAGCTGGTTAAGATAATCCAAATAATCGGGAAAATCCAGATAATTGCCAGCAAGGTTAGGATAACATATCTTAAGACCAAAGAAGCCTGACGTTGGCGTTTATATGATTTCATTTTAGCCCTCCTTAAAAGCATTTGTACGACGGTAAGCAATCAGAGAAACTGTAGCGGAGATGATAAAGATGATGATACCAATAGCAGAGGCGATGTTGTAACTTGGGATGGACTTCATGGTTAAGTTATAAAGCCAAGTAATCAACAAGTCTGTTGACCCTGCTTGGAAGTATTCCGCATTCAGTGGCCCCCCCCCCGTTAGGAGGAAAATGACGTTGAAGTTGTTAATGTTCCCGATAAATTGTTGAATCAAAGCGGGTGTCATAACGAATAAAATTTGTGGGAATGTAATCGAACGGAAGATATGGAAGCTGTTAGCCCCGTCAATTTTAGCGGCTTCAATCTGATCCTGTGGTAAATTTTGAATAATCGCTGTTGAAATTAACATGGATACAGGGATACCGACCCACATATTGACACCGATAACGGAAATCTTAGCCAGCAAAGAGTCCATCAGAAATGGAATAGGATGATCGATGAGCCCGATACTCTGGAGCCAGCTGTTCAATGGTCCGTTATTGTCCAAGAACATATTCATCATCAAGAGAGAGACGAATGAAGGAACGGCCATGACAATCACAAAAATCGTGCGCCAGAAAGCTTTGAATTTAATACCTGAGGACTCAATGAGCAAGGCAAGTAAAACGCCGAAGAAGAAGGTTGTAGCTGTGGCTGCAACTGCCCAGAAGAGTGTCCATCCCAAAACAGGGAAGAAAGTTCCAGCGATATTACCGGTAATGATTTGACCAAAGGAAGCAAAGCCAGTCCAAGAAAAGCCAATAGGATGCTCTTGGTTGAAGTTGGTAAAGGCGATGGTAATCATGAAGAGCAGTGGGGCAATCGTAAAGACTAAGATACCAAGTACAGGTATAGCCATCAACGTATACTGGAGACGACTGTCCAAAAGTGTTGCTAAGTCTTCAAGAGTAGTTGGGATATGCTCTCCGTCACGGTTTAAGGCATAAAGATGACGTGTTGAGCGTAGGCTTGTGATGTAGATGACAGCGAACATCGCGATGAAAACCAGTGCCATTACGCCGAAAAGGAGAATGAGCATTGAGTTATCAGGTTGTTGTGTAACATAAATCTGGCGAGCTTCATCAAAAACGACTTGTTTTGTCTTGACGTGTCCTAGACTACTCAAAAGACTAATTGCGCTTATACCATTGAAAATAAGCCAGAAGAGAAAGACAATTTCAATAATAAGGAAGATAAGACCTTTAAGCCATTGCTTATTTTTTAGTTGAGCCAAACCCATAATGAAGAAACTAAGCTTAGTGAAAATATCACCTTCACGCCATACTTCTTTATATGTTGCCTCAGGAGATGGTTTAATTTTCTTTTTAAACATAAATTTTACCCTTTTTTATATAAAAAATAAGAGGATTAGGATGAGCCCAATCCCCTTAGAGTTAATTAAATTATTCAGTAGCTGATGAGATTGATTTCACGAAGTTATCAAGTTGTGCTTGGTATTGTGCAGCTGGAGTTTTACCTTTATAGGCATTTTCGATCAGTGGAGCTGCTAAGTTCCAGAAAGTTGCCATTTGTGGCATCTTAGGCATCAAAGTATCATTTTCTACCTGTTTGATTACTGCAAGAGCAACAGGATCTTTAGCAACTTCAGAATCTTTTTGGGCTTCTTTTGATACTGGAATTGCATTATTAGCCTTGTACAAAGCTAATTGTGATTCTGTGTTTGACAAGTATTGTGCCAAGGCAGAAGCAGCAACAGGATCTTTAGATTGTGAGTTAACAGCCAATGTACCTACACCAGAGAAAGCTTGCATTTGTTTAGAACCAGAACCAAAGTCTGCTGTTGGTAAGGCTGAGGCACCAAAGTTATCACCAAGGATTTCTTTGATTGTAGCGCCATCCCATGGCCCATCAAGAACAGCTGATGTTTTACCAGATTTAAGGTCTGAAAGAAGTGCTGTACCAGATTGTTTTACGCCTGGGTTGGATTTTTGTTGAGCAAACCATGCCATTGCTTGCACGCCTGCTTCTGTGTTTGCATCTGTACCATCAACTGTTTCACCATCTTTACCAAAGAGATATGTGCCATTAGAAAGGAAGACAGGATACCAGTTGTAGGAGTTTGTAAAGTCCGTACCAATTGGTTTTTCAGCAGTGAAATCTGACCAATCTTTTGGTGCTTCACTAAATTTTGCTTTATTATAGTAAACAATGTTTGATTGTTCATCTTGTGGATAAGCATAGAGTTTGCCTTTCCAAGAAACAGCATCAACAGCGATTGGGATATCGTTAGATTTCACCCAGTCTGTAGCTGATGGAGAAAGCGGGTTGATATAACCTGCCTCAGCCATAGCACCCAACTGGTCATTAGGCGCTTTGAAGACATCTGCTGCCTTAGCTGGGTCCTTGCTTACATCTTGCTTAGCGTTTGCAGAACCGTTTGGAGATTGGGTAACAGTGACTTTGATGTTGGGATATTCCTTGTTGAAGTCCTTGATCAATTCTTTGTAAGAAGCGACATTTGCAGGGTCAACCCAAAGTGTCACCGAACCCTTATGGTCTTTTGCATCTGAAGAAGCTGAAGTTGAACTTCCGCTGTCTTTACTGTTGCCACACGCAGCTAGACTGGCTAGAGCAATGAGAGAGACACTACTCAGAGCAACTTTTTTCCATGTGTTCATAATATTTCCTCCTAAATTCGAAAATAATTTTTCTTGCTTTATAATTCTATTTTATGCAAACGCTTCCGTTTTGTCAAGTTCTGGTGTGTTACAATTTGGTTACTTTAAAAAGTTGGTATATATAAAATGGAGGTATGTATCAGATGTGCCAGATAATGTATTTTCTGTTTGAAAATGAAAGAACTTAAAATAATATTTGCAAACGGTTGCGTAAAAATTGAGCTTGTGCTAAAATGAAGAAAAACAAAAAAGCGAGGTCTTTATTTATGAACAAAGCAGCTGTTTATCATCGCCCAGAGTCAGAATTTGCTTATCTTTATACGGAAGAGACAATCCATGTACGTTTAAGAGTGGCGCGTGATGACGTTAAAAGTGTCGTATTAATCTATGGTGATCCCTATATGTTTTCAGAACGCGAGGGTCAGACGGCGAAAGCTTGGGATTATCAAGAAGCAGAAATGCGATATGCTCTTTCTACAGAGGAAAGTGACTTCTATATGACAGAGGTCGGTGTACCGCATAAGCGAATGGATTATGTATTTCTAATCACAGGACATGATGGAGAAAAAATTGTTTACACAGATTCAGGTATCTTGCCCTATGAAGATAAATTACTCACAGGGAAATATGCAGCCTTTCGTATGCCTTTCTTCCATGAAGTGGATCGTTTCAAGGCACCAGATTGGGTAAAAAATACTGTCTGGTATCAGATTTTCCCAGAACGTTTTGCCAATGGAAATCCAGCAATTAATCCGGAAGGAGTAAAAGAGTGGGATCCAACAGAGTCACCAGAACGTCAAGATTTTTATGGTGGCGATCTTCAAGGTGTGATTGATCATCTGGATCATCTGACTGACTTGGGGATCAATGGTATCTACTTTACCCCTGTTTTCCAAGCTCATTCCAATCATAAGTATGACACTGAAGATTATCTGAAAATTGACAAGCATTTTGGTGACTTGGACGTTTTCAAAAAATTGGTAAAAGCGGCGCATCAACGTGGGATAAAAGTCATGCTGGATGCGGTCTTTAATCATATTGGTGATACAAGTCCGCAATGGCAGGACGTTCTGAAAAATCAAAAAAATTCCAAATACGCAGAATGGTTCCATATCAATGAATGGCCGGCAAGCTATGTCGCAACGGATGACTTTGAAGTTGCGGAGTCGGCAACATATGATACTTTTGCTTTCACACCGCATATGCCCAAGTTAAACACTGCAAATAAAGAGGTTCAAGATTACCTCTTAAACATTGCAGAATATTGGATTAAAGAGTGTGATATTGACGCTTGGCGTTTGGATGTTGCGGACGAGGTTGATCATGCTTTCTGGAAGAAATTCCGTACAACTTGCGATGCGGCTAAGAAAGACTTTTACATCTTAGGAGAAGTTTGGCATTCTGCACAGCCTTGGCTTGTCGGAGACGAGTTTTCAGCAGTGATGAATTACGCCTATACAAACGCCATTATTGACACTTTTGTAAAAAAAGAATTGAACTTGGAGCAAATGGTGTCAACCATTAACGCTCAGCTTATGCTTTACCGCAAGCAAACCAACCAAGTGATGTTTAACATTCTGGATTCGCACGATACGCCACGACTGTTGACACAAGCAAAAGGTAATAAAGACTTGGTCAAGCAAGTTCAAGCCTTTATGTATATGCAGCCTGGGGTCCCTTGTATCTACTACGGTGATGAGTATGGTTTAGATGGTGGAGCTGATCCAGACTGTCGTAAGTGTATGCCTTGGGCGGAAGAACACCAAGATTTAGAGATGTTTGCTTTCTTTAAGGAATTGGTAGCGTTCCGCCGCGAATATGCGGACATATTGAGTCAGTCCGATGTGGAATGGCAAGTGATTGATGATGCGAATGGCCTTGTAAAACTCGTACGTGGCGAAATTAGTGCAGTCTTTAATACGGGTGAGCAACCTGTAGAATTTACAGGAAATGAAGTGCTTCTGGCGCATCTGACAGAGGAAAATCAAGTTCAAAAAGATGGATTTGTAATTTATAAAAAATAATTAAAATAAGTTTCTTAAACAACAGGTAGCTGATGACCACTTCCTAGGCAGAAAACGCTCTTTTCTATATTACTTCCTATATTGAAAAAATTTGTCATAATAGAGAAGAGGGAGATGAAAATGAGAGAGATGCTATTGATTGCTCTGACGGTTTGGAATATTATCGTATTTGTTGTCTACGCTATAGATAAACGTCGAGCACAGAGACATGCCTGGCGAGTCCCTGAAAAGTCCTTGGTCATGCAAGCTATTTTCGGTGGTGGTTTCGGTGCATTTCTAGCTGGAAAAATTTGCCATCATAAAACGCGGAAATGGTATTTTTGGCTGGCTTGGTTAGTCGGGCTATTGATTGATGTAGGTTTGCTTGTTTTAATTCTAAGCTATACAGTTTAAGGTTAAAAAATGAAAAAAGAAAATTTCTCACATATGGTAGGATACCAAATTTATCCCAAGTCTTTTAAAGACAGTAATGGTGATGGCATTGGTGACTTGCAAGGAATCATTCAAAAATTGCCCTATTTGAAAGATTTGGGAGTAGATTTTATTTGGATAAATCCAATCTATAAAAGTCCACAAGTTGATGGTGGTTATGATATATCAGACTTTTACAGTATTGATGAACGTTTTGGAAGTTTGGAAGACCTGAAAGAACTTTTAGAAAAGGCACATGCGAGTGGCTTAAAAGTTATCATGGATCTGGTTGTTAACCATACTTCAGACCAACATCCTTGGTTTATTGAAGCTAAAAAATCAAAAGATAATCCCTATCGGGCTTATTATCACTGGGCAGACGCTAAACCAGATGAAATGCCTAATAACTGGCAGTCTTTTTTTGGCGGTTCAACTTGGGCCTACGATGAAAAGACAGAGCAAGCGTATTTTCATGTCTTTGCGAAAGAACAGCCAGATTTGAACTGGAAAAAACCACACGTGCGTCAAGAAATCTATAAGATGATTAGATGGTGGTTGGAGTTCGGTGTGGATGGTTTCCGTTTGGATGCCATTTCCCATATTCAAAAGGAAGATTGGGATTTTAAAATCAAGTCATTAAAGGGAAATGACCCCTGGCAACCTTTTATGAATGTGTCAGGAATTGAGCAGTATATGTCTGACTTAAAAGAGATATTTGACCAATATGATGCATTAACGGTAGGTGAAGCATCGGGTGTAACTTCAACAGAGGCTCCAGATTGGACGGATGCAAGTTCTGGTTATCTTAATATGATTTTTGAGTTGGAGCATAATGTTCGTCAAGAAGGAAACCCTGGACATACTTGGATATATGCTTACAAGAAGATAATCATGCGTTGGCAGAAAGATATGCTGGCTCGGGGATGGAATGCGCTCTACCTTGAAAATCATGATCAGCCCCGAGCAATCAGTTGTTTCGGTGATGGCAGTATTGCCTCTGCCAAGTGTCTTGCAGTATCGTATATGCTTTTAAGAGGAACGCCATTCATTTATCAAGGACAAGAGATAGGGATGAGTAATTTTCCCTTTACGGATATAGCGCAAACGGATGCCACTGAGATTAGGCATGCTTATGAAGTGCTTTTAGCTCAGGGTCTCACTGAAAAGGAAGCCCTAGACAAGGTCATGGCGAACAGCAGAGACCACTCACGTACACCAATGCAATGGGATGATAGTCCTAATGCGGGCTTTACAAGCGGGAAACCCTGGATGCCGATTCATCCAGACTATAAGGAAATCAATGTGAAAAATGCACAAGAGCTCTTGAATCTTTATAAAGATTTAATACGTCTGCGGCATGAGGAAGAAGACATCGCGCAAGGCAGCATTCGTTTTCTCTTTGAGCGCCATCTGACCGCTTTTGTATATCAACGGGAGGCATTTTTGATTATTACTAATCTGGGGAAAACAAAGGCACATTTGGATTTTTCAGAGCTTGAGACAAAGGATTATCAACACATTCTCGGGAGCCGTGAAAGAAATCTTGAAGAAAAAATGAGTCTTTTGCCTTGGGAATACCATGTGTTTAAGAAAAATTAAGAGTAAGAAAGGGAGAAGAAAATATGAAAAAAATCAATAGAATCATGGAAGTTGACCCTTGGTTAATCCAGTCAAATACATTGGAAAAAGAGGAACGCCGTTTACAGGAGTCCCTGACTTCGCTGGGGAATGGTTATATGGGGATGCGTGGAAACTTTTCTGAAAAATATTCAGGCGATCACCATCAAGGTACCTATATCGCAGGAGTTTGGTTTCCTGATAAAACGCGTGTTGGCTGGTGGAAAAATGGCTATCCTGAATATTTTGGCAAGGCCATTAATGCGATGAATTTCTCTGGTGTTTCTGTCTTTATTGATGGAGAAGAAGTAGACCTGTATGCGGATACTATCGAAAACTTTCATATTGCTCTAGATATGCAAAAAGGGACACTCTCTTACCATTATGAAAAAGCAGGTGTGGCTGTGTCAGTTGAGCGTTTCTTGTCTATTGTTCACCCTGAGTTAGCCGTCTTTTCTTTCCGCTTCAAGAGCTTGGACGGCAAGGCGCACGTGATTCGGACAGAGTCTTTTATTGATGCAGATGTGCACAATGAAGATTCAAATTATGAAGAAAAATTCTGGGCTGTTTTAGATAAAGGGGAAAGCCACACAGGTTCCTATATTGCCAGTCAAACGGTGGCTAATCCTTTTGGTGTGGAACAATTTACGGTACTCGCAGGCCAAAGCTTCAAAGGTGATTTTCAAGCCAAAGGGCAGGAGCTAGAAGATGAAAAAGTCCTTGATTTTCATGAAGCTGTTTTAGAGCAGGAGGAACTGCATTTTGAAAAGCGTGTCCTTGTTCTGACCAGCCGTGATTATGCAGATTTAACAGAGATGGAAGCTGCCTTGCTTGAGTTAGAACAAGTTATAAATGAAAAGGATTATGCGCAACTTTTACAGGAACACGTGCAAGCCTGGGCTGAACGTTGGGCACTTGCTGATGTTGAAATCAAAGGTTCGGATCTCGCGCAGCAAGGTATCCGTTTTAACCTTTTCCAGCTTTTTGCTACTTATTACGGGGAAGACGAACGTCTAAACATTGGCCCTAAAGGCTTTACAGGAGAAAAATATGGCGGCGCAACCTATTGGGATACAGAGGCTTACGCTGTACCACTCTACCTCGCTCTAGCAGATCAGAAGGTTACAGAAAACCTCTTGCGTTATCGTCATAAACAACTGCCTCAGGCACAGCACAATGCGAGACAGCAAGATTTGGCTGGGGCCCTCTATCCGATGGTAACCTTTACAGGGATAGAATGTCATAACGAATGGGAAATAACCTTTGAGGAAATTCATCGTAATGGCGCAATTGCTTATGCTATCTATAACTATACCAACTATACAGGGGACGAAAGCTATCTGGCTCATGAAGGTTTAGAAGTTCTTGTGGAGATTGCTCGCTTTTGGGCAGACCGTGTCCACTATTCAGAGCGTAAAAAAGCTTACATGATTCATGGTGTTACTGGTCCAAATGAATATGAAAACAACATTAACAATAATTGGTACACCAATACATTGGCCAGCTGGGTTTTGGCTTATACATTAGAAAGCTTGGAAAAGTATCCTCGTCCAGATTTAGCGGTGTCAGCAGATGAGTTGGCAAAATGGAAAGACATCATTGCGCACATGTACTATCCAGAAGATGAGGAGCTAGGGATTTTTGTCCAACATGATGGCTTCCTGGATAAGGACTTGACACCAGTGGCTGAGCTGGAACCTGAACATTTGCCTTTGAATCAAAACTGGTCTTGGGATAGAATTTTGCGTTCCCCTTATATCAAGCAGGCTGACGTGTTGCAAGGAATTTATTTCTTTGGTGATCGCTATAGCTTAGAAGAAAAACGCCGTAATTTTGATTTTTACGAGCCCCTAACAGTCCATGAAAGCTCACTTTCGCCTTCGATTCATGCCGTTTTGGCTGCGGAGCTTGGCATGGAGGATAAGGCGGTAGAAATGTATGAGCGTACAGCACGCTTAGACTTGGACAACTATAACAATGACACAGAGGACGGTTTACACATTACTTCAATGACCGGCTCTTGGCTGGCTATTGTCCAAGGTTTTGCTCAAATGAAAACTTGGAATGGTCAATTGAGCTTTGCGCCTTTCCTTCCGAAAGCTTGGGAATCTTACAGCTTCCACATCAATTATCGGGGACGTTTGCTCAAAGTTAGCGTAGGTGAAAAGTTAGTGCTTGAGTTGCTTAAGGGTGATGCGATAGAGCTTGAAGTTTACGGAGAAAAAGTACATCTGAAAGATACATATGAAACAGAGGTGAAACATGTTTAAAGCTGTATTATTTGACTTAGATGGTGTCATTACAGATACTGCCGAGTACCATTTTCAGGCTTGGAAAGCTCTGGCTGAAGAGCTGGGGATTTCAGGAGTCGACAGGACTTTCAATGAGCAGTTGAAAGGTGTATCTCGAGAAGATTCGCTCAGAAAAATACTGGAGCTTGGGGGTAAAATGGATGACTATGACCCCGAAGCCTTTGCTCAGCTCGCAAAACGAAAAAATGATAACTATGTGCGGATGATTCAAGAAGTTGGACCAGACGATGTTTATCCTGGGATTCTTGACTTATTAGAAAGCTTACGTGCGGCGGGCATCAAGATTGCTTTGGCTTCCGCTTCAAAAAACGGTCCCTTTCTTCTCGAAGCCATGGGTTTAAGTGGGTATTTTGATGCGATTGCTGATCCAGCAAAAGTTGCTTTTTCTAAGCCAGCACCAGATATCTTCTTGGCTGCCGCTGCTGGAGTAGATGTGCCTATCCATTCTTGTATTGGGATTGAGGATGCCCAGGCTGGTATTGCGGCCATAAAGGCTGCTGGTGCTGTACCTGTCGGTGTAGGTTCTACCGAGGAATTAGGTACAGATATCGCCCTCGTTCCCGATACAAGCGCTCTGTCTCTTGAATTATTGACAAAAGTTTGGGAGAATAAGTAGAAGAGAGTAGAGTCAGGAGATAAAAGATGGCCGTTACCATAAAAGACGTCGCAAAAAAAGCTGGGGTCAATGCTTCAACTGTTAGTCGCGTGCTCAAAGACAGTCCGGAAATCAGTGAAAAGACCAAAGTGAAAGTAAGAAAAGCAATGCAAGAACTAGGCTACACGCGTAATGTAGCGGCTCAGATTTTAGCTTCAGGAAAATCAAATACTATTGGTGTTGTCTTTCCACCTGTTGAAGACAAGTCTAATCAGCCTTTCTATATGAAGGTTTTAACTTCCATAAATGAAACAGCACGCAAATACGATGTCTCTATTGCCGTTGTCACAGGATACAAAGAAAGCGAGCTCAAACAGCAGGTTGCCTTAATGTATTCTGAAAAGCGCGTAGATGGTTTTATCGTACTTTACGCTGGACAAACGGACAGCGTGCGAGATTATCTCTTGGATAAGAAAATTCCTTTCGTACTCCTCGGTACGCCAACTGAGAAACAAAATGAAATTACCCATGTGGATAATGATAATGTCTTAATGGGACACGAAGCAGCACGATACTTGATAGACTTAGGACATGATGAGATTTCTTTTGTAACAGATACTAAAGACGGTGAAGTTTTTAAAGAACGATATCAAGGCTATCAAGATGAGATGTTAAAGAGAAAAAGGCAGCCCAAATTGCTTGTTTTTGACGAAGACATGTCCCTACAAACAGAAACAGGCTTAGTGGTTATGGATGAGGTCGTAGCGCTCAAGGTTATCGCACGTTTAGCGGAGCAGGGGCTCAAAGTACCCGAAGATGTCAGTGTAATCACCTATAATAATTCCGCCTTTTCAACCATCGTTCATCCCTATCTGACAACTTTTGATATTAATATTGTTCGACTTGGTGCTGCGACTGTCGAGAAGTTCCTAGCTTTAACTCAGAATGAGAGAGGATTTCACGATAAAACTATTATTCCATTTGAGCTTATCTTGCGAGAAAGCACAGATCGAAAAAAATAAGGTGAACGATAAAATACTCAAAGCGAGTGCCAACAGCCGTTTCGTTTTGAGTATTTTTTCTGACTCCAAGGCTTCTATTACTTCCTTTATCTTTTTCTACTTATCGGAGGAAATTAGTAGAGAAAACCAGAAGAGGAGTCTAACCCTTGTGCACACAAGTCGGACTTTTGTATTTTAGCGATTTTAAACGACAGACGATTGATGATTGCTTAAGAGACGTGCGATGTTAAATTGCTGTCGTGTGCACGACCACTCCAACCGAGGCATAAAAAATAAGGCTGTTCTTGTCAAAATGGATAGGGAAGCCCCTCCTGACATATTTACTTTTTGATTTCACAGCGGTTTGAGCAGGTAGGAAATGGCGTTCATTTTTGCGATAAGCCCTAAGAGTGTTCGTCCCGCTCTTATTTATTCACCAGAAAAACAAGGAGAAAATAGCTCAATCTCTCTCTTTTTCAACTTGCTCAACAATAAAAGGCGCTAACCTGGATACTTTTAGCTTTAAATAAGAAAAAAAGGTCATAATAGTGTAAAATAAAGGGAAGGGACGGGACAACGTTGAGCAAATGATTCTCCCGTTAATATAAGAAAGATGGATACGATGATTAAAATATTATTAGTTGAAGATGACCTCTCTTTGTCAAAATCAGTTTATGATTTTTTAAAATCTTTTGCTGAGGTAAAGCAAGTATTTGACGGTGAAGAGGGACTTTATGAGGCAGAAATGGGCATCTATGATTTGATTCTTTTAGATTTGATGTTGCCTGAAAAGGATGGTTTTGAAGTCCTCAAAGAACTCCGAGATCAAAAAATTGATACACCGGTGTTGATTATGACAGCAAAAGAGTCATTGGATGATAAGATGCACGGTTTCGATATTGGGGCAGATGACTATCTGACCAAGCCTTTCTATCTTGATGAGTTGAAGGCACGTATTCAGGCGCTTTTGAAACGTACAGGAAAACTTGAAGATGCTAACGGTCTTTCCTATGGCAATGTGCGTTTAAATCTGACGAACAAGTCGACTTTTGTTGATGATAGACCTGTGGAGTTGATAGGCAAGGAGTTTGATCTTGTCGTTTATCTGATGCAGAACCAAAACGTTATTTTACCCAAGGAGCAAATTTTTGACCGTATTTGGGGATTTGACAGTGATACGACAGTGACTGTAGTTGAAGTATATATGAGTAAAATCCGTAAAAAACTAAAAGATACTGACTTTGCCCAAAATCTAGCTACCTTACGCAATGTCGGCTATATTTTACGGTAATCCTTATGAAAAAGATAATAGAAAAAATAAAATTGATGCCAATTGTGAAAAATGATGGGAAAAATTTCCTTCATTTTTTTCTAGATTTCACCATTATTTTCTTTGCATTGACAGTCATTATCCTCCAAGTCTTGACCAGTGGAGTATATAAGTCAACAGATCAAAATTTACGTGATTTGGCTGCTAATCCAGATATTCTTAGAGCGCTAGCGCTTAATCAAGCGGGAATAAGTCAGGGGACTTTTGAAATTAATCAAGGCAGCTACAGTCCTACAAACAGTATCGTGATGTATGATGCTGAGGGAAATATATTAGGACCTGCAGGGGCAGTAGATGTAAGCAAGACAACAGGGAAAAGTCAGCAGCAGATTATCACAGTTGACGTGGTTCGCTATCAACTTGAAAAAGTAGCAAAGTTAGATAAGGATGCTGTTGGACAGATCAAGTCTATCTCGATTAGAAATCCTTATGGGGCAGATTGGCACTATCGTTATATCACGCTGGCCTTACCACAATCAACTGTATCAGAAGAGAACAGCGTGGCTTATATCCAAGTCTTTAGTAACGTGGATCAGCTTCAAGATAGCTTGAGCCGGAGTAATTTTATCATCATTACCACGATGGTTATGTTCTGGTTTATCTCTGTTATTATTAGCTTGTACTTGGCAAACTGGACCTTACGTCCCGTGATGGTGGCCTATGAAAAGCAGAAAGCTTTTGTGGAAAATGCCAGCCATGAGTTGAGAACGCCTCTTGCAATTTTACAAAACCGACTGGAGCTCCTTTTCCAGAATCCCAATGCGACAATCATCGAGGAATCAGAGAACATTTCGGAGAGCCTATCTGAAGTCCGAAACATGCGCTTGTTAACAAGTAACCTTCTTAACATGGCACGTCAAGATAATAACATCAAAATAAATCCAGAGGCCACTGACAAAGAATTTTTTGAAGCAATTTTTAGTAACTATCAGCTCTTGGCAGAAGGTTCTGATAAATCTCTAAAAACCTCTTTAAAATTTGAAGGAAGTCTGAGTTTAGATCAAAGTCTTGTCAAGCAGCTTTTGACTATTCTCTTTGATAATGCCATGAAATATACGGGCGAGGATGGTGAAATTCAAGTAGATGTCCAAAAAAATGGTTCGACCCTTATACTGAGTGTGGCGGATAATGGTGAAGGAATCAGTGCTGGGGATAAGAAGAAGATATTTGATCGTTTTTACCGTGTAGATAAGGCGAGAACACGTCAAAAAGGTGGATTAGGACTTGGTCTTTCTTTAGCACAGCAAATCGCTGAAGCACATAATGGACGAATAGCTGTTGAGGACAACCATCCGAGGGGAACAAAGTTTGTTGTTCGTTTACGTACAAGCCCGTCTCTAAAATCAGCAAAAGTGAGCAAAAAGTAATAGAATAGAGTGAGAACTTATCCACTATGGAAAAGTAGAAAAAGAAGTAAGAAAGAAACAATAATGACTATCTTAGATAAAGTAAAAATACCAGCAGATATAAAAAACCTTAGCCGCTCAGAACTGACAGAACTTGCTTCCGATATTCGGAAGTCTGTGTTGAATAAGGTGAGTAAGATTGGTGGACATACAGGTCCTAATCTTGGTGTTGTTGAACTGACCATTGCCTTGCATAAGGTCTTTCATTCGCCTGTGGATAAATTTGTGTGGGATGTTAGTCATCAAACTTATCCCCACAAAATTCTGACAGGACGTAAACATGGCTTTGAGGATGGACATTTCCATGAAATTACAGGTTATACCAGTCAAGAGGAATCTGAGCATGACTTCTTTACTGTGGGGCATACTTCAACTTCTGTCGCTAATGCTCTAGGCCTTGCCAAAGCACGTGACTTGACCGATGGACAAGGCAACATTATTGCTGTTTTGGGGGACGGCTCACTTTCTGGCGGTTTGGCCTTAGAAGCAATCAGTAACGCAGGGACCTATGAGCACAACTTTATTCTTATCCTCAATGACAACCAAATGTCAATTGCAGAAAATCATGGAGGGATTTACAAGGGACTGGCTGAATTACGTGAGACAAATGGACAGTCTCCAAATAATATGTTCAAAGCTTTTGGCCTAGATTATAAATATTTGGCGGAAGGGAATAATCTTGATGCTTTGATTGCCCTTTTTGAAGAAGTGAAGGACATTACACACCCCATTGTTTTACATATTAACACCGAAAAAGGGCATGGTTATCAGCCAGCCATAGATATGAAGGAAGCCTTTCACTGGCGTTCACCTTTCAACCTAGAAGACGGCACATTGAAAAACAGTCGTGAGACGAAAAACTATACAAGAATCATTCTCGACTATATGGAAGAAAAAGTCTCTGAAGGCATGCCGCTTGTCGCTGTAAATGGAGGCATACCAATGATTAATAATCTTAAGGAATTTGCTGAAAAGCATCCAGAAAATTATGTTGATGCGGGCATAGCTGAGCAGTATGTCACAACATTTGGAGGTGCAGTTGCAGCTGGCGGTGCCCGTGCAATGATATTCCACAGTTCAACATTTATGCAGCGTGCTTACGATCAATTTTTACATGATTTGGCTATCAATAAAGAGCCGGCTGTAGTTATTGTAAAGTCTGCTTCCATTTCGGGTTCTGATAAAACGCATCAGGGCAGCTTTGCGATAGGGATGCTTTCAAATATTCCAGATTTGGTCTATTTGGCGCCTACAAGTGAAGAGGAGCTGATTGCGATGTTGGATTGGTCGCTCACTCAAAAAGAAAGTCCAGTAATCTTGCAAATTCCAGAGCATGGGGTAGAGAACCGTCCTTCAAGTCTGATTGACTTTAGCAAAGCACAGTATGACATTGTTCGAAAGGGGACAGAAGTAGCAATTTTAGCACTCGGTGGACTCTTTAGTCATGGGCAGAAAGTGAGGGATGCCCTTGAAAAGTTAGACATAAAAGCAACATTAATCAATCCTTTGTTTGTCGCTGATTTGGACAAGGAAACTTTGGAAAAATTAACGGCCGATCACAGGGTGTTTGTGACTATAGAAGACGGCGTAGTTGATGGTGGATTTGGTCAAAAAGTTGCGGGCTATCTTGGAAAATTTGGTGTTAAAACACTGAACTATGGTGCGGCCAAAGAGTTTAATGACTCTGTTGCCATGAAAGAACTTTATGACCGCTATCATCTTACACCAGAGCTTATGGTTGCAGATATTTTAGAAGCTTTAAAATAAAGGGGAAAATGAAAAAAATATTAGTTAAGACTGTCCATGGTTACCAGAGATTCGTTTCTCCTCTTCTGCCACCAGCTTGTCGCTATTATCCGACGTGTTCGAACTATATGATTCAAGCGATCGAAAAACATGGGGCAGCAAAAGGGATTACGATGGGTTCAGCACGTCTTTTACGTTGCCATCCTTTTTGCAAGCCGGGCTATGATTTGGTCCCTGACAAGTTTTCTTTAAGACGAAATTATGAGATTCCGGAAGAAGAAACAAAGGAATCTTAGAGCATTTGATATCATCAGAGATGAAAGGGAAAACAGTAACCTTCAGGCTATAGGGCTTGAGGGTTTTACTTTGTCTCTTAATTTTAAAATAATCGAGAAATTACTTGTTAACTTTTGTAAAGTATGTTTTAATGGGGTATGTAAAAAGTATTTGACATTATTAGCGCTGTAGAGTGACTAGAGCTAAAAGGAAAAACTCATGTATTTTGGGGTAAAAAATTTAAATGTATATTATGGGAAAAAGCAGGTTTTAAAGGACATATCCTTGGAAATCGAGCAAGGGAAGACCACTGCGATTATCGGAGTAAATGGTTCAGGGAAATCAACCTTGCTGAAAGCCTTAGGCCGTCTAATAAAGTATAAGGGAGAAGTTATCTATAGGGATGAACGTCTCACAAATTGGAATAATTTAGACATTGCTAAGATATTAACTTTGCTCCCACAGGCGCTGCAGGTGCCGAGTGACATCACGGTTTATGAATTAGTAAGTCTTGGACGATTTCCCCACCAAAAGCTCACACAGCAGAGCTTATCTGAAACAGATAGGAAATTTATCAAGCAGGTCATGCAGGAAACAGAAGTTTGGGATTTACGGGATCAACACGTTGAACGGCTTTCTGGTGGACAGCGTCAAAGGGTCTTTATTACGATGATTTTGGTCCAGGACAGCGAAATCATTCTTCTAGATGAACCCACAACATATCTTGATCTCTTGCACCAACTGGATATACTGAAATTATTAAAGCGCTTTGCTGTAAAGAGGAAAAAGACAGTTGTTTATGTGATTCATGACTTGAACCATGCTGCACGTTTTGCAGATAATATGGTTATTGTCAAAGAGGGGGAGATTTTTGCTTCGGGTCCTGTAGAAGAGTTATTCACAGAAGAAGTTATTCACGAGAGCTTTGGTTTGCAGGTTCGGCTAGGGCGAGATCTTTTTTGCCAATCTTTGATGATCACAGGGGTTAAAAATGAAGATTAGAAAGTTCCCTCACCAGATTGTTTTTATCCTTATTTTGCTGATCGTTCTATCTGTGCTTTACCTTATGCTGGGCGAGCAAAACTATAGTTTGAGTCAATTTTGGCGGGAAAGCATTGTTTTACAATTGCGTGTGCCTCGTTTACTTGCCTTAGTCTTTGTGGGAATCCTTTTATCAAGTAGTGGTCTCTTAGTTCAAACTATGACGGGTAATCCCATTGCTGAGATATCCACATTGGGTATATCAGGAGGTGCGAGTTTTGCGCTTGCCTTGCTTTTGGTATTTAAACTTTCAACTGGTGGCTGGCTGGGTACAGTGGTAGCCAGTTTAGGTGCGCTTATAGCACTGATAATAGTTGCTTTCTTAACTGTAAAAAGTAAATTTCAACCGATGAAAGTTGTGCTTGTAGGGACTTCTGTAGGGCTGTTTGCTACAAGTCTTGCGAGTATATTGACTTTTTATAGTAAAAATACGCAGTCGTATTTTCTGTGGATTGTTGGTTCATTCTCAGGTGTTACGCTTTTAAAATTGGAAATTTTGATGGCTGTGGCGGCTATCTTTGTTTGCCTGATGTTGCTTTTTGCGAATCAAATAAAATTGCTGTCCCTTGGTGAAGAGATGGCAACGAGCTTAGGTGTATCAGTAAATAGATTGAGATTGTTGATCATGATTATGGTTGCTTTAGCGAGTGGTGTTACCGTTTCAAGTGTAGGGGTGATTAGTTTTGTCGGACTGATGGCACCGCATTTAGCAGGACGACTTGTGGGAAGCCATTTTTTGAAGAAACTCCTTATGACTAATTTATTAGGGATTTTACTTTTGCTTATTTCCGACACCTTGGCGCGGAATTTATTTAAACCCTATGAGTTTCCAGCTGGGAGTTTGACATTAGTCGTTGGAGCAGTCTTCTTTATCTACACAATGAGTCAGGAGGAAAAATGAAAAAGAAATTTTTACTTTTGATCCTTACTCTACTTGCATTGATTATTATAGATTTGACATATTTTTCCACAGATTGGACCTTGCTTTCTATACTTGTTCCACAGTTTAGGTTGTCACGTGTTCTGGCTGTCCTTATTGCTGCGGTGGCCTTGGCGATGGCGGGTCTTATCATTCAAACGACGGTGGATAATCCTCTGGCTGATGCTGGAACTTTGGGGATTACGAGTGGTGCGAGTGCTGGGGCTGTTTCTTTTCTCCTCCTCAGTCAGTGGTTGAAACTGTCCGGAGTTTGGGTTTTTATGTATCCCATCTTTGCTTCACTGGGTGCCCTGCTTGCATTTGTCCTACTTTACCAGCTTGCTTTGAAGAGAAATGCGAGTAATGTTCGCGTTCTTCTCATAGGACTTGGAATTACAGCTCTTTTTCAAGCCTTAATTACCTTGATGCAATTGACCATTAACCGTTTTGATTTTCAGCAAGTTGCAGTCTGGCTGTCGGGGGATGTGTGGCAAACCAATCAGGCTTTTCTTGCTTTGACATGTTTTTTATTAGTTATCGGCCTCATTATCCTGTATTTTTACAGAAAAAAATTGGAGGTACTAAGCCTTGGAGAAGAGATGGCGATAAGTCTAGGCTTGGATGTCAAGAAAAGTAAAATGCAATTCTATATACTGGCTTTACTTTTTGCTTCAATAGGTGTCTTGTTGGTCGGCGGTTTGGCTTTTATTGGCTTGATTGCACCACATATAGCGCGTGAACTTGTTGGATTTGAATTCAAAAAACGTTCTTGGGCAACAGCATTTGTAGCCATGATTATTTTGCTATTAGCGGATAGCCTCTCACAAACGATTATTGCCCCTTCGAGTTTACCTCTGGGTTTTATGGTCGCGCTCATAGGTGCGCCTTACTACATATACTTAATACAAAAAATTTGAAAGAGGAGTGGTATGAAACATCTTAAATTATTTTCTTTAACTTTAGCAGCAGTAGGGCTTTTAGGGCTTTCTGCCTGTTCGAGCTTAGATGTATCGCAATCAAAAAAAGCTGAAAAAGTAACCTTTGCAGCTCTGAATGGAGAAGTAGAAGTACCTGCTCACCCTGAACGTATCGCTGTACAAAACTATCCGGACGATATCGTAACATTAGGAGGAAATGTGGTAGGAACAGACTCGTGGACCTTTCCAAACCCTTACCTCTCAAAGAAACAAAAAGAGAATATGGTGGAACTAGGGTCCCCAAGTTTTAATCTGGAAAAACTCATTGCTCAGAAACCAGATTTGATTGTGACTGTGGATAAAAGTCAAGTTTCAGATTATGAAAAGATAGCTCCCACCGTTCTGGTGAACTACCAAGAGGTGAACACTATGGATAAATCTTTGAATTTCTTTGCTAAACTTCTCAACCGTGAGAGCGAAAAGGAAGAATTTATCAAAAAATTTGATAAAAAAGCGGAGACACAAAGAGAGAAACTTAAAAAGCATGGCATAGATCCAGCAAAATCGAGAATTTCTTTATTAGAATTGCAAGGTGATAAAATCTATGCTTATGGAGATAACTTTGCTCGCGGTGGTCAAGCATTAACACGTGGTCTAGGTTTTCAAAAGTCATCCAAGATGACAGAGCTATCCGAGGGAATGGGCTATGCGGAAGTTAACGCTGAAAGCTTAAAAGACTTTGATGCGGATTATATATTTGTAGATTTTAAAAATGCAGATAGAGCGCAGTATGAAGCTCTTCAGAAAAATCCTGTCTGGAAAAATCTAAAAGCAGTTAAAGAAGGACATGTTGTTACAATGGACTATGACAAGGTGTATTTCTTTGGTGGTCCGACAGCATCAATGGAGCAACTTGCTGACTACACTGAAGCACTCATTCGTCAAACCAAATAATGAAGACAAAGCTGGCTCTTGGATGATTTTCCAAGAGTTTTTTATACAAAATGTAAAAAAGTTATCAAAACGTCAACTTTTGTGTTAAAGACAGTTCAAATTTGGAAAAGGTAGAGAATATTTAACTTTTATTTTGTTATAATAAAATTAAGCACAAGTAGACGAGACGAAAAGCTCAAAGCAATAGAAGTGCGTTAAAGTCTTCTGAGAAAGAAATATATTTGAGAAAGTTGACAGATAAAAGGTTCTTATTTTTTATCCGCAATTATCTGGGAGCCTTAAAATCGTGGAGGAGTTGAGTTCTCGGGTTCACGGCAAATACACGAAAGGCATTTTTGATGAAAGATGAGCCGTTTTGAGTGAGGTTTCTCGGCTTTTAAGGATGAAATAGGCTGGGTAATTTTGTCGCCTTCTCATAATTTTTTTCATGCCTTGTCATCTCTCAAACTACTTAGCACTTGCAAATTATTTTTATTATGGTACAATTTTGTATTGTAAATGGTTTGCATCATCAAAATATCAGGACGTACAAATGAAAACAGATTTTGACAAAATTAATGAATGGTTGATTCAACTTTTCCACGATTTCATGAACTTAGAAGAACAGTTCTTGAAGGATTCCGATTATCCAGATGTGACTGTGAAAGAGCTTCAACAACTGACACTTATCCATACTTTAGGAACTTGCCGAGCTACGGATATTGCCAAGAACCAAAAGTTGGTTCTCTCAACAATTACCATTACACTCAATCGCTTGGAAATTAAGGGATATATTAGACGCGAGCGTTCAGATCGTGATCGGCGTGTGGCGCATGTCGTTTTAACAGAAAAGGGTAAAGCGCTTTGTGCCTCACATAGTGAGTTTTTCCGTCAGATTTCAGAAAAACTTATGTCCAGTGTTTATGGGACAACGGAGAACAAACTTGCAGGTGAGCTTGAAGAACTACACAAGTCATTGGAGAATATGAAATAATGCCTTTCGCTAAAATTACCCAAACGGCACATTATGTGCCCGATAATATTGTGTCAAACGACGATTTGGCAAAAATCATGGACACAAGTGACGAGTGGATTTATTCACGGACGGGTATTAAGCAGCGACACATTACAGTTGACGAAAATACCAGTGATTTAGCCGCCAAAGTAGGTGAGCAATTACTCCTCCAAGCTGATTTATCAGCGGACCAAATTGACTTTATCATTGTGGCAACGATATCTCCAGATAGCAGTATGCCAAGTACGGCAGCGTTGGTTCAAGCAAAAATCGGTGCGCATCGTGCTTTTGCTTATGATTTGACAGCAGCTTGTTCTGGTTTCGTTTTTGCTTTATCCACTGCTGAGAAATTGATTGCAGGTGGATATACACGTGGTATGGTTATTGGGGCAGAAGTCTTGTCTAAGTCATTGGACTGGTCTGACCGTTCCACGGCCGTTCTTTTTGGCGATGGTGCAGGAGGAGTTCTCTTGGAAAATACAGGAACAAAGCCCTTAATTATCGCTGAACATTTGCGCACAGATGGCTCAAGAGGAAATTCGCTTACTTCTAATCACTTAGAACTCCAGCCAGAACTTTTAGGTCGATCAAAACCTGTTGCAGAGTTTATCAAAATGGATGGGCGTGCTATCTTTGATTTTGCAGTTCGTGATGTTCCAAAAAACATCCAAGAAACCTTAGAAAAAGCAAGCTTGAAGCCAGAAGATATTGATTATTTTTTGTTGCATCAGGCCAACTCTCGAATTTTGGATAAAATGGCTAAGAAGTTAGGTGCTGAACGTAGTAAATTCCTACAGAACATGCAGGATTATGGTAACACGAGTGCAGCATCTATACCTATTCTCTTGTCAGAAGCTGTAAAAAATGGTAAACTTTCTTTGGACAGAAATTCTAAAATTGTCCAAACGGGTTTTGGCGGAGGTCTCACCTGGGGCACGCTCATTGTCAATCTTTAAACAAGAAAGACAAATCTTACATTTGGTTATACGAGTGATTTATCACACTATAATATATATATTTTCTACACATTAAGGAGAAATAAAATGGCAGTATTTGAAAAAGTACAAGACATCATCGCTGACGAACTCGGCAAAGAAAAAGAAGAAGTAACACTCGAAACTTCATTTGAAGAACTCGATGCGGACTCACTTGACCTTTTCCAAATTATTAATGATATTGAAGATGAGTTTGATGTTGAAGTAGATACAGAAGCAGACATGAAGACTGTTGCTGATCTCGTAAAATACGTTGAAGCTCAACAATAAACGGAATGATGGGGTGAAAGCCCCGTTTTTCACTTGTAATAAATTTTGAAAATTAGGAAGTGTCACAAAAATTAAATTTTGTGAAATTAAAAAATATGAAAACAGCATTTCTTTTCTCTGGTCAAGGCGTTCAAAAGTTGGGAATGGCTAAAGACCTTTTTGATGAATTTGCCATTGTCAGAGAAACTTTTGATCAGGCAAGTCAAGTCTTGGGTTATAATCTTCGTGAGTTAATTGATAATGATGAAGCAAAACTCAACGAGACACAATATACCCAACCGGCTATTCTAACAACATCTGTAGCGATTCTTCGCTTGCTTTCAGAGAAGGGGATTCAACCAGACCTTGTGGCTGGCCTTTCTCTAGGAGAGTACTCTGCATTGGTAGCTAGTGGTGCGCTTGGTTTTGCAGAAGCTGTTGCTTTGGTAGCAAAACGTGGTCAATATATGACAGAAGCTGCGCCAACAGGATCAGGTAAGATGGTTGCTGTGATGAATACAGATGCTGCTTTAATCGAAGACATTTGTACAAAGGCATCAGAACGTGGAATTGTGAGTCCAGCTAACTATAATACACCTGCACAGACTGTTATTGGTGGTCAAGCGGCCGCAGTGGATTACGCCGTTGAACTTCTGAAAGAAGCTGGCGTAAAGCGTATGATTGAACTCAAAGTTTCTGGCCCCTTCCATACAGCAATCTTGAAACCTGCAAGTGAAAAGTTAGCCAAAGATCTTGAACAGGTTAATTTTAATAACTTTAAGTTGGCGCTTATCTCCAATACGACAGCAAAAGTGATGCAGGACTCAGAAATAAAAGAACTTCTCACGCGTCAAGTAATGGAGCCGGTACGCTTCTACGAGTCCGTTGAAACAATGAAAGCACTCGGCGTGGAACGCTTTATTGAAGTTGGTCCTGGCAAAGTCCTTTCCGGTTTTATCAAAAAAATAGATAAAGAAGCAAGTTTCACCAATGTTGAAGACCTTGTATCGCTCAACGCTTTATTGGCAGAAGATTAGGCTTAAACTTACGAAATAAGTGCTACTTGTCGCTGTAGAACTTGGTTTGAGAGCAATTAAAAATCATAAGAACAGGAAAAATAATGGAAATTAAAAATAAAAATGTCTTTGTGACAGGCTCAACACGTGGTATTGGTAAAGCGATTGCCTTACAGTTTGCACAAGCTGGTGCGAACGTGATTATCAATGGACGTTCAGCTATTTCTGAATCCCTCTTATCAGAGTTCACTTCTTTTGGGGTTAAAGCCGTCGGCGTATCTGGCGATATTTCGCAATCTGATGATGCC
Organism: Lactococcus ileimucosae; assembly: GCF_943193185.1. GTDB lineage: Bacteria > Bacillota > Bacilli > Lactobacillales > Streptococcaceae > Lactococcus > Lactococcus ileimucosae. Next base: position 68,832 of record NZ_CALPDE010000006.1, read on the forward strand.
AAACGTATGGTAGCAGAAGCAGTTGATGCTTTAGGCTCAGTTGATGTTTTGGTTAATAATGCGGGGATAACGCGTGATGGTTTATCTTTGAAAATGAATGAAGAAGATTTTGAAGCTGTTTTGAAAATAAACCTCACAGGTGCTTTTAACATGACACAAGCTGTTTTGAAGCCAATGACGCGTGCGCGAGAAGGCGCAATCATTAATATTACTTCTGTAGTAGGCTTAATTGGTAACGCTGGTCAAGCCAACTATGCAGCTTCAAAAGCTGGGTTGATTGGTTTGACAAAATCAATTGCGCGTGAAGTTGCAGGACGTAATGTACGTGTCAATGCTGTAGCACCAGGTTTTATTGATTCTGACATGACCGAAGTTCTTTCAGATAAAGTCAAGGATGCAATGAAGGCCCAAATCCCAATGAAACGCTTTGGTCAACCAGAAGAAGTTGCTACAGTCGTGAAATTCCTTGCTGAGCAAGAATATATGACAGGGCAAGTATTGTCTATTGACGGTGGCATGGCCATGTAGCCTTACACCAGATTAGTCTAAAAAGAAGTTTGTAACAAACTCCAAAGGAGAAAAAGATGAATCGTGTAGTCATTACAGGTTACGGTGTAACCAGTGCTATCGGTAATACACCAGAAGAATTTTGGAACAGCCTTAAGTCCGGTAAAACAGGTATCGGTCCAATTACGCGCTTTGATGCAGAAGCTACAGGTATTAGTGTGGCAGCAGAAGTCAAAGATTTCCCATTTGAAAAGCATTTTGAGAAAAAAGATGCACGTCGCATGGATACTTTTTCACTTTATGCTGTCTATGCTGCGCTTGAAGCTATGGAAATGTCAGGCATTACTCCAGAGAACACAAATTATGATCGCTTAGGGTGTATCATGGCCTCAGGTATTGGTGGCTTGGAGCAAACACAAAAAAATTCACAAGCGCTGCTCAAAGGTCCACGTAAAGTCACACCACTCTATGTGCCCTTGGCGATTGCCAACATGGCGACAGGTAACGTTGCCTTGCGCACGGGTGCGCGTGGCGTATCTCGTGCAGAAGTTACAGCATGTGCAGCAGGGGCAAACTCTATTGGTTCAGCTTTCCGTGAAATCAAACATGGTTATGCAGATGCCATTATCGCCGGTGGTGCTGAAGCTGCGATTTGTGAGCTCGGTATTGCTGGGTTTGCCAACTTGACTGCATTGACAAAAGAGGCTGATCCTTCAATTGCTTGTCGTCCATTTGATAAAGACCGTTCGGGCTTTGTTATGGGTGAAGGTGCAGGTGTCTTGATTTTGGAAAGCCTTGAACATGCGAAAGCACGTGGTGCAAATATCTTAGCCGAGATTGTTGGTTATGGTAACACCAACGATGCCTATCATATGACAACGCCGTCAGGTGTTGGTGCTGAAAATGCGATGAAGCTTGCTTTAGAGGAAGCAGGTATTTCTGGAGCAGATGTTGATTACATCAATGCACACGGTACATCAACACCTGCCAATGAAGAAACAGAAGCAAAAGCTATCCACAATGTCATTGGGGATAGAGCCTTGGTTTCATCAACAAAGGCTTTACACGGGCATGCTCTTGGAGCGACAGGAGCTATCGAAGCAGTAGCGACTGTACAAGCTATTTTAAATCAGTTTGCACCAGTAAATGCTGGAACAAAAGAATTGGATGAAGGCATGACTATCAATGTCGTTCTTGGTCAAGGTCAAGATGCTGAGATTAATTACGCATTGTCACAAGACTTTGGTTTTGGTGGACACAATGCCGTATTGGCCTTTAAAAAATTCACAGATTAGTTTAAAAGAAAGATAAGCACTCTGCTTTCTTTCTCAGAGTTTAAGTGCAGTTTAACTTAGATTGTGGAAAAGAAAGCGAGCGGGATATAAAAATGAATATTAATGAAGTAAAAGATTTGATGTCACAGTTTGATGGTTCGAGTTTGCGTGAATTTTCTTGGCGCACAGCAGAAGGAGAACTGTCTTTCTCAAAAAATGAAAATAAAGTTCTTGCAGCAGCTGGAACAGCAATTCCAGAAGCAAAAGCAAGTGCGCCAGTACCTGTAAGCGAAAGCCACACAGAACTTGCTGTAGAAACAGAACGCGTGGAAGAAGCTGCTACAGCAGTAGGCGAAGCAGTAACAAGTCCTTTGGTCGGTGTAGCCTACTTACAACCAGCACCAGACAAACCTGAGTTCGTTAGTGTGGGAGATACAGTCAAAAAAGGTCAAACCTTACTCATCATTGAAGCAATGAAAGTTATGAACGAAATTCCAGCACCTAAAGATGGTGTAATCACTGAAATCATGGTCAATGCTGAGGATGTGGTTGAATTTGGTCAAGAATTAGTACGCATCAAATAAAGGAGCGGTAAAAATGGCAGAAGTAAATATTGACGTCACAAAAATTATGGAGGCCTTGCCTCACCGTTATCCCTTCCTTTTAGTGGACCGTGTGATTGATATTGCGGACGATGAAATTACAGCTATCAAGAATGTGACGATTAACGAGGAATTTTTCCAAGGGCATTTTCCACAATATCCAGTAATGCCAGGTGTTTTGATTATGGAAGCTTTGGCACAAGCTGCAGGTGTTTTGGAACTTTCAAAACCTGAAAACAAAGGAAAACTCGTTTTTTATGCAGGAATGGATAATGTAAAGTATAAAAAGCAAGTCGTCCCTGGTGATCAGCTGGTTTTGCACGCGAAATTTATCAAATGCCGTGGACCTATTGCTGTTGTTGAAGCAGAAGCCAAAGTTGACGGTAAATTAGCTGCAAAGGGTACGCTGACTTTTGCTTTAGGAAAATAAATAATATCAAATATGCCACAGTTAGTCTGTGGCAACTTTTAAAAGTAAGTGTACTTTGCAGAGTCAAAGCTTTGGCTTAAATCCACCCAAGATGGTTTGTTACAGCAGAGGTTAAGAAGACAGAAAGACTGTCTTTCTCCTTTTTTACTGAGGAAATCCTTTGGAAAAAGAGCTTGATAGGAGTTATCAATCTATGTTTAATAAAATTTTAATCGCCAATCGTGGTGAAATAGCTGTACGTATTATACGTGCAGCGCGCGAACTCGGCGTTGCTACTGTTGCCGTATATTCAGAAGCGGACCGTGATGCACTCCATGTTGCGTTGGCAGATGAATCTATCTGTATCGGCCCAGCCCGTGCAACAGAGTCTTATCTGAATATGAACAATATTCTAGAAGCCGCTGTTGCTACTGGAGCTCAAGCCATTCATCCAGGTTTTGGTTTTTTGAGTGAAAACTCAAAGTTTGCACGTCTTTGTGAAGAAATGAATATCAAATTTATCGGTCCCTCAGCCCAGGTCATGGATATGATGGGAGATAAAATTAACGCGCGTGCAGAAATGGTTAAAGCAGGCGTTCCTGTAACACCGGGTTCTGAAGGTGAAGTGTATACGAGTGAAGAAGCACTGGATTTAGCCAATAAGATCGGCTATCCTGTCATGCTGAAAGCATCAGCTGGCGGTGGTGGAAAAGGTATCCGTAAAGTTAGCAATGCAGAAGAACTCGTCCCCGCTTTCGAAGCAGCTACTGCTGAAGCCAAAGCTGCTTTTGGCAATGGTGCCATGTTTATCGAACGTATGATTTTCCCTGCCCGTCATATTGAAGTCCAAATCTTAGCAGACCAACATGGCAATGTTATTCACTTAGGAGAACGTGATTGTTCCCTCCAACGAAATAACCAGAAAGTTCTTGAAGAAAGCCCATCTGTCGCGATTGGACATACTTTACGAGAGCGCATCTGCCAAGCTGCTGTCAAAGCAGCAGCACATGTGAACTATGAAAACGCAGGAACAATTGAGTTTCTCTTGGATGAAGCTTCAGGCGATTTCTTCTTCATGGAAATGAATACACGTGTACAAGTTGAACATCCTGTAACCGAGTTTGTCTCAGGTGTGGATATTGTTAAGGAACAAATTCGAATTGCAGATGGTCAAGAACTGTCTGTGAAACAAGAAGATATTGAGTTCAAGGGACATGCTATTGAGTGCCGTATCAATGCAGAAAATCCTAAATTTAACTTTGCCCCAAGCCCAGATAAAATCACCAATCTGTTTCTACCAAGTGGCGGTGTAGGCTTGCGTGTGGATTCAGCCATGTATACAGGCTACACCATTCCACCTTATTATGATTCAATGATTGCAAAAGTTATCGTCCATGGTGAAAACCGTTTTGAAGCCTTGATGAAAATGCAACGTGCTTTGTTGGAATTCGATGTGGAAGGTTTAACAACCAATATTGACTTCCAACTGGAGTTAATTTCAGATGATAATGTTATTGCCGGAGACTATGACACGAGCTTTTTAGCCAATACATTTTTGCCGGAGTATTTGGAAAAATGAGTAGAAGAAAACGACACTGAGACGCGTGGTGAAGAGAGGTTTCAAACCCCTCTTCACCACTTTTTCTTTTACGATAATGTTAAGGCTGATTGATTAATTTATGGCAATTTTAGAGGTGAGTGTCCAGTGTTAACAGTGAAGTTTATCACAGATTTATTCTGAGCATTCTATTGATCTCCATCTGGTTTTCCTTGGTATAAAAACTGTTCTTGCACAGATCCTATCTATGTTTTATAGCAAAAATGACTCCTGTTTTTCTTTGACAAGATATAATGGAGAATGGTAAAATAATATTGTGAGAAAACGATACACTTTCTCATTTTTATTTATCTGCTTTCTTATAAAACAGATACATCATGCCCCAATAAAGTAAGGTAATAATTTTTTAATTACATATATTATATTATTTTAAAGGAGAATGAAAATGGCAACAATTAGTGTCACACCTGAAGAACTCAAACAACAAGCGCAAGTTTACATCCAATCTAAAGAAGAAATCGAACAAGCGATTCAACGTGTAAATTCAATGAACAGCACAATCGCGGAAGAGTGGAAAGGTCAAGCTTTCCAAGCTTACTTGGAACAGTACAACCAACTTTATCAAAATGTTCAAAAGTTTGAAGAATTGCTAGAAAATATTAATCAGCAACTGAATAAATATGCGGATACAGTCGCAGAACGTGATGCACAAGATGCTCAAAGTTTTGGATTTTAAAAGTGAGCACCCTTGTGGTGCTTATTTTGTTTTTTATGGAGAATAAATGAAAAAGCATAAATTTTTATGGTTTTTTGGCGTCCTATTTTTCTTGACGTATTCACCTGTCTCTGTACAGGGAGACAGTGATGGAAGTTTACAGCTTCAGTCTGAGATGATAACTAACCAATCTGGGGGAGGCGCAAGTGTTTCGGAGTTTGGAATCCGTTCTCAGCTATTCTCGACACCCCTATATGAAAAGGAAAAAGAGAAAGAAAAGCAAGAAGCAGAAACTCTTAAGCATGTTCAAGCTATAGATTTTAATAAAAACAGTCAGAATAAGTTGTATAAAACAAATGTTCAAAATGTAAGGACGGGATTATTTAAAGACTATAAACAGGCAAACGTTGCTTCGACTTCTTTAAATACAGAAGCCAAAACTAAAGGAATGCTTGTATTACTTATTTTGGCGATACCTTTAATGGTTTTGACAGGATTTGTGGCAAGACGTTTTGCAAGACGAAAGAGGAAGCGATGAAAGATCATATTGAAATCAGTTTAGAATGGATAGGAAAACAAGTTGACTTAGCTATCCCGTCAATGGTTACTTCAGAACGTTTGATTGAATTGCTGAGTCAAGCTTTTGAAGCAAAGGGACAAAGCTTACCAGAAAAATGGAGTTTTATTGTTAAAGGTAAGTCATTGGCTCTTGAAAGTGGATTAACGTTAAAAGAGCTGGGTTTGGGAAATGGAGATATATTACAGCTCATTGTAGGAGAAGAAAATGAAATTATTTGATGGACAGGATACATTAACGGTTAAGAGGGAAGAAAATCGTTTTATTGTTTTTTTAACAGGAACGCAGGTCAACCAACAAGAATTGGAATTTATCAAGAATAAAACAGATTTGACTGCATCTACAGATGAGGAATATACTTTTCAAATTTCCTACAAGCTGATGCGTAATGCTAAAAGTTTGTCTTCTCTTATGACTCAAGCAAGGTCGGAGATAGAACGTCTGGAGCTGGCTCTAAAATTAAAAAATTTGATTGCTCAAAAATCAGGATACAGAGTACCTTTTGTCCATCCAGAAAATATCTTTTTGACAGATGGAAAACTCTCTTTTATTCATGTTGGTATGAAAGAAGGAGTTGCACCTATGGAAACAGACAGAGCACTGTTTCTTTCACAATATAAGGCGCTTATTTTGTCAATTTTGAATTCCAAAATCTCTTATGAAAATCTTGTAGGAGGAGAAGCCAGTCTTAGAGACAAGTTTAGCCAGTCTCTAGTGGCTTGCAGCAATTTTGAAGAAGTAGATGCTTTGTTGGAAGAAAAATTTTCTCGTGAAAGACAAAGGGAAGAAGCCTCTACTATTAAGGTTTCCAAAGGTCGCTATAGTTTCTTCAAATATGCGGGTTCTGCTGCCTTAATCGCTGCAATTATAATGGGAGCTTTGACCTTTATGGATCAAAAAGTAACCATACCTAAGCAAAAAGCAATTATGGCTGCACAATCAGATTTTATCACGAATCATTACGATAAAACTTTAGAAGATTTGAAGGCTTACCAACCCGAACAGCTTCCTAAAGAAGCACGTTTTGTCATGGCATCTTCTTCCATTCATTTAGCAGATTTGAGTCAAACTCAAAAAGCGGCAATTTTAAATAATATTTCCTCTACAACAGATGACAATACGTTGAATTATTGGATTTATCAAGGACGGGGCGAGTTTGAAAAATCTCTGAATTTAGCAAAGAACATTGGCGATGACCAGTTGACTTTGCTTGCCTACACCGATCTTTATCAAGTTACAAAATTGAACAGCACAATGAATGGTGACGAGAAGCAGAAGAAACTTGAGGAATACAATAAAGCAATACAAGAGTTAAGTAAAAGCTTAGGAAAATAAACAGTATGAAAGAATTATTTGAATTAGAACATTCACAAAAAGAAAATCAGAATTTTCTTTACGATGCACGTCATCCCGAAGAAATTCTCTATATTATTTTCATATTAAAAGACAAGTTGGAGAAAGTGACATTAACTGAATCGCAAATGACTGCTTCTTATGCGCATTTGTTGTTTGGTGTCGTTAATGAACAGCTCCTTGTTAACGGTGAAAAGCTTTCTAAAGGTATGCATGATATTGACGGTATTCCTCTATTTGTTTTATTGGCAGAGGAGCTACAGACACATTTTTTGATTTTAGATAACCAAGAGTTTGTTATCCATAATCAAACAACTCCGTGTGCTATTCAAACGCAGGATGATTCCCTCATCATTATTGACAATGAGGATGAGACACAACCTTTGGCACTCATAAAACCCTTAGGGGACTTTGTTTATTATAACGATGAGAAGCTGAACAAGAGTACGAGTGTATTGTTCAAGATTGGTGACACTCTTCTTACGCCTGAACTGATGATAGAGCGACGTTCTGAACAATGGAAAGTGACAGCTTTTTCGCAAGAGGTGATTTTCAATCCTGAGTTTTTCTTGGAGCAACAGCGCAAGCTGGAAAAACCGCAAGATTTCCCTGAATATCGTCGTTCTCCTCGCTTGAATCTAGAAATTCCGGAAGAAAGTTTTAAGTTTGAAAAGATAGGAGACAAGGAACAAGCACCTAAAGGTGGGTTACTCAAAGCTATTTTGCCTCCTATAGGAATGCTTGTGGCGGGAGGTCTGACAACACTTTTAGCAGGACGTAACGCGCTTATGATGATGGCGACTGCGCTTGTCAGTGCAATGACTGTTGTTTTTACAGTCACACAATACCGTACTGAGAAAAAGGACCGTCTAGAGCGTGAAAGGCAACGGGAAGAAGACTATCAGATTTATTTAGCAAAGACTACTTCCAAGCTAAACCAAGTGCACCGTCAAGAGAATAAAGTGCTGCATTATCAACAACCTTCTCCACAGAGATTACTGGAGAAGATTGAAAAATATGATTCACGTCTTTATGAACGCATGGCCAATAATAAGGACTTTTTGCAAGTTTCTTTGGGAACAGGGACACAGCCTTCCGGCTTGAAGGTGGAAACAGACTATACGCCGCGTGATGAGGGTGAGTGGGCCAGCCATGTTAAAGGACTGGTGGGAAAATACACTAAACAAGAAGATACACCAGTGACGTTGGATTTAAGACATCAAACTCTTGGACTAATCGGGAACTATGAGTTGCTAAAAGATACAGTTTCCAATCTCTACTTGCAACTGGCCTTCTTTCATTCTTACCGTGACCTTAACTTTATTGCCTTAGTACCTGAAAAAGCCTATGCAAAAGATTGGCACAAATGGCGTTTTCTTCCCCATTTTAAGGTACAAGGTATTAATACGCGAGGAATAGTGCATAATGCCAAATCTCGGGACATGGTGCTTTCTAGTTTTTATCAAATCATTAATTCGCGGCAGCAAGAGTTGAATGCAGCAGGGCGTGAGAAACCAACCTTCCTTCCTCATTTTGTCTTTACAATTTTTGACGATTCTTATCTGGCGGGACATGGACTCAATGAGTTTTTAGCTGAAGACATGTCTGATCTGGGAGTGACTGTGATTTGGTGTAAAGAGGATAAGAAACTCTTACCTGAAACAATCACTGCTCTTGTAGAAGTGAAGAACCAGCAGGCTGGGGTACTCATTCAAGATAATGGCCACCATATGGATAAGGTATATCATCCTTATCCAGCGCTTGAAAGTCAAGAAAATTTTGAAGTCATTCTTCGTCAAATGTCCAGTTTAGAACATATGGAAGTGGAGAAAAATGCGATTCCTGAGCGCCTTAGCCTATTGGAGCAATATTTGGTCGAAACAGTCGAAGATTTGGATATCGCGAGCCGCTGGGCCCAAGCAGAACCAAGTAAGTCCATTGCCTCTATGATCGGATGGAAAGGAAAGAAAGAATTTGCCTTTTGGGATTTGCACGAACAAGTACATGGTCCGCATGCTATCGTAGGGGGAACTTCTGGATCTGGTAAGTCTGAGTTTCTGACGACTTACTTGATGGGGTTAGCCATTAATTTTTCTCCAGAAGACATAGGTATGCTTATCATCGACTGGAAAGGTGGAGGAATTGCAGATACCTTGGTTGATCTCCCACATTTCATGGGATCAATTACTAATTTGGATGGTGCTGGCACTGCGAGAGCTTTGGCTTCCATTAATGCAGAGCTCAAAAAACGTCAACGTGAATTCAGAGAATACGGGGTTCAAAATATTGCAGGCTATACGAAGCTTTACCGTGAGCGTTTGAATCCACGTGAGGGAGTGAAGTATCCAGAAAAACCTTTGCCTCACCTCATGCTGGTTTCAGACGAATTTGCGGAACTCAAAGAAAATGTTCCAGAGTTTTTGGATGAGTTAACATCAGTAGCGCGTATCGGACGCTCCCTTGGGGTGCATTTGATATTAGCGACTCAAAAGCCCGATGGTGTGGTCAATGACCAGATTGATGCCAACTCTAAGTCTAAAGTTGCTTTGAAGATGTCAGATGAGGCTAACTCGAGAGCTTTGATTAAGACAGGGGATGCCGCACACATTACTAATGCAGGGCGTGGTTACCTTCGTGTAGGTGAGAGTGAAGTTTATGAGCTGTTCCAATCTGGTTACGGAGGAGTAGAATACAATCCGCATGCTACACAGGAGGAAACAAAAGATGAGCGTATCTTCCATATCAATGCTGCTGGACAGTGGGAACTTTTCTATGACCCTCGTGAAGAAGTGATTGACCAAAATCATGATAAAGAGGAACTCCCTACGCAATTACAGGCGACGATACAAGAAATTGTGAAGACCTTTGAGGAATCAAGCTATACAAAACCAGATAAACCTTGGTTACCAAATCTAGCTGGAGCAATTGTAACAGAACCAGTGAAAAGGGAGGAAAAGCGCAACCTGTCTATTCCTTTTGGTGTGCTTGATATTCCAAGCTTGCAAAGTCAAGAAGTTTATAACTATGATTTGGAAGAAAGCTCTCACACAGTGCTTTTTGCAAGTCCTGGTTTTGGGAAGTCCACCGCCCTTCAAACGCTTGTTATGAACTTGGCTCGTCAGAATACACCAGAGCAGGTTCAATTCAACCTATTTGACTTTGGAACCAATGGCTTATTGCCACTGAAAGAGCTTCCTCATGTAGCAGATATCGTGACCTTGGAAGAAAATGAAAAACTCCAAAAAATGCTTCAGCGCCTGGAACAAAATCTGGCAGAACGTAAGGCTTTATTCAAGAAAGTAGGCGTTGCTAATCTTAAACAGTATCAAAGTAAAACGCAACATGAACTGCCAATCATTGTGAATGTTTTAGATTCTTATGACGGCTTAAGTCCAAATGATAATCGTAAAGATACGATTGACAATCTTTTACTGAAAGTTTTGCGTGAAGGTGCTGCTGTAGGAATTTATTTGGTACTCACTGCAGGCCGTTATAATGCTATCCGCATGAATATGATGGCCAATATTCAGACAAAGATGGCACTCTTCTTAAATGAAGATGGAGACCTCAGCAATCTCTTTGGCCGTGAGAAATTAGAACAGGTGGAGCTTCCAGGACGTGCACAAATTAAATTAGAGCAACCTTTAGCCCTTCAAATATACCTGCCTACAAGGGAAGAAAATGAAGTGGAGGCACTTGCAGCACTTGACCAAGAAATCGTGGCAATGAAAGAGGAATGGAAAGGGGCTTTACCAGATGAAATTCCAATGGTTCCTGATGAATTGACACCGGAAACCTACGAATCACTGATTAGCCGTGAGGAACACGTGATGCCTCTAGGACTCAATAAATTAAGTGCTCAGGCAGAATTCTTCAAATTCTTTGAAGCGAAGAGTTTGGGGATTTTCCCTGCATCTGCAAAGCAGTTTAAACTACTGATGCCTTTCTTGATGGAACAGATATTTGAAGCTGCTGGCGAGGCAGAGCTTGTCTTAATCGATGCCAGCAAGAACTTGGAACACTATGCATCTCAAGCTACTGCATATATCTCGAAAGAAGCGATCATCACGCAAAATATGGATCTTCAAAAGGCATTGAAGGCTTGGTTAGAAGAAGAATCGACAACAGTACGTGTATTAATCATGAATGGACTTGCAGACCTTGTGACGCAACTCAACATTCAACAAGGACAGCTGGTTTCCTTACTCACTCAAAATAATCCTAACAAGCAATTGATTGTGATGGATTACTTCACTCGTGTAGGGAATAGTTTCAACATGCCTACAACGGCTGTGCGTGAAAATGCTTATCAGATTCTCTTTGGCGGTGACTTAAACAGTCAGCATCTGATTGAAAATCTTCCTCTGGAAGTGAAGAAAGAAGTTGTCAATAAAAATGTTCTGCATGCGGTGAAAGATGAAGAATTCTTTAACATTGTCGTTCCTGTAGAAAGTGAGGAGGCTTAAAATGTCTGAAAATGAAAAGAAGCTCCAATTTTTAGGGCTGGGATCAGTTGTTGAGATTGACCATATGGATGCTTTAGCAGAGACACTTTATGTGATTGTGGCAAGAGCAGTTGGAAAGGACAGCTCGGGGGAGACAATTTTACGCTATCAAGTTGCGCCTCATCCACAAGGTGGTTCTGCAAGACAAGCAGATGCGATTATCACGCTTGCGGAATCTGACATAACGAAGATTGTCTTCGAAGGTTATCGCGATGAAAAAGACGATAAGTTTTTGTCTGACATGATAGCTGGGATGGAAAAGGCAATTAAGAAAATGGGAAGCTCTCCTAAGGCTACAGCACTTCCTCAAGAAAAAAAGGAAGAAAAGCCAGTTGTTTCAGAACCGCCTAAGGTGGAGGATGAAAAAGAACTCTTAAAAAGAGATCCCTTTTATAAATTTAAAAAGTAAATCAAAGAAAGGTTAAGGAGAATGGGAGCAATAAAATCAGATATAAGTGCAGCTTCAGATGCCGTTTCGATGTTTAACAGCAGTGGACAGCCTTCAAATACAAAGTTTGAGCTTGGGGAAAGCAACATTGCAGGCATGAAAAGGGCAGCAGAGGTTTCTAATAGCATCATTGAAGACCTAACAAAGCTTCAGTCAAGTATTAAAACACAAGCTGATAAGTTCCCTAAGCTGGCTGCGGTCATTGAAGAAAGAGATAAGCAAGATGCAGTTGCTTTAACCGACATGAGCTGGGGCTTTTAATTGATGGCGAAGGATAAAAAAGCAGACAAGCGCTTAGAATGTGATTGGAAAATCGCATCCATAGAAAGTAAAAGTGATGAACTGTATCTGGAAGAGCAAAAAGCACAACAGGCATTGGAAAATTTTTCGACCATCATGATGAGTAGCTTTAAGCAACTTCAAGCCATTGACGACGACATCAATAGGAGAAGTCACAGGCAAAATGCTTACAGTGAGACCCAGCAAAAGCAAAAATATATCTCGGAACTTATTTTTCAGCAACAAGAGGCATTAAAAGCTGAATATAAAAAAGAGAGACTCAAACTTGAAGCAGAACGAGAAAAATTGCAAAAAGAGAGGGACAGTTTATCATGGGACTAATCTATAATCCATCTGAATCGCAGGGACTTATAGCTGCCTTAAACGGAAACATCGGAACTGCGGAAGTAATAATTGATAACCTCAATCAAGCCAGCCAACATTTGACATCAGCCTTAGACACAAACGCATTATCTGGGGCAGCCTATACCGCTGGTAAGGGAATGTTTTCACAGCTGGTGCTTCCGACGATTTCAAAAGCCTCAAAGGCAGTAGAAAAATTAAAAACAGAACTCCAAAAATATAAAGATTATGATTCGGCAGTGGGCAATGAAGTTTTAGATGAAGACAAGCTAAATATGCAGCTTCAAGCTTTAAAAGCTCAACAATCCGCCATAACTTCACAAATTAATTCTTACAATCAGCTCGCTTCAGCTCATCCTGAAAATAGCGATTTGAACACAAGCTATGTTCATCTAAAAGAACAATTGTCCTCCTACATGAGTAACGTCAACGATGATATTCAGAAAGTTGAAAAAAAGCTTGAGAAACTGCATGAGTTTAATGATAACGTGAACACGCTTTTCACTTCATCAAAGGAAGATTTTAAAGCGGTTATGGATATGATGTCTGCCTTTAGTTCGGCAGAATTTGATGAAGCAGGTAATTTTACACTTAATATTAAAAATAATAAAGAATTGAAACGTTTGAAAGAAATAGCAGGGGAGGTATTAGAAGATCTTAAAGAAGAAAGTATCACATCTCTCTGGGAAGAAAATATAACGAAGGCTATTCATAATAAGGCAAAGACACGGGGAAAAATTGCAGCAGAAGCTATCTATAAAAATAGATATTCAATCAAAATGGCTAACGGTAAAATTTTAGGGAAAACTAAGGGCGCTACAGCTGCAGCAATGAAAGAAGCAGAAGACTTGGCTAGCAAATCTGGTAAAAGTTTAGGAAGATGCGTAGCAGGTGGTTTTGCAGTAGTTGGAGGCATTATGGATGGATATGAGGACTATCAACGAGATAAGAGTGTTGGTAAGGCTGTTATCCATGGTGCTTTGTCTGTAGGTGGTTCATTCGTAGCTGCAGGGGTAGCATCATTTATTCCAGGACCTGGATGGGCTCTTGCTGCTGGTATAGTTGGAGGCGTCATAGTTGGCAAAGGTGTTGATTGGTTAGTTGAGCAAAAATTTGTTAAAGATGCCTCTAAGAATGTAGAAAAAACTGTGGGTAAAGCTATACAAGGGGTGACAAATTTCTTTGGTTCTGTTGGAAAGGCATTTTCATGGTAAAGAAAAAATGGGTGCGTATTAAATGGTGTGGTCTTCCTAGCATCAGATATTTATTTATTGTAATGCCTGATGGTCAACGAGCTATTGTGGATCATTGGCCTGGTACCAACATTTTTAATTATCTTCCGATCGTCAGGAAAAGGCGGAAATTTAATGTATATTTAATTCCAAATGAAATGGATATTTCTGAGTGGGAAAAATATTTAACCAGTGAACTAGATATGATGTCATCTGCTACAAAAGCCTTAACAGGCACATTTTTAGCAAGAATATTAGGTGTAGGAGCAGTTGGTACGGTAATGATCGGTTTGCTTAATTTATTTGAAAAACCTTTGGATACAACTCTTAAGTTTTTTCACATTCCTCCTTCTATATTTATTGTTATTTCTAGCTTTTTGATGTGGGTGATTGCCAATTTTATTAGTAAGCAAGCTATTCAAAAAAAAATTCCTTTAGAAAGGTTTGAATTAAGGAGAAAGTTGATTCAACTGAAATTTAAAGATTTTATTTTTTCTGCTGGCATAGGAATATTTGTAATTGGTATTATATTTCTTCTTCTAGCTTTGGGGAATAATTATAATACCAATGGCATAGTTGTTTTAACAATTTTAACTTGGTTAGGGCTTTTTGCTTACGCAGGAATTTTACGAACAGCAGATTTATATATTTTAGAGAGTACAGGAGAGAGTAATGCAGGAAAGTAAAAAACTGCTTCCATTAGGAAGTTTGGTGTATCTTAAAGAGGGTACAGTGAAGATGTTGATTATTGGTCGTTCGAACTTATTAAATCGTTTCAACAAGGAAAAGCCAGCTTTATTTGATTATTCGGCGGTCATGTACCCTATGGGATATGCCGGGGAAGACAAAGTATTCTTTTTTAATCATGAAGATATAGATGAAATTGAATTTGAGGGCTATACGGATAGCGAGAATGAGCAGTATCTAAAAAATATGAAGGAATATCAAGAAAAAAATAGTGACACATTCATTCGTGAAGATGTCAGTCAATTTCTTGAAGAAAATAAATTAGTAGAATAACCTCTACTAATTACTAGTGATGATTTAAAGAAATCGTCAGTAGTAAAGAGTAGAAAAATAAAGGAAGTATTATGGAGAAAAAATTTGTAAAAAATGTGAAGAAAAAACAATGGCTCTCTATTGGCTTATTGACGGTTGCTGTGCTTGCTCTTATAGCTGTCTTTGCTTATTTGAGCTTTAATAAAAAGACACAGAAAACCGTCTCAAAACCAACGATTGCTTTGGTCAATGAAGATAAGGAATCGAGTTTTAACAAGAAAGTCTATAATTTTGGGAGAGACTTTGTTAATTTAGTATCCGGAGATACGAAATACAACTGGCAAGTTGTTTCACGTTCTGTCGCAGACCGGGCTTATAAGGATAAGGCAGTAGATGCGGTGATTTATATTCCGCAAAACTTCTCTCATGATATCTTGACCTTACAGGATATCAACCCGATACAGTCTCAGGTCAATTATAAACTGCAAAACAACCAGTCAGAGTTGTCCCAGAACTTACTTGATGATAAGATTACGACCATCTTGCGTGATTTCAATCAAAGTATTGTCAAGATGTACTATGCTTCAGTTGCAGGGAATATCTTAGAAGCTCAGAATAACATGAATGCCGTCATTGCAAATCATGGGAAAGTATTGACGAACCTTTCTAATCAAGTTTATGGTCCATTTCAGACAACCAATCAAAACTACTCCTCTGTTGTAACCGCAGCTGAAAGTTTAAAGTCAGCAAATAGCGCGTGGATTGCTTCGCAAAATAGTTTTAGCAAGTCGACACAAGGCATGCTAGACTCAACAAGCAAAACATTTAACAACCAGTTGCCTCGCTTAAAGCAGTACTTTGATACTCAAAAAGAAATCGCAGATGTCAATCTGAAAAATGGTAATCAAGCTATCATCAATCAAGCAGAAGAAGATCAAAAAGCTTATTTTAAACAGTTTGATGGTCTCTACCTTGATACACTCAATAACTTATCTCCTTTTTATAAAGATGAGGGTAACGGTAAGACATCTGGTCTCTTTGCCAATCTCCAGAAGCAAGTGACGGATTACAATGAAAATATCAAAGAATTGCGGAAAAGTTTGGACACACAGCTTGGGGCCCTTAATGATAATCGCGATGACTTATTCAAGTTAGAAGCTGGACTCTATGAGCAATTTTTTGCTCAAAAAGACTTAAAGTTTGAGGACTTTAATAAGGTGATAGATGTTCTACAAGATACTAAAAAGGCAGAAAAGCTAGCAAGGAAAGCCTTGGCTCAAAAGATAACATCATTTAATCACGAGGATAATCTTAATGACACAGCTTACCTATCAAATCTGAAAAAATTACTGGGAGAAATACCTTGGGAAATTTCAAACTATAAGGCTTTGTTTGAGGCTATGGAAGCTTCTGGGGTAGATGTTTCTCAATACAAAAAAGACTTGAACTTGATTGAACGCTACGGGAATGCGTTACAGGCATCTGGTGAAAAGGTGTCGCAAGGACAAGTATTATTCCTTCTCGATATCCCTACAGTCAACACAACGGAACAGTCTTTCCACCAAACGTTAAACATCACAGTTCCTGCAGGGAAACAATATGAGCTTAAACCGCTTAAAATTACAGGAGCTCAAGTAACCTACAATAAGGACAGATCAAGCATAAAATCAAAAGAAGGTGAGATTATTGATAGGGGAAATAACACTCTTGTTCTTTACAACAAAAGCACAGAGGGGACAGAAGAGGATAAAAAAGGTGAAGATGTAACTTTCACGATTGTTTATGACGTTTCCCTTGCACAGAGTACAAAGGCAAGCATTGAATTTGGCTGGGGTGAAAAAAATCTGAAGAAGAATTCTACCTCAGCGGATTACACACTGTATCCAAGAAATGAAATTTCTGATTATTTAGGCGGGAATAAGTTTGGAAGGGTTGCTGAACTCTTGGGGAATATCGATAAGGCTGCTACTCTTATCACATGGATTTACGGGGTACCAAATTCTTCTGTGAATAAAATGAACACATTGGAGGACTTTAAAAACGCATCACCAAAATCTATTTACAACCTGTATGGCAATATGGACATGTCTCAACTGGAAAAACGCCTAAGTGACAGTGATGTAAAGGCGTATCAAGAGGCAGGTCAAGAGAATATTGTAACTTTGATTGAGTCAATTACTGCCCTAAATGGAAGTATTGATGATTTAAGCAAAGCTAAAGACAATTTGAACGATAATCAGTTACCAGAGAAATATTTTGAACAAAATATGAGCGAACTCTTCAACTGGTATAATGATACGCTGGTCTCAATTGACCGATATTACAAATCATGGAAGAAAAATGATGTGCAGACACTCGCCTTAAAACCTTGGCAAGAATATAATTCTGCTGATGTCGCGCTCTATCAAGACAAAGCAGCCAGTGATGACCTTTACAAAACTATTTCCGAACTGTCAACAAACACAGCACAAAGGGCAGAAGAAACCGCTAAAAGTGCCCATATGATTAAAGACAATGCTGACGAATTTAACCGGCTGGTCGCGACAACGCAGGAGACAAAAGCTTCTGCAGAAAAACTGCTGAAAAACACAGACAATCTCTTGAATGATGGAAATAGTTCGTTCAATAAGAGTGAAGATTACAATAACAATTTCAGTAAGGTTCTGTCGAATACCCGTAGCCAAGCTGCTGATAAAAATCAAATATTTAACTTCTTTGCGCAGCCATTTAGCATTAAGAATCTTACAGAAGCAGTTGATTCAATCAAAAAGGAATTTGATTGGCGTTGGCTGATTATCTTTATCCTAGGTTTATTGCTGGGTGTGCTAGGTACCCTTATTTCTCGAGCAATCACGAAAAAGCATAAGAAAGTTTGAGATAATAAAAGCAGAGGATATTCAATAACATAAAGTTAAGAAGCTCCAGTCGGGGCTTCTTTTCTCATGCCTAAAAGCAATCCCCAGCCAAACTAACCACCCTTTTCTCATCAAACACTCATTTCATTTGACCTTTTTTTTTTATACTATAGACTCAGAAAGTAAACGTAACAT
>NZ_CALPDE010000007.1 GCF_943193185.1 Lactococcus ileimucosae
GGTGTTTCGTTCAAGCCTGTGTTAACGTCTTGACCTTTTGGTTCGTTCTTATCTGCATCTGTACGACCGTCTGTTACTACTACTTTAACAACCACATCGTCAGTTGAACCATCTGGATAGGTTACAACAGATGGAACTTCAAATGTACCTGCTGTTGTACCGTCTGGCAAAGTAACACCATCCTTAGGTTTAACTGTTGTTCCCTCTGGTGCTGTAGCTTCTTGACCATCCTTGGTATAAGTTACAGCGCCTTTAAGATCATCCTCAGTTGTTGGTTGACCTAATTCTTTATTGACTGTGCCGCC
Organism: Lactococcus ileimucosae; assembly: GCF_943193185.1. Classification (GTDB taxonomy): domain Bacteria; phylum Bacillota; class Bacilli; order Lactobacillales; family Streptococcaceae; genus Lactococcus; species Lactococcus ileimucosae. Next base: position 306 of record NZ_CALPDE010000007.1, read on the forward strand.
TGTTGCATCGTAAGTTTCTGCATAGTCTTTAGCTACATTAACAGTCGCATAAGTGTAATCTTTTGAACCATCTGGATAGGTTACAACTACTGGAGTAACATAAGTGCCTTTAGCTGGCAAAGCATCACCTTTAACTGTAACCGCACCAGTTGCTTCATCAACTGTAACTTTTGATGGGTCAAGCACGACTGCATCAGCTGGAAGTTTAGCTTTTTCTTTTTCCTCATCTGTTGTTGCAGTAGCGAATTTAGTACCTTCTGGTGCTGTAACTTCTGTACCATTAGGCTCTTTATCCATAAATTTAGGTGCTGCAACTTGAGCATCTTCACCAATAGCTCCTTCTACTGGTGTGTAAACTGGCACATAAGAATCTGCCACAGGAGTTGTTGCAAGCAATAAATCAAGTGCCAATGCATTATCCAAACTCTTTGTATTTGTACCTTGTTCGAAGACAGCTACTGTGAAGTTTGTTGGACCTGTAAGATCATTTGGAATTGTATAAGATGTTGAATCTGCTGGCGCAAATGTACCGTCAACTGTTGATACAATCGTTACTGGGTCACCAACAGCTACACCATCTCTGAACCACTGAACTTGATACTCACGTGATGGCAATAGTCCACCGATAGTCGCTTCAACCTTATCCCCTGCAAAGGCATTGTGATCACCACTTGCATCATAGTTCAAAGCATCAATCATTGGTTGTGGTGCCATGATAGCAAAGTTGATTGACTTAATGTTATAAGCTGGGTCAACCATTGTGAGGAATTTGTCAGCTGGATTTTGGAAAATGTTTGATGGGAAAGCATTGCTCCAAACATTGTAATTATCAATCAATGGTGTTACATACATATAATCTTGGTTGATATGACGATGTTTTTGACCAATTGTTCCGTTCCAAGCCATCAAGTTAGTGTGATTTACATCTGCATCACTTACCAACTTGCCATATTCTTCATCAGTGATTGTATGTGAGATGCTTGCACCACTGTTTTGTTTTGTGGCGCTGATACCGTAAAGCCCTCTAAATGGAATGTAGTACCAACCGTTTGCATCAACTGTTCCGACTACTGTCTCAGCGATATGTGAGCCAACACCGTTTGCTTCTTGGTAAGCTTTAATAATCTCAGCTTGAGCTTGACGCATGTCTTCTACTTGGTAGCCTTTATGCTCTTTCTTCCATGCATCCAACTGGCGTGTAACTTCGTCGTTCAAGTATGAAGCTACAATTTTTGTACCTGTTGCTTTGACATCATTACCGTCATTAATCCATTGGTTAGCTAAAGAACCAGCATAATCACCGTTTTCAAACCAAGCATAACCGCGAAGTGCACCATAAGCGCCTTGGTCAGCCCATTCACCGCTTGCATTAGGTGATTTTTCCCATTGGTCTTCTGGTTTCATCAACCATGTATCTTCTCCAACCTTATCTTGCAAGATAACTTGACCGTTAACGATACGGTTGACTCCAGCAGTGAAGTCCCATGATTCATTGTTACGGTTTGTACGTGTGTGGAAACCATAGATTCCATCACCTTGTTTAACAACATTGTACTTTGCAGGGTCAGGATTGTTGATCCAAGTTCTAATTGCGAACTTACCATCACCAGCCAACTGGAAGTTGTTGCCATTTTCTAATTCTGGATGATCCAAGTTGATGACAAATGTACCGTCAGCTTCAGTTGTTGTGTAGTAAATTTTAGAAACGTGTCCTTTACCGTTTACCCATTGTAAATACACTTTGACACCAGCCATTGGAACATCGCCGCTGCCAAAACCATTCATTGCTGTACCTGTTGTTTGTAGCCAAGCTTTACCAGCATAGCTCTTCTTAGCCCTTTGAACGCCTGGGCTATAGACAGCATTCTTTTCTAACTCCTCTTGTAAGCCTGCTGAAACTGGTGTGTTTGGATCACCTGGAGTGGCTTCAGTTGCAGCGCGAGCAACTCTTGCAGCTCTAAAAGCTGCTTTTGGAGTTGCAACAGGTGCTACGTCTTCCTTGTTGACTTCAGAAGTCTTATCTGCTTCTACTTCTGAAACATCTGCACTTCCAGTCACAGCAGCTTCATCATTTTCTTTTTCTACTGCCGCGTTAGTATCAGCAACTTCTTCATTAACAGGCTCAGCTTCTACTGCTGTAGTAGCTTCGTTGCTATTGCTTGCAGCAACTTCTGTCTCTGCAGAGCTTGCATTTTCTGACACTGCTCCTGCTTGAACTTGATTAGTTGTTGCAACAGTTGAATTTTCATCCGCACTAGCTTCTGGAGCTGAAACGCCTAATATAAACGTCCCTAAAAGTACCGACGCTACTCCAAAAGAATATTTACGAATTGAAAATCGCTGCTTATGCTTCGCTTTATAAAACATAAACTTTTCCTCCCTAAAATTGTAATTCTTTTTTCATAGACTAACAAAGTAGTCACATTATCATTTTCTCATTTTTTTCGTCATATGTAAAGTATATTTCCTCAATTATTTTAGTATTTAGGTAAATTTTTAGAATAAATACATAAAAAATAGAAAACTGTAACAACTTTTCTAAGGGAACGGAACTTCAGAGTGTTCTTCTGAAATACATGACTTAGTTCTCGCCCTTTCCAAAAAAGGATTCAAAATAAAAAAACGCGAACCACAACATTCTCATGCATCTGGTTAAGCGTTTTTTGCTTGTACACTTTGCTACATCACTCTTTCCAACTTTTAGTACTTATCTGATATAAGTTTTTCAAGCCACAGCCCAATAGCACAAAGGAGAGAAAGTAGGAGTAAGTCACTTAGTCAATGCAGTTTTAACACGCGCTCTGCACTTGCTCTTCTCTTACACAATTTGTTTACAAATTTATTAGGAATTATATCCTCTCTCCTATTTTTTATTGAATCACAGAAGGCATCAAGCAGCATCACATATAAAAAGCTCATTCTTATAAAATTCACTTCCACACCAACAAATGTTTAGTTTGATAGCACCCTAATCTGTAACTCACTTGGCGTAACCCTATCCATTTCAAGGATAGTAATTTCTAAATTCTTTATTCTCCGAACGCTTCCTACCTCTACTTCCTCTCTCTCTTCTAAGTAACTGTTACTTACATAGCCGCTAATCGTATTTACTGAAGGTAAGTCAGACAATTGAACATGAAAACGCTCTTCAATTTCAGATAAGGGGGTCTTCCCTTTCACATGGTACACATTTTCTTTCACCTCTACGATATTGTCTTCCTCATGATCCTGCTCATCCTGAATATCTCCTACAAGTTCTTCAAGGATATCTTCAATAGTCACTAAACCACTTGTCCCACCATATTCATCGGATAAAATAGCAAAGTGCTTGTGCTGAATTTGCATCTCTGAAAGCAGAACCTTGACCGGTATTGTATCGATAAAGACAATGGGTTCCTGTACAATCGTGTTGACACTCTGAGTAGGAGAAGATAAGTATTCTTTAATCAATGACTGAAGCGTAACATAGCCCAAGATATTATCTTTGGACTTCCGGATAACCGGAAAACGCGTGTGCCCTTTTTCAATCGCAAATTCCAAGGCTTCCTTTATCGATGTATCAGAAGATATAACTTCCATATCTAGACGTGAAACCATGATTTCTTTGGCTAATAAATCATCAAATTCAAAAACCTTGTTAAGGTATTCATATTCTTTTTCATTTATTTCACCCTTAACATAACTTTGGTTTGCAATCAAAAGCAATTCTTCTTCCGAATGCGTTTCTTCTCCCTCTGTTGCCAAACTAAGATTGAAAAGTTTTCCAACCGAACTTGCTGAAACATTCAGAAGCCAGACAAAAGGATAGGTCACCTTATAGAAATAATGCAGCGGTTTTACTACCGCTAAAACGACGGCCTCTGTTTTAGAAATACTGAGTGATTTTGGAATAAGCTCTCCAATAACAACATGGACAAAAGTAATTAGAAGAAAAGCTAAAACAATAGAGAAGCTCTCTGATATCGTTTTAGGAAAGGGCAGATATGCCATTACAGGAGAAAGCAAGGCATGCATCGTACTTTCCCCGACCCAACCGATAGCTAAAGAAGTCAAGGTAATTCCAAGTTGGCAAGCACTCAGATAAGAGTCCAAATGCTCAACAACAACTATAGCTAACTTAGCTTTCTTATTGCCTTCTGCTTCTAAGGTTTCTAGACGACTTTTTCGTATTTTGACCAAAGAAAACTCCGAAGCAACAAAAAAGGCTGTGAAGGCAATCATTAATATGATGATGATAATATTTATAGTCAATGTATCTCTCATTTCCTTTTTATATTTATGATAAATTATTTATCTTTCATTATAACAAATATTCGGTCGAATAAGAAACTACAGTTATATCTTCTATTCTATTGATATGTGGGAAAAGCAAAAAATCTGCTGGAAATAAAGCAGTTTATTCAAGTCTAAGGTGCTTGTAATTTCAAGGAGACACTAAATATTCTCCAAAAAAGTGATACATCACCGTGAATATTTCTTTGTAGAGTATATTGATTTATGTGTTCAAATGACTCATCAAATAATAAAACTTCTCCATCAATGATGAGTGTCGATACAAAAGCTAATTTTTGTTTGTTTCCTTAAGATAAATCTTTTATTAGATTATGCTCATATTGTAATAGTTCTACTTCTGATAATAGAGCCGTAATCTCCTCATATGTAACTTTAGTTTTAAATAACAATGATATATAAATCAAATATTCTTTAAGTTAAAAAAATTCATAGCCAATAAAATTTTCATTTCATTTATATAAACTATTTTATTGTTTCCCTTTACAATAAGCTTATTATTTATACTAATTCTATACACTTCTCCTAACATACTTCTAAATAATGTCGATTTTCCCACTCCATTTCTACCTGTTACAAAGAAAATACCAGACTTATTAATTTCAACTTCAGCTGATTTTAATTTCTATTTTTAAATTACTCATATCTCTCCTTATTTTATAAGTTTATTAGTTGTAAGATTCTACCTAAAATAATAAAAATAGAAATAATAATAAATCCGTAAGATAGCCATTTATATTTCAGATCTTTTGTTTTTTCATATGTCATTCTAAATTTTAATACTAAATGTATTGAATAAGTCAAAAGAAAAATTTCTAGTAAATAATTAAACATTTTCTAAGTCTCTCATTTTTTAAATCAATAGGTAATATTATAAGCATGGACTCAAAATTCATACACTACTTTACTCCACCTACTGTTGTACTATATCCAAAGGTACGGTTACTAACTTTTTATCCAATATTGGAAATATAAACCCTAATTTTCCTTCAATAACTCTTAGTAAAATAAATAACTGTAAGAAACAATCTTCGTAAAGTAAAAGTAATTGATATAGATTCCATAAACCATCCTTTTTTCATGAAAAACATATAGCTATTTTAACAATTTGATGCCTATTTGACTCCATCCACTGTGATTCTATCTGCAGAACAACCCGTTTGTTTACTTCTTCGCATTCTAACACAAATTCAATTCCTTTAATATTTTAATTTCGTGTATTTAAAGTGATTTTTTGCAAGATTGATAGCTAAGATTAAACCTCCTTTAAATTTTCTTATTTTTTACAAACAAAAGCGCCTCTTTATATGTGAAAGAGACGCCAAAGATTATCTAAAAAAGCAAAAAAAAAACATATTGAGTGAACTACCGAAACAAATGTCTCGGTAGACAGAGCTAGACTAAGCAATGCTACTCAACGTTTAAACGTTAACTCAAACACAGCGCCATCATCATAACACTCAATAAGTAATCTTATATATTATTTAATCCGAACCTTCTTAAACAAGTTCAATGATTGCCATAGGGGCAGCATCACCACGACGTGGTTCAACTTTCAAGATACGAGTGTAACCACCGTTACGGCCTTCGTAGCGTTTAGCAATATCGTCAAACAATTTTTGAAGTGCAGTTGGGAAAGTTTCAGTTTCTTCGTTGAAATCTTTAATAGCGATTTCGTTACGAACGTAAGCTGCTGCTTGACGACGCGCGTGCAAGTCACCACGTTTACCAAGAGTAATCATCTTTTCAACTGTTTTACGGATTTCTTTAGCACGAGCTTCAGTCGTAACGATTGTTTCGTTAATGATAAGATCAGTTGTCAAATCACGAAGCATAGCTTTACGTTGTGAAGATGTGCGTCCAAGTTTACGGTAACCCATTTTTTTCCTCCTGTATTATTTTCGTTTTTTGAGCTCCAAGCCCAAGTCAGTCAATTTAACTTTGACTTCTTCTACTGATTTGTGACCGAGGTTTTTGACTTTAATCATGTCAGCTTCACTCATTTCCACAATATCAGCTACGGTATTGATTCCAGCACGTTTCAAACCATTATAGGCACGAACTGAGAAGTCCATTTCTTCGATAATTTTATCGAGAACACGTTCTGTCTTAACTTCTTCTTTAGCTACGAGAGTTTCAGATTCTGAAGCTGCTTCTGACAAGTCAACAAACAGATTCAAGTGATCTGTCAAAATCTTCGCAGAGAGAGACAAAGCATCATCAGCAACGATTGTGCCGTTTGTAGTGATTTCCAAAGTCAACTTATCGTAAGATGCATCACCACCTACACGAGCTGGTTCTACTTGATAGTTAACTTTGCTAACTGGTGTGTAAATTGAGTCCACAGCAATTGTACCAATAGGTGCGCCTTCGACTTTGTTTTCGTCAGCAGGTACATATCCGTAACCCTTGTTTACTGTCATCACAGCACGCATAGAATGACCTTCTGCGATAGAGAAAAGATAATGGTCTTTATTGACAATTTCGATATCACTATCTGTCAAAATGTCACCTGCAGTTACTGTCATAGGTCCAGTAACGTCAAGCTCAATTTGTTTTTCATTTTCTACGTAAGATTTAATCGCAAGTCCTTTGATAGCAAGGATAATTTGCACCACATCTTCGCGGACACCAGGGATAGTTGCAAATTCGTGTTGAACACCTTCAATTTGAATTGAAGTCACAGCAGATCCAGGCAATGAAGACAAAAGAACGCGACGTAAAGAATTACCTAAAGTTGTACCATAACCACGTTCAAGCGGTTCTACTACAAACTTGCCGTAAAATTCTGTTTCGTCAAATTTAATAATTTTTGGTTTTTCAAACTCAATCATGTATAGTCTCCTCTAAAAGAAAAGTAAAGTGATTTTGCAACTCACTAGCGATTATACACGACGACGTTTTGGAGGACGTGCACCATTGTGAGGTACAGGAGTCACATCACTAATAGAAGTTACGTTAAGACCAGCAGCAGCGAGTGCACGGATTGCAGATTCACGACCTGAACCTGGACCTTTAACTGTAACAGATACTGTTTTCAACCCTTGTTCTTGAGCAGCTTTAGCAGCAGCTTCAGATGCCATTTGTGCAGCGAATGGTGTAGATTTTTTAGAACCTTTGAAACCAAGTGAACCTGCAGATGACCAAGCAAGAGCGTTACCATGAACGTCAGTAATCATAATGATAGTGTTGTTAAAAGTTGATTGAATGTGGGCGATACCAGTTTCAATATTCTTTTTCACACGACGTTTACGAGTAATTTTTGCCATTTTAACTCCTTTCTAGATTATTTTTTCTTACCAGCGATAGCTTTAGCAGGTCCCTTACGAGTACGTGCGTTGTTTTTTGTGTTTTGTCCACGTGTAGGGAGTCCACGACGGTGACGCATACCACGGTAGCTACCAATTTCCATCAAGCGTTTGATGTTGAGGTTTACTTCACGACGAAGATCTCCTTCGAGTTTCAAGCCGTCAAGTTCACGACGAATCGCATCTTCTTGATCAGATGTAAGATCTTTAGTACGTACATCTTCTGAGACACCTGCAGCAGCAAGCACTTTTTTAGCAGTTTGAACTCCAACACCGTAAACGTATGTCAATGAGATAACGATACGTTTTTCGTTTGGAATATCAACTCCAGCAAAACGAGCCATAATTTAATAGTTCCTTTCTATCCCTGACGTTGTTTATGTTTTGGATTTACAGGGCAAATTACCATAACACGACCGTTACGACGAATTACTTTACAGTATTCGCAGATTGGTTTAACTGATGGTCTTACTTTCATTGTGTCTTCCTTTCTATAGGTTACTGTGCTTTCGCACCCAATGAATGTCCAGGTTATTTAAAACGGTAGGTAATGCGTCCACGTGTCAAATCATATGGTGACATCTCCACTTGCACGCGGTCGCCAGGCAAGATACGGATATAATTCTTACGAATTTTTCCAGAAATCGTCGCCAAAACTTTATGACCATTTTCAAGTTCAACAGTGAACATCGCATTCGGCATAGTATCTACTACTTTACCTTCAATTTCGATAACATCATCTTTTGCCAAGCAAAAGTACCTCCTTAAAAATCCCCGAAAGATACAAGAGTATCTCAAAAGTCGGACTGATATATTATAGCATACCACATTACAAATGACAAGCCCCTTATTCGTTTTTTTCCTTTGTTTTTATAGCTCCTCTCATAACATTAACCGGTTGACATTCAATAAAATGCGTGTTATTATTGACCAGTAAATGAAGGGAGGAATAGTATGTCTATCAACTTAGAAAATCAAATCGATCATTTCTTGTCTCAGGTTATGCAGTTTGCCGAAAACAAGCACGAAATTCTTCTTGGAAAATGTCAGAGTGATGTCAAATTAACGTCAACTCAGGAGCATCTCCTCATGCTTCTCAGTGAGGCGCCAACCACCAATGCACGAATGGCTGAAACACTTTCAGTTTCTCCTGCTGCTATCACAAAAGCTCTCAAAAAGTTACAAGACATGGCACTCATTTTTCCCACGAAGAGCAAAACCGACGAACGGGTTGTTTTATGGAACTTGACGGAAAAGGCATTGCCTATTGCGCAAGAACATGCAGCTCATCATGCTGCAACCCTTGACAGTTATCATCAACTCACTCAAAAATATACAACTGATGAGCAAGAAGTCATTAAAGATTTCCTCAAGCAGCTGGCTGAAAAATTTAAGTAGTTTAGGAAGTAAGTAAAATTATGCCTTATATCGATGTTCAGAATGTAAGCTTTTATTATGACAACAATCCTGTATTAGAGGATGTGAGTTACTCGGTTAAAGCTGGAGAATTTGTCACCTTAACAGGAGAAAACGGTGCTGCTAAGTCAACGTTAATCAAGATTACTTTAGGAATTTTGAAGCCAAAGTCTGGTAAAGTGATTATTGCACGGCATGACAAGCAAAACAGGCGCCTAAGAATTGCCTATGTTCCTCAGCAGATTTCGAGTTTTAATGCTGGTTTCCCCTCAACAGTTCATGAGTTTGTTCGCTCTGGACGTTACCCACGCAAGGGTTGGTTTCGCAAGCTTAATGCCCACGACGAAGAACATGTGGAGGCTGCCCTTAAGGCTGTTGGGATGTGGAAATTCCGTCATAAAAAAATCGGCGAACTCTCTGGTGGGCAAAAACAGCGCATTATCATTGCACGTACCTTTGCTTCAGACCCCGATGTTTTTGTCCTCGATGAACCAACTGTTGGGATGGATGATGTAACTACAGATGCCTTTTATGAACTGATGGCCCACGCTGCGCACGAGCATGGAAAAAGTGTGCTTATGGTTACCCACGATCCTGACGCCGTCAAAAAATACATGGATCGCAACATTCATTTGGCCAGAGATAAGAACGGCAAGTTTGAATGTTTTGAAGTCCATGGCAATCCTAGCGCAAAAAGTGTAAAAGGAGGTGCATCTTAATGCTTGAAATCCTCTCTTATGACTTTATGCGTAATGCTTTTCTAGCCACAACAGCCATTGCCCTTTTCGCTCCCCTCCTTGGTGTGTTTTTGGTGCTTCGCCGTCAGTCCTTACTTTCTGACACACTTTCTCATGTTTCTCTCGCAGGTGTTGCTTTTGGTATATTATTGAGTTTAAATCCAACATGGACAACTTTAGTTGTGGTTATCATTGCTGCTATTTTTATGGAATTTCTTCGTACTGTTTATAAAAACTACCTTGAGTTAGCGACTGCTATTCTGATGTCTGCAGGTCTTGCTCTGGCTATGTTTATCATCAATGTTGCCGGAAGTAAGACCAGCATCAGTATTGACCAGTATCTTTTTGGGTCAATTGTCACCATCGCTACACCACAAGTGATTATGCTCTATATCATCGCGTTTATCGTATTGGCTGGCTTTATCTTTTTCTTGCGGCCACTTTATGTGATGACTTTCGATGAGGATACAGCCATGGTGGATGGACTTCCTGTGCGTGCCATGTCCGTAATCTTCAATGTCGTTACTGGTCTCGCTATTGCATTGATGATTCCTGCTTCTGGCGCACTGTTAGTATCTGCCATTATGGTCCTGCCAGCAAGTATCTCTATGCTTATTGGAAAATCCTTTAAAACTGTACTGCTTTGGTCCGTTATTATTGGTTTTATTGGGATGAACAGCGGTTTAGTCATTTCTTATTATTTTAATGCCCCTGCGAGTTCAGCCATTACCTTAATCTTTGTTTTCCTCTTCTTAGTCGTTTCTCTACTGAAACGTGTCTTAAAAAAATAAAGTTAAAATAAAAAATCACTCAACATAGCATTTGCCTAGATTGAGTGATTTTTTATTTTACAACTTTACTTAAACTTGTACGCCAAATGTATTTGGAGTTTTATTGACGAACGATGAGAGCAGGGCGAAGTGCACGTCCACTTGAAAAAGCCACATTATGGTATCCCCCAACTGAACCACGGGGATTAGGCGAACCTAGACCAGTTATTCCCCACTGACGTACTGTAGTATCTCCCCCAATACCACCACGCGTACGAAGCCACCAATTAAGGGTAATACCCTCTCCACGACTCTCTAGATTAGTAAAAGCACGCCCTGGACCTGATAAACGGACTATATCTGCTAAAGAAAGTGAAAAGGCACGGGGGTTACCACTTGTATCGACTCGACTCACGTCATTCGCAACTTCTGGGAAATCTTCTATATTGGTAGGTAACCAGCGTGTACCGTGTCCAGTCATCCATATAGCATCGCTATCTAGCATAACAGGCTCCGTTTCGGGGATAACTACAGGCTGAACCATAGCTCTAACTGTTGTATCAAGGGCATCATACCATTGATTGGTACGTGCTTCCTGATCAATCCAGGAAACGTGTGCAATACCTTCATTCCGAATAATCAAATGGTTCCCCCCACCTTGATTCTCCAAATAACGATACTGCTCCCCAGCCATAGTAAAGATAGTCCCCGGTACCATGATGCTAAAGTTGATTTGGTCGGGTTGGACATTATCATCTGGTCCCGGGTTCCCCCAGTTGTTATCGATAGAACCGTTCTGTACGGCTGTCAGGAAGTCTGACAAGTCATCATGATGTGTATAGTCTGGATCTGCAGCCAAGAAATCATTGATACGGTCAGGACTGATCAGTTGCCCGTCCACATGGATACCGTAATAATACTCACCCGGGATGTTGTCCGCCGCTGCGGTCATCTGAGCGGCATCCAAGAGGTAAGAAGTGGTCTCTCCTGCTTGGAGTTGATTCGCCCAGTAAGCCCAGCCTGTTTGGTGGTCGATCACCCAGAAGTTCCCGACTTTCAGGTTATTAGGCAGGGCTGCCCACTGGCTGATTGTCATTGGGGCACGTTCTTGTTGCAGGTTTTGAGCGGCATCATGAGTGACTTCTTCGCCCGGCCAAACTGGACCGCTGTTGTCAAAGCTGTCGCCAGAGGAGCAGTAGGCATCTGTACCGTCTCCGGGATGCGTGGCACCATCTGTGACACCGTCTGTGGCTGTACTTGTGACCCAGTCACGGGCATGTCCTGCAGAGGCGGTCATCAGGTCTGAATTGTCCCGGTTGAAGGTAGGCATGAACCACGGGGCATCTTGACCTGAGCGACTCCAACCAAAGGTCAGGTTGGCGTAGGTGTTGAAGGCAGCTGAGTCACCTACACGGGTGTTGAGGTTGGTCTCTGAGGGACGCATGACCGTCCAAGTGTTCACTTGGTCACGGATGGTACCGTTCACTATAGGGGTGAAGTCTGTATCTCCTGTGGCGCGTTTCTCCATGAACTCGGAGAGGCGGATACGGGCCATGAGGGGCACATTACCGTAGTTCTCCACGAAGACATCCTTGTTTTCGGTGTCTCGGTTGTAGTAGTCGTGGACACGGCCGCCGGGGATGTTTTCCCGGAGCCGGTCATTGATGGCCCGCTGGTTGAAGGCTTGGAAGGCGAAGGTGCCGCCTACCAAGAGCAATAAGAGGGACAGGAGCGCGAGGTTGCGCAGCCGCCGCTGGTTTTTCTTTTCTGGTGTCATAAACTCCTCCTTTGACGTAACCTGTACTTTTATATTTTCATTACATATACATTTCTAATGTTACGTTTACTTTCTGAGTCTATAGTATAAAAAAAAAAAAAGGTCAAATGAAATGAGTGTTTGATGAGAAAAGGGGGCTTGGTTTGGCTGGGGGCTTGCTTGGTTTTTTCTTCTGAATCAAGGAAAGCATGAGAAAAGAAGCCCCGACTGGAGCTTCTTTTCTTTATAGGATTAGCGGATTCACGGGTTTTATATCTCATCCAAGAACTGCTTGAATATCTTCTGTAACTTTTTCCATTGCCTGACCACCATCAATAGTTCTGACTAGGCCAAGTTCTGTATAATGCTTCAAGATAGGCGCGGATTCCTTGATATTTACCTCCAAACGGTTTTTAACCGTTTCTGGATTATCATCGGCACGCTGGTAAAGATCATGTCCACCACAAACGTCACAAGTTCCTTCAACCTTTGTCGGTTTAAACAGTTTGTGGTAAGTTGCACCACAGGTACGACAGATATAACGTCCGCTTAAGCGTTCGACCAAAATATCTGGATTGACTTCGATATTGATGACCGCATCAAGTTTAATGCCAAGCTCAACTAACATCTTGTCCAAAGCTTCCGCTTGGTCAAATGTACGTGGGTAACCATCAAGCAAGAAACCTGAGGCTTTGATGTCCTCTTGTGCTAAACGTTCTTTAACGATTCCGTTTGTTACTTCATCTGGAACTAGAGCTCCTTTGTCGATGTAAGATTTGGCAAGTTTGCCCATCTCTGTTTCGTTTTTCATCGCTGCACGGAACATGTCTCCAGTAGAGATGTGATTTACCCCGTAGTTTTTTACGATAAATTCTGCCTGTGTTCCTTTACCTGCACCTGGCAAGCCCATGATTAACAAGTTCATTTTCTTCTCCTGTTTTCTTATTACAAGTTTGCTAGAGGCACTAAAATCGCTTTTTCAGTCCTGAAAGCATCCTTTACACCTTAATATTTTATCGTATTTCTGGAGATAAATAAAGAAAAACCTTGCCTAAAGCAAGACTTTTCTTTATTTCATTTGTGATTTGCGCGTTTTTAGCCAAAGTACTACTGCAGCCAGAAGGCTGGTTCCCCCAAGAGCTAAGACAGGAAAGGCTATCTCCCCTAAGTCTGGAAGATTTTGTTCTTCCTTTGTCTCTACAGGACTTTCTTCCTGTGGTCCAGTTTTCTCTGTCTCAGAATCTTCTGGAATTTTTGTTTGAACAGCCTCAGAAATTTTTCCATCTGCATTTTTACTGACAGCCGAAATCATCTGTCCCGGCCTTACTTTTCCAGAAGGAATATCTGCCCTCCAAGTCCCATCAGCTTGGACGGTCGTTGTGGCAATGATATTCCCCTCAGGATCACGGATGAGAATAACTTCACCAGCAGCCCCTGTTCCTGTGACTACGTAGCCTTGGGAGGAATTTCCCGTCAGGTTATCAATAGTTGGTCGAGTCGGATCAACTTGTGGCAAGGAAGCCTGAGTGACAGTGCCAGAGAAGGAAAGCTCAACGCGTGAATTTCTGGTAAAATTTTCACTTTCCTCCCAGCGGAGCTTGTTATCTGCCAAAACTTGACTATAGCTGACAAAGGTTTGACTTGGACTCGCTTGGGTTCGTAAAGTCCCCTGCCCCTGAATCATGGACCATTTGCTCGCATCTACTGCTTTTTCATCAATGTTGAAGACATTCATCGGACTGTCCGTAAAAGTCAGAACAGCAGGATGGATAAGACTTTGATCCTCTGCCACAATACTTGTCAAGCCAGAGGCCAAACCAAGAAGGGGAGACAGAGCCCCTAGATTCGCAATCTGGTTATGGTTGAGCGTCAAAGTGTTCAGTCCTGAGAGATGTCCCAGATGCGAAACATCCGTAATATCATTCTGATTCAGAGTCAAGTGTTTGACCGAGTTGAAGTTAGGATGGTCGAAAATCTCCATAGCCTTGGCAATGCCAGCTGTTGCATTAATCGTCAAGTCTGTCATATTGGGCAAATGCATCAGAGTGGAAAAGTCTGTCACTGTCGCGTTAGTCAGTGTTAATTCTTGGAGGTTAGGGAGAGTGGCAAGACCTACATAATGTGCACCACCCCCAAGAACATTCGGTCCGTCCAGAAGCGCCACGCCGTCCAACGTCAAGTGCCTAGGATATTTATTGCCTGCTGCCTCAAGCCCTAACAAGGCCAGCTCCGCAGCAGAGGTATAATCGGTCACTGCAACCGGCGCTATTGGTGCAGGGCGATTCCGCCCTTCTGTTAATGCAGCTGCAATAGCTTCCTGAACCTTTAGGTCAGAAAAAATTTGGTTGATAGGAATATCAAACTCATTTGGAGTAACTGTTTGGATAACTTGACCCGAAAATTGACCGGATGCGACATTCTCAATATTTTGTGCCGTCCAGTTGGCAATCTGGTTTTCACCGATATAATCCCACAGGAGCTGATCAGCAATATGACTCCCTTCTGCTATCTGGTCCAAGACTAAGCTCGTCCGGTCATGAATCTCCTGTAGGTTATAAATACTAAAAGGGGTCGTTTCACGATGTCTGACATCCGCAAGATAAATGCGCTGATCTAAGGCTGAAAGAGTAAGTCCACTGATATTCCCCCCTCGAAAATGATAGAAGGCTCTTAAGTCATTGAGACGATTTTGATCAAGAAGAATCGTTCCCAAGTCTTGCAAACTGCCTGTAGGAACATTGGCAAAGAAAGTAAGGCTTCCTGTGTCCAAGTCGTTATCAGTTAAATCAAGTGTGACAAGATGACGCAGGAGTTTCAAGCCGTTAAGCCTGCTGATGTTTCGGCTTGAGGCATCCAAAGTTTCGATACTGTCTGCCTCACTTTGCGTCAATACATGTGCAACATCAAGGCCAAGCGTATCAGCTACTGCCTGAGCTAAACCAGCATCAGGAAAAAGCATATTGATAGGTCCTAGTTCGGGGTTGGGCTCACCTACTTCTCCCAAAGTTGGATAAACGGCTAAACCTGAGAAGACCCCTGAGCCTAAACCGGAGGGCATCGTCCACTCCAAGGTGTTGTCTCCGAGCGTTTGCCAAAGTACACGCAAGGGTGGCGTATCAAATACGATGCTACCGGCTCCCTGAACGATGTTTAATTGTTCAGATCCACTTGGTGCCACGTTGTTTTTGTTATAAATTCCGACTGTTTCATTGGGGGCTTGTCCGCGATTCGTTTCTACCTTACGCCAAGTCTGCCCAGTTGCTGAAAGGTCTACTAGACCGCTTAAAGTTTGGAGAGGTGCTAGACTGCGCAACATGTTGTTATTGATTTCAAGTGTCTTCAAGTTTGCAAGGGAGGTTAAGGGCGCAAGAGCATAGGGTGCAGTTGCCCCAATCTGGGGATCGGAAATAAGATTATTTGACAGATAAAGTGAGGCTAAGCTGCTTAAACCTGAAAGTTCTGCGAGTCCTGATTCCGTAATCATGTTGTTTCTCAAATAGAGTGTTGTAAGGTTTGACTTGGCAGACAGATTTCCTGCTTGTAACCCTGCATCATCAATTTTATTACGCCCCACAGAAAGGTAGGTCAGACTATTCATATCAGCAATGGGAGCCAAGCTTGAGATACCTGCATTCGCCAGTGTTAAACGCGTGAGTGCTGTAAAATGAGAGAGCGCAGCATTGACTGTCCCCCCTGCACCAAGTCCCGTATTTTCACTCAAGGTCAAGTCTGTTAAAACATCGCTAGGGAGATTTTGCAAGGGCGATAAGTCTACGATGCGGTTACTTGTCAGATTAAGGCTTCTCAACTCTTTGAGGGCCCCAATCGCTTCGATATTGACAATACGGTTGGTTACCAATGAAAGATTGCGTAACTGTGTCAACTTGGCTAGTGAAGTAATATCCGTAATTCGAGCACTTCCTAGATTTAAGCTCGTCAAACTAGAAGTTGCCAAGGCCTCAAGCGGGGCCAAACTGTTAGTGTCAGAAAGATTACCATTTGTAATCCCGAGGGTCGTCATCCGCGTGAGAAACTGTATCCCTTCCAGACTGTTAATTCCCTCAATCGGTGCACCAGCTGCAGGTTGCAAAGTAGTTATATTGTTCAAGTCAGCTTGAGTAACAAAGTCTGTAGGAGCTTTTTGCAAACGATTGGCAACAGCTGCTGCCAATCTAGCATCAGGGAAAATCGCATTAATCTGCTGACTCCCAAGTAATATATCTTTAGGGGCAATAGACTTTTGTTCTGCTTTTTGACTCAAAGCCTCATGAGAAAGAGGGAGTGTTTGCGCGAAAACTGGAGCCATATGTCCTGCAAATTGAGAGGTTAAAAGACTGACAATACCTAGGGAAATTGCCATCCGTTTGTTCTTTTTTTGTTTTTCTCTTTCTTTATCACTCATATTTCTCTCCTTTTTCTCATCAAAAACTCATTGTAGTTTTATTATATCATAAGGAAGTCAAAATAAAAAAATATACCAAGGCAAAATGAAAACCTTAGTATATTTTTGAGCTGTATGCATAGACAGCTTTGGTCACAATGTTAGACATTCACTAGCCCTCAATCGGATTATCCATAAATCCTTTATAGTTTTTCTTATAAAGGTAGCCCTCGAGCTGTTTAACTGCTTGAATCGCAACCTGAATCAAGATTAAGAGAGAGGTTCCTCCCAAGGCAACAATCTTTGGTAAGCCCCATATGTTTTGAGCTACGATCGGCAAAATCGAGATAAAGCCAAGGAAAAGGGCACCAACTGTGGCTAAGCGCATCAGCAAACTTGAAACATATTTTTCAGTTCCCTTACCTGGTCGAACAGATGGAATATATGACCCTTGTTTTTGCAGGTTTTCTGCCATCTTCTCCGGATTAACTTGTACAAATGAATAGAAGAAGGTAAAGAGAACAATCAGTAAACCATAAAACAGCATCCCTGTCCATGTGTTATAAGAAAGAGCAGATTGTAAGCTATTAAGCCAACCCACATTGTTCCCCTGAGCACGCTGCAAGAACTGCAAAATTGTTGCAGGAGCTGTTGTAATTGATCCTGCAAAGATAACTGGGATAACACCAGCTGGGTTGACACGAAGTGGCAAGTAAGAACTTGTTGGCGCACCCTGTGTCAACTTTGTATATTGAATAGGTACTTTACGTTCAGCTTGTTGTACAAAGGTTGTAAAGTAAATAATCAATGCAGACACAATGACCAGAATAGCCACCATAATCCATGATGTTGGAATTTGGCCTGGACGTACGTTTACAAACCATTCTGTGTAAACTTCATGCACGGCGCTTGGAATACCTGAAACAATCCCTGCAAAGATAATAACTGAGATACCTGAGCCAAATCCTTTTTCATTGATTTGTTCACCCATCCAAGTAACAACCATTGACCCCGTTGTCAAGATAACGCCGATCATCAGATAAGTTTGCCAGTTTGGATTTTGTACGATATTTGCTGAACTCATAGCTTGGAAACCTGCAGTGATACCGATGGACTGCGCCATAGCTAAAACTAGAGTAATATAGCGTGTCGCTTGATTAAGCTTACGGCGCCCAATTTCACCCTGTTTTGACCACTCTACAAACTTCGGCAAAATATCCATTTGCAAGAGCTGGACAATGATTGAAGCTGTGATATATGGTGATACCCCCATGGCAAACAACGAGTAGTTTTGCATGGCATTACCTGAAACCAAGTTCATCATGTTCAAGAACGGTAAGTCACTTAGGGCATTCAAGTTTTCAACGTTGATTCCCGGCACTGTAATATGTGCACCTAGTCGAAAGACAAAAAGAATAAAGATGGTAAAGATGATTCGCGCTCTCACATCTTTGATCTTGAAGGCTTCCTTTAGAGTTTTGAAAAACATAATTTCCCTCTAAACTTTCTTAAATATTAATCCTATAAAATAAGCGGTTGATTCTCAACCGCCAATTGAATTATTTTGCTTCAAGAGTTTCTACAGAACCACCAGCAGCTTCAATAGCAGCTTTTGCAGCAGCAGAAGCTTTCGCAACGTTAACCTTAAGGTTTTTAACTGTCAATTCGCCGTTAGCAAGAACTTTGATACCAGATTTAACATCTTTGATGATTTTAGCAGCTACAAGTGTTTCAGCTGTAACTTCTGCTCCGTCGCCAAGACGGTTCAAAGTATCGAGGTTTACGATTGCGTACTCTTTACGGTTTACGTTAGTGAAACCGCGTTTTGGAAGACGACGGAACAGTTCTGTTTGTCCACCTTCAAAACCAGGACGTACGCCACCACCTGAACGTGATTTTTGACCTTTTTGTCCACGACCAGATGTTTTACCGTTACCAGATGAAGTACCACGACCTACACGGTTGCGTACTTTACGGCTGCCTTCTGCAGCTTTCATTTCATGAAGTTTCATGTTTTCTCCTTATTTTGTACAATGCTGACGCCTTGCTCCACTCTAAGGAAGGATGAAGTTTGACTCGCCTGTACTTTTCTAATTTTTGGCTTCTAAACCTTTTCTATTTTACTAAATTTGCTCTGAAAATGCAAATTTTTCAAAAAAGAGGGCATTATTGGCCTAAAAAGCGTGAAAGCACGCATGTTATTTCTATAATTATTTCGCAGGAACAACAATTTTACCTGAAACAATGTCTGCTTTTGCTGATTCAACCGCCTTCCATACTTCATCAGAAGCGTTGTCTCGGGCAAGTGTTACACCACCATTGGATAAGTCATATTTGAGTTTTTCCCCACCCGGAAACTCACCTTTTGCTGTTCTGCTCGCGATATCCTTCACTGCATTTCCGACTTCTTTCACTGTAGAAACAAGGACAAAGTTTGAGGCTTTCCCGTCTTTAGAGGTGTAGTCCCCCAAGTATTCTTGGTCTTGGTCAACACCAATAACCCACACTTTCTCTGCTTCATTTTTTGTTTCATTCAGATTTTTGGCCTCAGTAAACAGTCCAGCACCTACACTACCGGCTGCTTGATAAATAACATCCGCCCCACTCGCATACATTGCTGAAGCTATTGTTTTTCCTTTACCTGCATCTGTAAAAGATTGTGCATACTGTACATCCACTTTGATATCTGGATTTACAGACTTAGCCCCTGCTGTAAATCCACTTTCAAAGGCTGCAAGAACGTCTGATTTAATACCGCCGATAAAACCTACATGATTTGTTTTGCTTGTCTTAGCTGCCGCAACACCTGCCAGATAAGCAGATTGCTGATCCGCAAAAGTGGCAGAAACAACATTGTCTTTACCTTCGATTACCGAATCAATAACAGCAAATTTTGTATCCGGATTGTTTTGTGCAGCTTGAGACGTTGCCTCTTGCAAAACAAAACCAATACTGAAAATTAAATCATAACCGCCTGAAACAGCCGAATTAAAGTTTGATGTAAATTCAGCTGGGGAATTGGACTGGAAATAGTTAATTCCCTTTCCTTTTGAAAGCCCATTATCTTTCCCCCAAGCTTGTAACCCTTCCCAAGCCGACTGGTTAAACGAACGGTCATCTACACCATCATTTCCTAAAACTAAAGCTGCTTTAAGACCAGCTTCTCCTTGCATTTTTTCTGCACGTCGTCCTCCACATCCTGCAAGTACGATTACTGCTGCAAAGACTACTGCTGCAAGTGTAAAAATACGTTTGTTCATTTTTTCTTCCTTTCATATTCCATGATACGCCAAATGATTAACTCGACCATTACTCAACAAAAAAGAGAGCTTTACAGAACAGGGAACTTAGCCCTGAAAGGCCTAATCTATTTGGCTGTTCATACCTCGGTACCCTACGACCATTGAGAATAATTATAACCTAAAATCCACTGTATATTTTTACTTTTTTATTTTTCCAGCTTGAAAATATTTACAATTTTTCACAAAAAAAGTCCAGATAATCTGAACTTTTTACTTATTATTTAACTTCTTCAATTGTTACCAAGTGTGAAATTGAATTTGCCATGCCGCGGAGTGCTGCATTGTCTTCTTTCACAACTGATGAACCAAGTTTACCAAGGCCAAGTGCAACAACAGTTTTACGTTGTGCAGGGATACGGCCGATTGGTGATTTTACCAATGTAATTTTGATTTGAGCCATGATATCCTCCTTATGCCAAATCGCTTACTGATTTGCCGCGGAGTTCCGCAACTTCTTCAGCGCGTTTCAATTGTTGCAAACCTTCAACTGTTGCACGAACAACGTTGATTGCTGTGTTTGAACCTAATGATTTAGATGTTACGTCAGCAACACCTGCGAGTTCGAGGACGGCACGAACGGCACCACCTGCAGCAACTCCAGAACCTTCTACAGCTGGTTTGATAAGGATCTTACCGCCGCCAAATACACCAAGTACTTCGTGAGGTACAGTAGTTCCTACCATAGGTACTGTAATGATGTTTTTCTTAGCTGCTTCGATAGCTTTACGGATTGCTTCTGGAACTTCTTGAGCTTTACCTGTACCGAAACCTACGCGACCATTGCGGTCACCAACTACAACAAGTGCAGCAAAGCGGAGACGGCGTCCACCTTTAACAACTTTAGTAACACGGTTGATTCCAACAACGCGTTCTTCGAATTCTTTAACTTCTTCGTTTCTAGCCATTTTAATGATTACCCCTTTCCTTAGAATTTCAATCCAGCTTCACGTGCAGCTTCTGCAAGTGCTTGGACACGTCCGTGATAGAGATAACCACCGCGGTCAAATACAACTGCTTCTATGCCTTTAGCTTTAGCAGCTTCAGCAACAAGTTTACCAACTTCAGCTGCTTGTTCTGTTTTAGTACCAGTCAACTTAAGTGATGATGCAGATGCAAGTGTTACCGCTGCTTCATCATCAATAACTTGCGCATAGATGTTTGTGTTTGAACGGAAAACGTTCAAACGTGGAGTTTCAGCAGTACCTGAGATTTTTCCGCGAACGCGAATATGGCGTTTTTGACGGAGTTTGTTTTTATCTGGTTTAGAAATCACAATTCTACCTCTTTTAATATTTTATATTTCGATAGTTTTTGCCATCGATTTTCTTGCAAAAAATGCAAGCGGGAAGTTTCTGCCTGAGCAGAATTTTGGCAAATGTATATTCACCAAATGACGGATTATAATCTCCAAGAGATTATTTACCAGTTTTACCTTCTTTGCGACGTACAAATTCGCCAACGTAACGAATACCTTTACCTTTATAAGGTTCTGGTGCACGACGGCTACGGATATAAGCTGCTGTCTGACCAACAACTTCTTTATCTGAGCCCAAAACGTTAATGTGTGTAGCGTCTGGAACTTCAAAAGTGATCCCCTCTGGAGCTTCAACTTCATCTGGATGAGATTTACCAACAGCCAATACAAGTTTTGAACCTTGAAGTTGTGCACGGTAACCTACCCCGATCATTTCGAGTTCTTTACGGAAACCTTCGCTTACACCAACAACCATGTTGTTGAAGTTTGCACGAGTAGTGCCGTGAATAGTTTTCATCTCTTTAGAGTCATCAGGACGTTTGAATGTTACTTCAGAGCCATTGATTTCCATCGTGATTGCTGTTGAAAACTCACGAGTCAATTCGCCTTTAGGACCTTTAACTGTTACTGTTGCGCCGTTTTGTTCAACTGTTACACCAGCTGGTAAAACAACGACTTTATTACCAATACGTGACATGTTTTTTTACCTTTTCTGTTAAATTATCAAGAGTATTTCTACTACCTGTTTTCACAATTATAATGTTTTTCTGCTTACCAGTAAAAGATTACCAGATGTAAGCAAGAACTTCACCACCAATGTTCTTAGAACGTGCAACCTTATCCGTCACAACGCCTTCAGAAGTTGAAATGATTGCTGTGCCAAGTCCGTTAAGAACACGTGGTACTTCATCAGATTTCACGTAAACACGAAGACCTGGTTTAGAGATACGTTTCAAGTTAGTGATAACTTTTTCGTTGTTTTTTCCGTATTTTAAGAACACACGGATAATACCTTGCTTGTTATCTTCAACATACTCAACGTCTTTCACATAACCTTCAGCTTTAAGGATTTCTGCGATTTCACGCTTGATTTTTGAAGCAGGTGCCTCAACAACTTCAAAACGACGCATGTTTCCGTTACGGATACGTGTAAGGAAGTCTGCAATTGGGTCTGTCATTACCATAATGTAATTTCTCCTTATTTGTAGTTTGGGTTTGTTCAATCCCACTTTCAAATTAATGAGGTCTTTTTTTAAAAGACCGAACCTATATACTTTATCAAAATATTTGTATCATGTCAATAGGTTCGGGTGTTTCTCCACGACAAACGCAGTAAATTTTTAAAAAAGGCTCCTGTTCTTTTGAACTGAGATGACGATTATGGACCATTTAGAGAATGGAGTTAACAGAAAAAAGACAGCAAGTGTAAGTAGCCAAACACGAGATAAGCCTTGTATTAACGCTTATATGCTTTGCAATGGTCAACAATGCCGAATTAGATATTTTCCGCCATTCCTCTTTTATAAGAGTTTTAAAATCATAAAACGCACAAGAAAAAACACTTAACCACATGCATAGGAATGCTGCTGGTGAGTGTTTTTCATTTTTCATCCAAGCTTCTTTGTTCTTTCTCTTGAAGATGGGAAGTTTGAATAAATCCTATAATATCTCAGCTTTTAAGTCAGAGAAACAAAGAATTACGAAAATCAAAACAAAATTCAATCCTTATTCTCTAGACTTTCAATAACATCGCGTAACTGTTTTACAGATTTTTTAAATGCTTGGCGTTCCTGAGGGTCAATATTTAACTCAATAATTTCTCTAACTCCTGTCTGATTTACAACTGAAGGTACACCGGTAAACACTCCTTCTTCTCCGTACTGGCCTTCAAGATAAGCAGATACGGGTAAAACAGCCTGCTCATTATTCAAAATAGCTTTTACAATTCTTGCTGCACTCATACCTATGCCATAGTAAGTTGCTTTTTTACGATCAATGATCTCATAAGCTGCATTTTTCACTTTATCTGATAAAATTTGTAAATCCGCAACTTCTAAACGATTATTTTGAACAATAAATTCTAATATTGGTTTACCACCAACAGTTGTGTGTGACCAAACTGCAACCTCTGAGTCGCCATGCTCTCCGATAATATAACCATGGATACTTCGAGGATCAATTTCAAGTTTTGTCGCAAGTTCCTTACGGAAACGCGTAGTGTCCAATGTTGTACCTGTACCTACTACTCTTGATGCTGGTAATCCTGAAGCTTTCCAAGCACAATAGGTTAACACATCTACAGGATTAGAGGCAATGACAAACACACCATCAAAGCCCGAATTCATCACCTCATGAACAATAGATTCCATAATTTTTGCATTTGTATCCACGAGTTCCAATCGCGTTTGACCAGGCTGTTGGTTGATCCCTGCAGTGATAACTACAACATTAGCATCCTTACATTCTTCATAACCTCCAGCTTTTACATTAATATTTTCTTGTCCCCATGAAATACCATCTAGAAGATCCAGTGCTTCTCCCTCTGCTTTTTCTTGGTTCACGTCTATAAGTACCAAATCATTGACAATCCCTTGATTAATCATCGAATAGGCAATACTTGTCCCAACAAATCCTGTGCCTATAACTACTACTTTTCTATTTGTGACTTTCATTCTTGTACTTCCTTTCACATTATCTTTATACTTATATATTAGCGCATAATTATCGATTTGTAAAATGAATTAATTTAATCAATAACATTAATTTTTTAAATTAAGCATTTTGTTCATCGGTGTATAAAAAGTGCCACTCATCTTCTACGATGAGGCGGTAAAAACTGTCTAAAATTTCTCAAATGACACCCCGTGGGCATTGTAGATGATAAAAAAAGAGCCTCCTTATGCTCTTTTCACTCTTTATATTCTAAAGTTACTGCTATATTTACTGCATCTGCACTGATACGACGGAGACTGTTAAAAATACGAATATCTTCAAAATCCGCCCTAAGTAAATCCCTATTAATTTGTGTAAGATTTAAGATTTCTTGATCCAGTCTCTCAATGTCTTGCACTAATTTTTTATCTTCTTGGTACAGTTTTTCCTTTAAAAACTCATAAATCTGTAAAAGCATCCTATCCACTAGCGGAACTATCGCTTCCATAACAAGATGAATAGCTAACTCTACCTCTTCCCTCTCACTATCATTTATAATCTCAGGTTGCTCATAGCGTTGCAGGGTAAGCGCAATATCTTTAGATTGTTCTTCTATTTGGCGCAAATAATTAATAACTTTATAACAGATTCCGACAGTTATAGCGAATTCCTCTTTCAACTTAACCGTATTTATATTGGTAAGTGTTCGGTTAATCTCCTTGACCAAATAATCGATTAAAGCTTCGTTAGACAGTAAATGGACTTCCTGTCTTTTTTTCCCTATTGTCTTATAATTTGTAGCTTCTTTAAAATCATCATGCACAAGTTCAAAGGCCCTTTGAATCTCCTTAATAATGTGCTCAACTTCAATCTCTGGGGAATAAATCAAGCGTCGATCGATAAATTTTAACTTAAGTTGAGGAGCCTCCTCCGAATCTGCCTTAATCATTTTTTCAGAGAGTTGAATTATATATTTAGACACCGGAAGCAATATGAACAGCGTGGCAACATTAAATACAATATGTGCATAAACCAACTGAAGCGCAATATTTTCTGAAGTACTCTGAATAAAAGAAACAAAGCCTAGAGGTAAAACCGTAAAAATTGTGAAAATCAAAGCGCCCACAACATTGAACAACACATGAACCATAGCTGCTTGTTGAGCTGTTTTATTGCCACGTATAGATGCCACTAAGGTCGTCACAACTGTCCCCACATTAAAGCCGTATAAAATAAAGATTGCTTGCTGGAGATCAACAACAACTCCTGCTGCTACCATGGTCAATAGAATACCAACTGAAGCAGTTGAACTTTGGATTAACGCCGTTACAATAAAGCCGACAACTAGGCCAATCAGTGGCATTTGAGTATGGACAAATAAATCTGCCATAAAGGCCGACTCTCGCAAGGGAACCATCGAAGAACTCATAAGGTTCAGACCTAGAAATAAAAGACCAAAGCCAAGCAAAATTAACCCCATATGATTAAAGGTTTTACGTTTAACAAAAAGAGTCGTTATTGTCCCGATAAAAATAACAAAAGGAACAATATCTTGGATATTGAATGTAAACAGTATACCCGTCAAAGTCGTTCCAGCATTAGCTCCCATAATCACGCCTGCGGCTTGACTAAGAGACATTAATGAGGAGTCGATAAATCCCAATACCATAACAGTTGTTGCTGTCGAACTCTGAATTATCGCCGTAATAATGAATCCAAAGAAAGCACCAAACCATTTATTACGTGTGAGTCGGCGTAAGATGTTTTTTTAGTTTTGAGCCTGCAACTAAGCTCAAACCCTCGCTCATCAAACTCATCCCATATAAAAAGAGCCCCAAGCCTCCTAATAAAAAAAAGATATCATAGATGGTCATATCCTATCCCTCATTTTCACTTTATCTTTTCAGATTCATTTTTTCTCATCTTAAGTATATCTTATTTTAATTTTATTCAGAAGTGATATTATAGCAGCCTATTTGTAAAAGAAAAAAACTTCCCACAAAGGGAAGAAATTTTTACACGTTAAAACTACAATTCCTCCTAGGAATTGTCTGGGCATAAGCAGAATTTCTAAGAAATGCCCCTTATATAAAATTCAAATTACCAAGATGCTTTCTTAACGCCTGGAAGTTGACCTTTATAAGCCAACTCACGAAGACAGATACGGCAAAGCTTAAATTTGCGGTAAACTGAATGCGGGCGTCCGCAGCGTTCGCAACGAGTGTAGGCTTGCGTTGAGAATTTTGCAGGGCGTTGGTTTTTAACAACCATAGATTTTTTAGCCATTAGTTATTCTCCTATCCTATTATTTAGCAAACGGCATGCCAAGTTTAGCAAGCAATTCACGCGATTCTTCGTCAGTATTCGCAGTTGTTACGATAACAACATCTAAACCACGTACTTTATCAACATCATCGTATGAGATTTCTGGGAAGATCAATTGTTCTTTCACACCAAGTGTGTAGTTTCCACGTCCATCAAATGCTTTATTTGATACACCATGGAAGTCACGTACACGTGGAAGAGAAACAGTTACGAGTTTGTCCAAAAATTCGTACATACGTTCGCCACGAAGCGTTACTTTCGCACCGATAGCTTGCCCTTCACGAAGACGGAAAGCCGCGATTGATTTTTTAGCTTTAGTAATCAATGGTTTTTGACCAGAGATTAAAGCCAATTCAGCAACGGCTTTGTCAAGGTTTTTTGAGTTGCTCACTGCATCCCCAACACCCATGTTAAGCACGATTTTTTCAACTTTTGGCACTGCCATGATTGAAGTATAACCGAATTTTTCAGTCAATGCTGGTACTACTTCGTTAGAGTATTTTTCTTTTAAACGATTAGCCATATTCTTTCTCCTTCCCGTCTTAGTCTAGGACTTCGCCTGATTTTTTGTTGAAACGAACTTTTTTGCCGTCAACTTCTTTATAACCAACACGACCAGCTACACCGTTTTTATCGAGCACTTGTACGTTAGAAACGTGGATAGGTGCTTCAATTTCAAGGATAGCGCCGTTTGGATTAACAGCGTCTGGTTTTTTGTGTTTCTTCACGATAGCAACACCTTCAACGATGACTTTGTTCACTTTTGGTAAAGCTTTGATCACTTTACCTGTTGTACCGCGGTCTTTACCTGCGATAACTTTTACAGTATCTCCAGTTTTTACAAACATTTGATATTCCTTTCTTACGCCCTATGGGCACCCTACAGCGTAGGGGACTATTTCTATCCAAGATAGAAGTGAATTTATAAATGCGAAATTAGATTTTTCTTGTTTTATTCGTTTTGACGTAAACATAGGGGACATTGTCCCCTTTATTTACGAACTCCTCTAGGTCTTAGAGAACTTCAGGTGCCAAAGAAACAATCTTCATATAACCAGCTTCACGAAGTTCGCGGGCAACTGGACCAAAGATACGTGTTCCTCTAGGTGTTTTATCGTCACGGATAATAACTGCTGCGTTTTCATCAAACTTGATGTAAGATCCGTCAGGACGTTTAGCACCAGATTTAGTACGAACGATAACAGCTTTAACAACTTCACCTTTTTTAACAGCTCCACCAGGGGCAGCTGATTTTACTGTAGCTACGATAACATCACCAATACCAGCGAATTTACGGCTTGAACCACCGAGTACACGGATAGTTAAGATTTCTTTGGCACCAGAGTTATCTGCAACTTTCAAACGGCTTTCTGTTTGAATCATGCTTTTTTCCTCCTAGTATAGCTTAGATAATTACAGCTTCTTCAACGATTTCGATCAAGCGGAAACGTTTGTCTTTTGAAAGTGGACGAGTTTCCATGATACGTACGATATCACCAGTTTTGGCAGTATTGTTTTCGTCATGAGCTTTGTATTTTTTAGAGTAGTTAATGCGTTTACCATAGACTGGGTGGTTACGTTTAGTTTCTACGACAACTGTGATAGTCTTATCCATTTTGTCTGAAACCACGCGGCCTTGATAAACTTTACGTTGATTACGTTCCATTTATGTATTTCTCCCGATCTATTTAGTCAATTCGCGTTGCACAGTTTTAACACGTGCAATTGTTTTCTTCACTTCGTCAAGTTTCGCTGTGTTTTCGAGACGACCAGCTGCAGCTTGGAAACGAAGTTCAAACAATTCTTTTTTCAATTCAGCTTCGCGTGCAGCCAATTCATCGACTGACAAAGCGCGGAGATCCTTGAGAAGTGATTTTGTTTCGTTCAATTTCATTCTGCGTCACCTCGTTTTACAAATTTAGTCTTGACTGGAAGTTTGTGAGAGGCAAGACGCAAAGCTTCGCGTGCTACTTCTTCACTTACACCAGCAATTTCAAACATGATTTTGCCACGTTTAACTGGTGATACCCAACCTTCAGGAGCACCTTTCCCTGAACCCATACGTACACCAATAGCTTTAGCTGTGTATGATTTGTGAGGGAAGATTTTAATCCAAACTTGACCGTTACGTTTCATGTAACGCGTCATAGCAATACGGGCTGCTTCAATCTGACGGTTAGTGATCCAGTGAGATGTAGTCGCTTGAAGACCATATTCACCGAATGCGATTTCTTTACCGCCTTTAGCTTCGCCACGCATTTTACCGCGGAATTCACGACGGTGTTTTACACGTTTTGGTACTAACATGGATTACTTTTCTCCTTTCGCAGATTTTTTAGTTGGGAGAACTTCACCACGGTAAATCCAAACTTTAACGCCAAGTTTACCATAAGTAGTGTCTGCTTCTTCCCAAGCGTAATCAATATCCGCACGCAATGTGTGGAGTGGAACTGTACCTTCAGAATATCCTTCTGCACGGGCGATGTCTGCACCGTTCAAACGACCAGATACTTGAGTTTTGATACCTTTAGCTCCTGCACGCATAGCGCGTTGGATAGCTTGTTTTTGAGCACGACGGAAAGCGATACGTGCTTCAAGTTGTTTAGCAATTCCTTCACCAACTAAGTGAGCATCCAAGTCAGGACGTTTAATCTCAACGATATTGATGTGAACTTGTTTACCAGTAAGCTTATTGAGTTCTGCACGAAGTGCATCAACATTGGCTCCAGATTTACCAATAACCATACCTGGTTTTGCAGTATGCAAAGTAACAATGACCTTGTTCACTGCACGTTCAGTTTCAATAAGTGAAACTGAAGCATCAGCAAGTTTTGTTTGGATAAGCTGGCGAATAGCCAAATCTTCGTGAAGGTAATCCGCATATTCTTTCTCAGCATACCATTTGGCATCCCAGTCGCGAATAACGCCAACACGCATACCAATTGGATGAATTTTTTGACCCACGATTTTACCTCCTTATTCTTTCTCAGCCACTACTACTGTAATGTGGCTAGTACGTTTGTTGATTGGTGAAGCTGAACCTTTCGCACGTGGACGGAAACGTTTCATTGTTGGTCCTTCGTTGACGAAAGTTTCGCTAACTACCAAGTTAGCTTTTTCAAGACCAAAGTTATTTTCTGCATTAGCAATAGCTGAGTTCATTACTTTAAGAACTTCTGCAGCACCTTTAGTCGGTGTAAATTTCAAGATTGCGATTGCATCCGCAACACGTTTACCACGAATCAAGTCTGTAGCCAGACGAGTTTTACGAGGTGAAACGCGAACTGTTCTTGCAGTTGCTTTAGCTGAAGTAATTTCTGCCATTTTGTTCTCCTCCTATTAACGTCTAGTTTTCTTGTCGTCAGCAGCGTGACCACGGTATGTACGCGTTGGTGCAAATTCACCTAATTTGTGTCCAACCATATCTTCTTGAACATAAACAGGAACGTGCTTGCGTCCATCGTAAACAGCAATTGTAAGTCCTACAAAATTAGGATAGATTGTAGAACGACGTGACCAAGTTTTAATCACAGATTTCTTTTCGGCGTTTTCTTGAGCTTCGACTTTTTTCATCAAATGCTCATCAGCGAAAGGCCCCTTCTTAAGACTACGACTCATATTTTTGAGTTCTCCTTTAAATTTGATACCACGCTGGCTGCCAGGGCCAGGTTGGCGGATAAAATATAGACATCTTCTCGACATCTTACTAAAGTTGACAAAATTTATCAATTTTAGCAAGACGCCGAGAAAGCGTCTCAGGACTATCTTCCCAACGCTTACAACTGTAAGCATATTGAAAAATTATTTATCGTTGATACGTTTAACAATAAGTTTGTTAGAACGTGCATTTTTGTTACGTGTTTTGAGACCAAGAGCTGGTTTGCCCCATGGTGTCATTGGTGACTTACGACCAACAGGTTGTTTACCTTCACCACCACCGTGTGGGTGATCATTCGGATTCATTACAGAACCACGAACTGTTGGACGAATACCACGCCAGCGTGTACGACCAGCCTTACCATAGTTGATCAAGTTGTGTTGTTCGTTACCAACTGTACCAACTGTAGCGCGACAAGTTGAAAGAATCATACGCATTTCGCCTGATTGAAGACGAACAAGTGTGTATTTACCTTCTGTACCAAGGACTTGTGCAGATGTACCAGCTGAACGTACGAGCTGTCCACCTTTACCTGGTTTCAACTCAATGTTGTGGATAAAAGTACCAACTGGAATATTGGCAAGTGGCAATGCATTACCAACTTTAATATCTGATTCAGGACCAGATACAACAGTCATGCCCACTTCAAGACCTTTAGGTGCAAGGATATATGACTTAATACCATTTTCGTATACGATAAGGGCGATGTTGGCTGAACGGTTTGGATCATACTCTATAGTAGCAACTTTAGCTTTTACATTATCAGTTGTACGTTTGAAGTCGACCAAGCGGTATTTACGTTTGTGTCCGCCACCATGGTGACGTACTGTAATGCGGCCAAGGTTATTACGACCAGCTTTTTTGCTAAGACTTACAAGCAAGCTCTTCTCAGGAGTACTTGTAGTGATTTCTGCAAAATCGCTACCAGTCATGTTACGACGACCGTTTGTGGTAGGTTTGTAAACTTTAATTCCCACGATTTTCCTCCTTTATTATTCTGCGTCTTCGCCGAAGAGATCAATAGATTTTGAACCTTCAGTCAAAGTGACAATTGCTTTTTTATAGCCAGGTTTGAAACCTGTATAACGACCCACACGTTTAGCTTTAGGCTTAACGCTGATTGTGTTTACAGATGCAACTTGAACACCTTCAAATGCCGCTTCAACAGCTTGTTTGATAAGGAGTTTGTGCGCGCGAGCATCTACTTCAAAAGTGTATTTCTTTTGATCCATTGCTTGCATAGAAGCTTCTGTAATAATTGGTTTACGGATTACATCATAAAGAGACATTATGCAAGAACCTCCTCAATTTGAGACAGAGCTGCTTGAGTAGCAAGAACTTTGTCAGTGTTTACAAGATCAAGTACGCTTACTGAGTTAGCAGTCGATACTTTCACGTTTTTAAGGTTACGCGCAGAGAGTTCTGCAAATTCGTTACCTTCATTAGGAAGAACAACAAGCACTTTGCGCTCAATAGAGAGAGCTTCAAGAACCTTAGCAAATTCGCTAGTTTTTGGTGCTGTAAAGTTCAATTCGTCAACAGCAACAAGTGTGTTGTCAATAACTTTTTGTGAGTATGCTGACTTGAGAGCCAACTGACGTACTTTTTGTGGAAGTTTGTAAGCATAGCTGCGTGGGTTAGGACCGAAGACAGTACCACCACCACGGAATTGTGGTGAGCGGATTGAACCTTGACGGGCACGTCCAGTTCCTTTTTGACGCCATGGTTTTTTACCGCCACCAGATACAAGTGAACGATTTTTATGAGCGTGTGTACCTTGACGGAGACTAGCACGTTGTGAAAGAACGACATCAAATAATACAGCTTCGTTTGGTTCGATACCAAACACTGCATCGTTAAGTGTTACTTCACCAGCTTGTGTGCCGTCTTGTTTAAATAATGATACCTTTGTCATTATAATCTATCTCCTTTCCTTATTATTTAGATTTGATCGCTGATTTGATAACGATCAATGATTTTTTAGCTCCAGGTACGTTACCTTTGATAAGGATAACGTTTTGTTCTGGAAGCACTTGAGCGATAACAAGGTTTTGTACAGTAACTTTCTTATTACCCATACGTCCAGCAAGGCGTTTGCCTTTAGGAACTCTGTTCGCTGCAACAGGACCCATTGAACCAGGACGACGGTGGTAACGTGAACCGTGAGCCATTGGACCACGTGATTGTCCCCAACGTTTGATTGGTCCTTGGAAACCTTTACCTTTAGAAATACCGGTAACATCAACGACATCTCCAGCTTCGAAAGTATCAACTTTAATTTCTGAGCCAACTTCTAAGCCTTCGATCCCTTTGAATTCACGAATGAAGCGCTTAGGAGCTGTGTTAGCTTTTGCTACATGACCTTTGGCAGGTTTGTTAGACAAAACTTCACGTTTGTCATCGAAACCAACTTGAACAGCTTCATAACCGTCTGTAGCGACAGTTTTTGTTTGAAGCACAACGTTCGGAGTTGCTTCGATTACAGTTACGGGAATTAATTCACCGTTTTCTGTGAAGATTTGAGTCATTCCCACTTTTTTCCCTAAGATTCCTTTTGACATGAGAATTACCTTTCTTA
The DNA here is from genome assembly GCF_943193185.1 of Lactococcus ileimucosae. Lineage (GTDB taxonomy): Bacteria > Bacillota > Bacilli > Lactobacillales > Streptococcaceae > Lactococcus > Lactococcus ileimucosae. The sequence continues at coordinate 32,734 of NZ_CALPDE010000007.1, forward strand.
TAATTTAATTTCGATGTTTACGCCACTTGGAAGATCAAGTTTCATCAATGAATCAACTGTTTTTTGTGTTGGTTCAATGATATCAATCAAACGTTTGTGTGTACGCATTTCAAACTGTTCGCGTGAGTCTTTGTATTTGTGAGTCGCGCGAATAACTGTGTAGACGCTACGGTCAGTTGGAAGTGGGATTGGACCACTTACTTCTGCGTTTGTACGTTTTGCAGTTTCTACAATTTTTTCAGCAGCAGCATCAAGGATACGATGTTCGTATGCTTTGAGGCGGATACGGATTTTTTTAGTTGCCATTTTTTCTCCTTCGTCTATTTGTTAATAGGCTAGCTCAGCGGGAAAACCGACACCGAAGTATGGCAATACTTTCGGGTGTGTCGCAACCTCTCGCTTCATCGCTAATACTGCAATTTTTACAGCACCTATCCATTCTATCAAAGCACTCCTGTCTTGTCAAGAGTATAAATAATTTTTTTGTAAATTATTTTCTTTCCGCTACATAGGTGGGCAAGTAATTTACCCGAATTAAATTTTGCGACAAAATAATTCACATCGCTTTAGAAATACTATATAATAACAATATATACATATAGCAATAGGAGAACTTATGATTAAAGAATTCAAAGAATTTATTTTACGTGGGAATGTCTTAGACTTAGCTGTCGGTGTTATTATTGGTGCAGCCTTTACAGCCATCGTTTCTTCTTTGGTTAACAATCTCATCAATCCTCTTATCGGACTCTTTGTTCAAGATGGTGCCCTAACTCAAATGTCTGTCAAAGTCGCTGGTGCAACCTTTGCATACGGTGCTTTCTTAAATGATGTGTTGAACTTTTTGATTACTGCCTTTATTGTCTTCATTATTGTTAAGGCAATCAACAAGCTCTTTCCTAAAAAAGCGGCCGAGGATACTCCTGTAGCCAACGAAGAACTGGATACATTACGCGAAATTCGTGACCTCTTAAAAGAAAAAGAACTTTCAAAATAATTTTATAAGATTTAAAAAGTCATCCAAAACTAAGCGGGATGACTTTTTAGATTTCGAGATAGTGCTGTATCGTTCTCTGAAAACGTAGTTTCAGAAAAACAAATCTGAAAAAGTTATCTGCAAGAACAGCAAACCATATCCCCTCCAGTCCAAATGCAAAAATTTGACTAAGAACGTACCCAAGCCCTACACGAATGACGAGCATTCCTATAATTGTTGTATACAAGGGAAGTTTTGCATTTCCTATTCCTTGAAAAGCCGCTGTATAAGTTGTCGTTCCCGTGACAAAAAATGTTGCTAAGAAGGAAAAAAGAATAACTGTGTGACTGGCTGCGAGAGCTGTTGTGTCTGAAGTAAAAAGTCGACTCAAGAACGAGGAACCTAAAACCAGAAATAAACCAATGGCAAACATCATACTGCTTGCCAGCCAATAAGTCCTTGTGATATAAGAGCGAATAGCTTTGATATTTTTGTGGCCAAACTCTTGAGCAACTAAAATTACGGTCACCGTGGCTAAACCAAAGGCAGGCATATAGTTAAACTGTGTAATACTCTCACCAATAGCATTACCTGCAAATACAGGATTGCCCAAGGCAATAATCAAAACCATAATTACGAGGTCTCCTACACGCATAGCCAAACGTTCTCCTGCAGCTGGGAGTGTCAAAAAAATCAATTCCTTGCTGATTTTTTCTTTGAAAAAATCTTTTGTCGGCTGTAAATTTTTCTCTTTCAATTTTTTCCATAAATAAAGGAGAGCCAAAGTTCTTGATGCCATCGTTCCCAAAGCTACTCCAACCACTCCCATATGAAGGACAAATATCAATATAGCCGAAAGAAGGAGATTGAGGAGATTGGCAAAAAAACTGGCATACATTGGTGTGCGGGTATCTCCATTTGCTCTGATAATTGCTCCAAAACTTGTCATCAGTGCTAAAAGGACAATTGTTCCACCAACTAAAAGCAAGTAAGTCTTACCTAAAGCAGCTACTTCTCCACGCCCACCAAAAAAATAAACCAAATCTTGCGCGAATATTACCGTTAATATCCCAATGAAACCGCCTAATAGCATGGTAAGCTTCATACCTGCGTTAAGCATTTGTCTCGTCATTTTTCGAGCTAGAACACTTGATAATATCGTGCCTAGAGCAATAAATATCGCCTGATAGACAGTAATAATGTTATTTGCCAGCGAGACTCCTGCTACAGCTGCAAGACCAAGTCGAGTAACTAAAAATGTATCGCTAAGCCCCATCAACATTTGTAAAAAGTTTTCGATAACAGCGGGAAGTGCAAATTTTAAGATTTCTTTTGTTGATTTCATATTTAGGGTAAATAAGAGCGCACCCTTAAAGATACGCTCTTATTTTTTTATCCTTTGACTTCTTCAATTTGATGCAAATCAAGTTCTACTGGTGTTTCACGTCCAAACATGTCCACCATAACTTTAATCTTGTCATCGCCTAAAACTTCAGTAATGGGTGCTTCAAATCCTGAGAAAGCACCGTCGATAATGCGCACACGCTTACCAACGAAGATATCAAAGTCAATTTCACGCACAACTTTACCCATACCAATAAGGATTTCTTGAATTTCTTCTTCAAAAAGCGGCGTCGGCTTTGAACGGTTACCGTGTGAGCCTACAAACCCTGTAACGTTCGGTGTATTACGGACGATAAACCAAGCCTCGTCTGTCATGTTCATTTCCACTAAAACATAACCTGGGAAGAGATTTTCTTCAACATCTTTCATTTTACCGTTCACTTCTGTGCGAACCGTTTCTGTTGGAATCTCAACGCGAAGAATTTTATCTGCCATATTATAAAGTTCTGCACGCTCAAGCAAATCTTCTTTAACTTTTTTTTCGTAACCAGAGTAAGTTTGGATAACAAACCAGCCTTGGTCAAAACTTGTCAATGTACTTTCGTCCATTTGAGCACCTCTTTTTTATTTATTTTCAAATTTGTAAGTTCATGGTCTGAACGGATTGTATAAGAAAAAGGCTCTCGCCTTTTCCTTCATTATATCACTAATTACGTACAAATGGAAGTAGGTACTGTACAGCACTTGTAATACCATTTTGCGTTACCCAGTCGAAAATCATCAAAAAGATGAGGAAGAAAACAGTATATTCAATAACCATGAAAAAATCAATAACAGACTGTTTACGTGTCGGCCACGTTGTTAACTTCATTTCTTTGACAACACTACCAATAAATTTAAACATTTACTTTATCTCGTTTCTTTATGCAAAGTATGTTTGCCACATCGTGAGCAAAACTTTTTGACTTCAATGCGTTTTTCTTTTGCTGTCTTTGACAGTTGGAGAGAGTAGTTTCTCGAGCCACAGACAGTGCATGCCAATCCCGCTTTTTTTAACATGCTATTATTTTAGCAGAACTCCGAAAAAAATTCAAATCTCTCTATTTTTTCGCCATACTTTCCAAAATCAAGCGTGTATAATTCATCGCGCCTTGATCTTTTGGATGAATACCGTCACTATAGAACCATGAACTTTGGTTTTCCGAAAGACCGTGCCAATCAATAATTGTCAAATTGGGATACTTTTTAGCCATCTCTTTTAGCTGATTATTATTACTCTTTTCCCAAGGACGGGGCATGAGATTATTAATCCAGTAAACAGGCTTATCACCAACTTCTTGCATAATCTTTTCCACATAATTCGTATTCCCAATAGTTAGTGTTCCATTTGTGCCTAAGCCAATCAAAATAGCATCTGCCTTTTGAACAGCCTCCTTATTTTCCGCTAAAATCGTCGCCCCTGAATCTACTTGCTCTCCTACAACAGCCTTAATCGTCATTCTTGGAAAGGCTTCTTGCAGATCTGTTGAACCTGCGACCATGACAGAATCTCCAACTGCAAAAATTTTCATTTCACTTGCTCTTTCTGCAACCACGGGATCAACACCGTATTTTTCAGCAATACTTTTGAGAGGGGCGCTAACACGCGCATTTGCAGCTTTCAAGTTAGCCTCTTCAAGTGCTTTTTGCTGTTCCATAATCTTAGCTTCTAAGACCTGTTGATCATGTGGAGACTTGGGAGAGGTTAAGATGATAAGCAAGGAAGCGCTTACTAAAATGACAACTGCAAGTGCTTTTTTGGGTAATGCTCGCCACCTCTCTCGCTGAATGTCTTCTGCCTTTGTTTTAATCCATGGCCATAATTTACTATAATCATAAGCCACAAGTGGGCTTTCAATAAAACGATAAGAGAGTTCAGACAAAGCAAAAACCAGCAACAACTGCCAGATAACATTGTACCAGCTTGTAGGATTAATAATTTTTGCAGCTGCTAGAGCAAATACGGGCAGCTGCCATAAATAAATGCCATAGGAACGAGAGCCGATATAATCAAAAATCCTATTCGAAAATATTCTGTTCGCTTTCAAACCTGGATGTACAACTAAGGCAATTAAAAGCATCGATAAGAGACTAACAAACCAGAGGCCGCCATAGTATGTAATTGGACTCTGCGCTGGCATAAAGATATACAAGAGCAAAGTAAGAGCAAGAACACCTAGTAATAGATTGCGGCCAAATGCTTGCCCTTTCTTGTTCAACTTAGCATGACTTTTGTTCAGTGGCCAGACGAAAGCCATACTCGCGCCCATGAAAAGACTAAAAACACGTGTATCTGTCCCATAGTAAACACGTGTTGGGTCTTGCCCAACCTTATACTGGGCAATCATCAAAATCAATGAGATTATAGCTAAAAAGTTAATCAATAAAAAACTATGTTTCTTATGGCGAATAAATTTCACTAAGAAAATGACTATCAGCGGCCAGAAAAGAAAGAATTGCCCTTCAATTGCGAGGTAATATATATGTTTAAAAGGTGATTCACCTGCCGAATCAGCAAAATAAGACGACCCTTGTTGGATCTGCCACCAGTTCTGGACCATAAAAACACTTGACAAGAAGTTTGACCGCAAACCTTTCATCTGATTGTTCTGGAAGAACAACAGATATGGAGAGACAATCAGAAAGACAACCAAAAGCATGGGATAAATACGCTTCATTCTTTTTTTCCAAAATTTAAGAGGGCTTATCTTTTTAGTCCCCTTAAACTCCCTTAGTAATGAGTCCGTCACCAAATAACCGGAGAGTACAAAGAAGAGAACAACTCCTAAAAAGCCACCCTGAATTTTTTCTGGATAGAGATGATAGAAAATGACAGCAAAAACCCCTAAGGTACGCAAGCCGTTGAAACCACTAACAAAACGTTTTTTTGCTTCCACCATTGTCCTCCTTCTAAAAAATAAATTTTAATTTCACTACTTATTTTACTCTGTTTAGACTAACTTTTGGCTCACATTTTTGTAAGAAAAAAAGCCGTGGCATGACTTTTTTCTAACTTATGCACTATCTCTATTTTACCACTTTTAATAATATTTTAGAACATTTTACCTATTGAAAAATCCAGTAATATTGTCCCAAATATTTTTAGCAGCATTTTTGGCATCATCAACTGTTTTTTGGAAATCAAATCCACCGCCTGAATCTGAGGAAGCACTGCTAGAAGCTTCACTTTTCGGTATATTCCCTGTCGTATTTTGCGCACTTTGCTCTTGATAAACAATCGCATCTTGCTGATCACGGAGTGCTGTCCAGGCTGGGGTAATAGGAGCAATGTTATGCATGGCATAGGCATTTTCAGCTGTGAACGCTGTCCCCGCCGTATAAGGTAACAGATAGCTTGCTATATTCCGGAAAATCACAGAGGGTTGTCCTTCAGACGTCCCCTGCAGTTGTTGTTGCTCATTTGTTTCATTTGGAAAGCCAATCCAAAGTGCAATCGCAATGTCTGGTGTGTACCCGACAACCCATTGGTCCGTTGTATTGTTGGTTCCCGTTTTACCCGCCATAGCATAACTAGCAGGAGCTGCATTCCAAGCCGAACCATTCGTAAATGTACCCAACATCATGGCATTCATCTTCTCCGCCACTTCCTTCGTCATAATACGCTTTTGCGTAACATTGGCTGTAGCAATTGTATCACCAGCTGCATTTTCAATTTTTGTAATCAGATGTGCACTGTTCATTACTCCATCATTGGCAAATGTTGCATAGGCCTGTGCCATTTCCAAAGGATTCGTTTCAACACCAGAGCCAAGAACTGTTGATAAAGTATCATTTTCGTTTTCCTTCTTAAGGTTCAAACCAAACTCCCGTCCCACAGCATTACCTTTTTCAGGCGTGATAGCCCGATAAGTGTTAATCGCTGGAATATTATAGGAATTCGCCAGAGCTTGATACATGGGAACAGTGCCTAGATATTCACCACTGTAATTCTGTGGTTTCCAGTTATTTGGCGGATAAGTTGTAGGTTTATCCTCTAAAATTTTGTCAATCGCCCAACCTGCCTGAACAGCGGGGAGATAAGCAATGAGAGGTTTGATAACTGATCCCGTAGAGCGTCTGGACTGTGTCGCATAGTTAAAGTCGAAAAAGCTGTTATGATTCTCAGACGTAACATTCCCGACAAGCGCTTCGACACCCCCAGTCTTTGGATTTATCGCAACAGCGCCTGACTGTGCATGTGTACCATCAGCGGCTTGGGGGAAAAGAGCAACATTATCATAAGTAACCTGCATCCCTGCCTGCTTATTCTGGTCTAAAGTCGTATAAATCTTGTAACCATCATTCATGATATCTTGAAGACTGAGACCATATTTACGTTGTGCTTCAGCGATTACAGCATTGAAGTAACTTGGATATTTGTAAGCTGATGACTGAGGAACATAGGTATCTTTAAGCTTGGATTTTAGATCAATCGAAGCATAACTGTCAGCCTCAGTTTGTGTTAGATAACCCGCGCTTACCATGTTTTGTAAGACAGTATTACGTCGCGGCGTTGCGTATTTTCCATCCTGATAAAGTGGGTTGTAAATTTCCGGTCCTTTAAGCATACCAGCGAGTGTTGCCGCATCATCTACTGTGACTTGGTTTGCAGAGACGCCAAAGTATTTCCTACTCGCATCTTCAATGCCCCAAACACCATTACCAAAATAAGCGTTATTCAAATACATTGCAAGAATCTCTTGCTTGTTGTAATGTTTATTAATTTCTAAAGCCAAGAAGAACTCACGTGCTTTACGGTCAATAGTTTGTTTCTGAGTAAGATAGGCATTTTTGGCCAGCTGTTGGGTAATTGTTGAACCACCCCCAAACCGTCCAAAAGTAAAGGTGGCTAAAGCAAAACGACTGAGGTTTACCCCATGATTTTCATAGAATGTGCGGTCTTCTGTCGCTACAACAGCATTTTTAATATTGTCACTAATTTGGTCAAACTTAACAGTTGTCCCCTTGCTGCCATAAAGAAGCCCAGCTTCATCCCCATTTTTATCTACAATTTGTGTTTGAGCATCAATTGATTTTTGCAAAATTGAAACATTGGCTGTCTTAGCCAAATAAAAAAGATAAGACCCAATTGCTAAAATCATGACCAACACAGCAATGATGGTGATCTTGGTTAAGTTATACTTCTTCCAAAAGCGTTTGACTGGACGTAAAAACTGCCTTATTTTCTCTGTATAAGGCGCTATGATTCTTAAATATTTTTTTATACCTCTCAGGTCTTCAAGCGGAACTTCCGCTTCTTTCATCGCCTTTTCTTCTATATTATTGTTTTTCTCTATACTTTTAGATGACGTCTTATTTTTAGCACGCCGGCTAAAACTTTGGTTTTTGTCTGACATGAATTTAAAAAATCCTTTGTTCTATGTTTTGCCTATTCTAACAAAAAAGGCTTTGTGTTACAATACTCTATATGAAATTTAGTTTAATTTTACCAAAAAAAATTAAAAAGCAAAGTGTTTCGCATCTATTAGAGTACACATGGTCAATGCCTCGCAAGCAAAGACATCTTTTGCGTATGAAAAAGCATCTTTTCATCAATGGACTGCTTGCAAGCTGGGAAGAAACTGTTGAACCAAGCGACGAAATAACACTTATTTTTGATCAAGAAGATTTTGCTTCTCTTACTGTTGAACCGGGAAATCCGGTGCTCGCAGATATCTTATATGAAGACGAACATCTTGTCATCGTCAATAAGCCCGAAGGTATGAAAACACACGGCAATAGTCCTCAAGAGTTGGCACTACAAAATCACGTTACAGCCTCTCTCAATGCCCCAGTATTTGTCGTACACCGTTTAGATAAAGAAACCTCTGGAGCCGTTCTCTTTGCTAAAAATCAATTTATCTTGCCCATTATTGGGAAAATGTTTGAAGAAAACGAAATTCACCGCTCCTATTATGCAGTCATCCAAGGTCATTTTAGCGAAAAAAGCTTAACTCTCCATAAAAATATAGGAAGAGACCGGCACAATCGCCAAAAATATGTAGTCAGTAAAAAAGGGAAAAAAGCCATCACTCATATAGAAACTCTGGACAAGAATAAGAAGCAATCTTTGGTACGCTGCACACTAGATACTGGGCGTACTCATCAAATACGCGTTCATCTCTCAAGTGAAGGGCACCCTATTATCGGGGATCCGCTCTATAATCCCCACTCAATAAAGAACCGGATGATGCTTCATGCTGAAAAAATAAGTTTTGTTCATCCATTATTTGAGGAACCAATCGAAATAGAAGCTCCAAGTGATACTTTCCTCTATGAAAAAAGTCCACTTTTTAAAAGTGGACTCTAGGAGTTTTATGAAAAGATTTTTTTAGGAAGAACCTTATTATAGTGAAAACTTCTTAAAATAAGCTTAAGTTCTATTTAATTGTCTCTTTCAAAGCTCTTAGATTTTCTTCCATAATTGTCAGGTAACTTTCGCCTGCTTTTTTTTGTTCATCTGTCAGTCCTTCAACTGGGTTAATAGGCAATAATCTAGCTCCCGCTTCTCTTGCTAGAGTTTCTGCAAGTTTACTGCTAGAATTCTCCTCTGAATAAACTGTATTTAAGTTGGATTTTCGCATCTCGTCTCTCAGTTTAATCAAAGTGGAACTTGAGGGCTCCATCTCTGGATCAAGTCCTGTGATAGCAACGGGTGTCAAGCCATAGTCACGTCCCAAATAGGCAAAAGCTTCATGCTGTGTAATAAACGTCTTGTTCTTAGCCGTTTTTAACTGATCAAAATCCTGATCAATTTTTTTCAACTTATCCATATAGCTGTCGGCATTTTTAGTGAAATCTTCCTTATATTCAGGGAATTTTTTAGACAATTCTTCCGCAATATAGCGTACTTCTAGAAGAGCAGACTTTGGACTAACCCATGTATGAGGGTCATCGCCAATCTTTTCTACAGGAGTACTGGCCTCTATTTTTATACCTTTGTTTTTCGCAGAAGATGCCCACTTTTCAAGATTTTTTGAATTGTAAACAATAGCATCTGCATTGGTCAAAGTAGTCATATCTTTGGCACTCGGCTCAAAATCATGCGCTTCTTGATTAGCAGGAACGATATTGACAATATCAACTTTATCGCCTACGATAGCTTTAGTGAACTCATACATTGGCTCAAAGGTTGTTACAATTTGCGGCTTGCTGTCTGCTGCTTTTTGACAGGCCGTCAAAAAGAGCAAAACAGGAATAAGTAATAAGAGAGTATATTTTTTCATAAAGCTAGTATAATATAAAGTTGAAATAATGTCAACCAGTTAAGTATTTTTTAGTTCAGTTTCCACTTTCTAAACGCTTATCAAGCTTTTCTCTTAGTTGAGTTTCTAAACGGTCACGTTGCAGCACTCTTTGTTTTTTAGCATTCACTGCTCCCTGTAAATAGTATTGTAAAAGTAAGCTAAATATAAGAGAAAGAGCAAGAGTATAAGCTAAAATACTCGCTTTCAATTTTACTCCTCTAAAAATCTGTATAAAAATGTACGACTGCCTCCTTTTTCAAAAAATAGAATAATTTTTATCTTCTGTCCTTTTTGACTTATCTCTGCTTTTTTCAAATGGTGGATTATAGGTTGATAACCTCTGCCAGCTGCATTTGTTTTTCGAAAATCTCCGCGTGAGGATAAACCAAATCGCAAAGGAACTTTTTTATTTACATAGAGATAGTTATCCTCTACTTTGTCTAATTTTGCTCCCTCAAGCTCACCTCGCATCAAGTTACAAAATAATTGCCAGTCTTGTGTATGATCCATTGTGGCTTGTTTCACTTCTTCATGAAAAAGCTTTGTCATACTTAAAAACAATAAGAAGGTCCCAGATAATACCAGTAAAGCAATAAGTGATTCCAAAAGTGTGAAGCTATAAAGCTTTCTTTTTTTCAAGAGTGATAAGTACCTTTCCAGATTCCCAGACAACGATTTTTGAAGGGCTTTCCTCAATAAAAACTTCTACATCATTTATTTTCAAACGTTCCTCTCCTATATCTACCGCCATAAGCGCCACATTTAGTGCCTCTATTTTCCTATTTTCTTCATATGTTTGTTTTTTGACTTGTATGACTTGATTCAAAACAAAAGTGACTAAAAAAATGAGTAAAGTCATAGCTACCATGCTCTCCAACAAAATATGAGCTTCAAGAGATTTTTTTCCTATATTTTCCACTTCCGATTTCTAATTGATAAGATACCGTTTTCCCCTGATAAGGCAGATAGAGGGATATTTTCTGTAAACTTGAATTTCCTGCATTTTTATCGAAAGTAATGGAGAAATCATTGATTTCCACTTCCTCTGGTACCTTTAATTCTTCCTCCTGACTACGCAAATAACCTTTTATAGACTGTAATGTCTGACTTTCTCGTTTTAGGCTCGCAAGATACTGTGTGTCCTTATACAAGCGCTCAAACTGTAAAACAAAAATCTCAGCACGTGCAACACGTATCCCTTGCCTTACAGAACCTGCAAAAACCATAATGACAAAGGAACATATGAAAAGAACCAGCAAGCTTTCTAAAAGAGTGAATCCCTTAATTCGGTACATGACGTTTGGCATTAGGATTTTTTGAATAATAGTCGTTATAGCTGTCAGCTTGCTTTTGCGTAATCAAACCAGAAGAAACAAGTTTTCCCAAACTTGGGCCCTCTTGCTTATCCAACTGGTAGAGCTCCGCTTGACTTTCAACAACTTTCACAACAGCAGTCTGACCTGTATTTTCTATATTTTTCTTTTCTCTAGCTAGGTTAGGAATGAATAGCAAAAGTAAAACGCTAATAATAAGCAAAACAACAAGCATTTCAATCAAAGTAAAAGCTTTTAGGGTTTTATTTTTCATCCTTATCTCCATATCTTTTTTACATTACAGATCCCATGTTATTGTATATGGGAAGTAGCATTGCGACATAAATTAAAATAATCAATACTGCGACAATCAGAAAAACCAGTGGTTGAATAAGCTGCATTGCTCTTTCTATTCTTTCAAAAAATCTTGACCAGCTTTCTTCAGAAAAAACCATCAGCTCCTGACCCAATTTTGACTTGAGTTCCCCATACTCAACAATCAATGAAAGTTCCTTTGTAAATATCGGATAAACCCTCAATGCTTCTTCAAACTTTTTCCCACTGTCCAATGAATAAAGAAGCTCTAAACCAAATTCTCTGAAAATACGACTTTTCTGCTCCTCCATGATAAAACAAATTTGACGTAAGTCCACTGCCTGAGCAAGCAAGTTGCCCCATTCTCTTGAAAAATAAGCGGTCAGATAAAGCTGTACAAAACTTCCTATGATGGGCAGTTTAACAAGTACTCTCATGTTTTCTAAAGCCGTCTTTTTCTTAAAATAAAGCTTGCAGATTAGGAAGAAAGCAACTGACATTAGTATGCTCGATAAAAAAAGGAGGGGTAAGTTTTGAATAATTTTAACGGCTAGACTCGTGTTTTCTTCCAGTTGGGGCAATAAATAGTTTTTCAGTCCCAACATAATAAAAGTCAAGAAAACGAGAAGAATTAAGGGATAAGTAGCAACTTGAATCAACTTTTTTCGAATGTTCAAAACGCGAGTCAGATTCTGTTCAACCAAACCTAACGTAAGTTCAATATTCCCATGTGATTCTGCCAAAGACAACTGTGTCACGACATCTCCAGAAAACTTGAGATCATCTAAAATACCTGAAAGGCTCTTTCCTCTCAATAAACCCTTTCTCATCTGAGAGGTAAATTGCTTTTCCGTCAAGCCAGAGCGCTCAAGAAAATCAATAATTTCTCCGATATGAAAGCCGCTCGTGAAAAGATTGTTCATCAACTGAATAAGTTTAATTTGTCTAACGAGGCTCAATTTTTTCCTGCGAAGCTGTAGCAGGTGAGATAAATCCATCTGTAACCAACTGATCAATCTGTGCATTCCAGAGTTCCGGCTGCCAATCTTCAAATTCTTTTTTCTCATAAACAAGCAGTCCTTTTCCTGCAATTAAGCGTTGATAAATTACCCTTTGAAGACTGGAACGCAACTCCCAATCCGTTAATCCCAGTTCTTTCAAGCGCGCAACTACGCCTGAGATGGAGCGTGCATGGACTGTCGAAAAAACAGTATAGCCTGTCAAACTTGCCCGTAAAACTGCTTTAGCCGTCTGACTGTCACGTATTTCTCCAACAATAAGCAAGTCAGGCCTGTGACGAAGGGAAAGCTTAATCAAAGCATCATAGTCATTTCCGATTACCTTATTCACTTGAAGCTGTAAGAACTCTTCCTCGACAAGCTCTACTGGATCTTCAATACAAATAACTTGTTGATTTTTAAAATACTGCCGCGCACATTCATACATCAAGCTGGTTTTACCTGAACCAACCGGTCCTGAGAAAAGATAAAGCCCCCTCCCACCGATCATATCTTCAAAGATATCATTATGCCAGAAATCTAATTGAACTTGTCCATGGTGCAAGAGACGTATAACCATGCTCTCCTGTCCTTCAAAATCACCAACGGTAGATAGACGCAAGCGCTGTTCCCTGCCGTCTAACACATAAGAACAAGAGCCTAACTGTGCTCGTCTACTTTCTCCGAGATTCATACCAGATACAAACTTCATATGCGCAATCAGGGCTTGCCCCTGCTCAAGGGATAGGTCTTGCTCAAATCTTCTTTCGGTCGCTGTACGAAAATAAAGTTGATAACTTCCCCGCACAGCCACTAAATAAAGATCGTGCACTTTTTCTTCTACTGCTTGATGTAAAATTTTTTTCGCCAAATCTTGTATCATTCTGTCTCCCCTTAGATAAACCACACTGATTAGTACGAAAAAACTCGTGCATTGTCACAATATTTTTGAAAAAAAAAGAACACAGCTTGCTGTGCTCCGCATTGCGTGTGTCCCTCCTGATGAACTAAAGTAAAGCGAAATGAAAAAAACCTGTTCAAAAGACAGGCTCAAAATTTTCAATTAGAATTTTTTACGTTTACGTGCAGCTTCTGACTTGCGTTTAGCTTTTACAGAAGGTTTTTCGTAGTGTTCACGTTTGCGGAGCTCTTGAAGAGTTCCAGCTTTTGTTACTGAACGTTTGAAACGGCGGAGAGCGTCGTCAAGCGATTCATTTTTACGAACGATAGTTTTTGACATTGATTTCACCCCATTTCATTTTCATATTTGCTCCCTAAAGAGCACCTTTAGCATTCTATCAAATTTTTCTTAGTTTGTCAAATTCTTTTACACTATGTTTATGTCGTAAATCTCCGTAGGCCAAAAATAATGACGGATTTCTTGAAAAAAGATAGAAAAAGCGGAGTTTACTCTCTTACGCAAGCTCAACACTGCTGGCTTATGCCTTTTTATATCTGACTTATCTGTATTCTTTTTCCAAGCGAATAGCTAAACCTGTATAATTTGTGAAATAATTATCAACGCCTAAAGAAATTGCTTTTTTAATATCCGCTTCACTACTCAAAGTCCAAGCACTCGCAGCTTTATTTTGTTTATGTACTTTATCAACATTATCCTTGTTCATGATGCTCCAAACCATACAAATCGTATGAGCCACCGATGAATTCAAGGCTTGTTCAAACTCTGCCTGAGTACCTACAAGGCGCATTTGGGGCATATTAGGAGCCACAACATCTACTTTCTTGAGAACCTCTTCCACAAAACTTTGAGATACAACATTATTTTCCAAAGCATTTTGACGAACCATATTCACAAAAGGGACGACCTGTGCAAGAGGGTCTGCAGCTTTAAGTTCGACAATATAATTCACCTTGTTCCCATATCTCTCAAATACGGACTGAAGAGTATGGATTGGTTCTCCATTAGCTACTCTAAGTTTTGAAATTTCAGAATCAGTCATCTCTGAATATAATTTATCCACTCCTGTCAAGCGTTTGGCTGATAAATCATGTGAAACATATAAAGTTTTATCTTTTGAAACCACAACATCTTGTTCAATGTTCTTTGAGCCTTGCTGTATTGCTAAGTCGTACGCCGCAAATGTGTGTTCTACACGTTCTGCACTTCCTCGATGTGAAATGACATATTTCCATGGATCAGCAACTGGCACATGAGGTTCTACTGTTGCAACTTTATTATAAAAGCGATAAATGAACGCTGCCATCTCCCCTCGTGTAATCGATGCATCCGGTCTAAATGTGGTTGGTGTATAACCTGTCGTGATTTCTTTAGAATATAACCAACCTATATCATTTTTAAACATACTGTTTTGAGCATCTTTAAAAGGTGAATCGTACTTCCCGTCCTTTGGCGTCTTTCCAGATTCTTTTGCCATTCTATGCAAAAAGGCTGCCATTTGTCCACGGGTTACATTTCCATTTGGATTGTAGTGTGGTATCGTGCCATTTGAAATATTTGCTGCTGTCAACCAAAGAATCTGATTTTTATACTGGTTGATATCCGTATAAACATTGAATGGAGGTGTATAGCCTGGAGCTCCAGCTAAACGGTGGAGAAATACGGCCATCTCACCCCGCGTAACGTAATAATCTGGTTTATATGTAGTTGGTGTGTAACCTGTGGTAATTCCAACACTATAATTCCAGTTGATATAATTTTTGTAAATAGAGTGAGAGATGTCCTTAAATGGAGAAGAACCTGGATTTTTTACTGCTAATGCTTTTAAGTTAACTGGAATCTTGGGTAGATTTTTCCCCCTATCTAAACTATACTCAGATTGTTCTTCGGCTTGTTGCTCTGGCTTAATTTCAGTTGCATTAACCTTTCTCTCAGTTTCACTACTGTTGTCTGAAACTTCTTCAGTATCTGAGCGAACAGTTCCTGCAACAGAACTGCTCGTGTCTTTACTGACTGGACTTTCATCCATATATTGGGGACCTTCACTCTCTGGTGCTTCTGATGAGCCACTATTATCAGCTCCCTCTATTCTATCTAAAGAACTATGAGTAGTGATTTCACTAGCTCCTGTAACGACACCTTGTAAAGAGGATAAAAACACTGTACCCAGCATTAAAAGCCTTTGATATTTTTTCAAGCCAAACTTCCTTTTTTTCATACTTTCTCCCACAAACTCTCTCATTCATTATCTAACTGCTAATTATTCATACTCATCCTAACATATTTTCTAAGATTCTGCTTCCCATTAGAAAGCAAAATACAAAAATTACTGTTCAGTGTCTTCTATCATTTTCCCCACAAGTCTAGTCATAAATTAATGACATTTTGACAGGCAAAAAAAGAGGAGAGATGTCTCTCCCCTCTTAAGCGTTGATATAAATTGTCTTTTATCATACGGAAATTCTTGAGAATTGCAGCCTTATATAGAAACAGACCAAAGTTGCTTTTATTAATTATTGTACTGAATAGTTAGGAGCCTCTTTGGTGATTTGCACGTCATGCGGATGTGACTCTTTCAATCCAGCACCTGACATCTCGATGAATTGTGCAGATTCATGCAAAGCAAGAATATTCTCTGCGCCAGTATAACCCATTCCTGATTTCAAGCCACCAACCATTTGGAAAATGATGTCTGTAGCTGTTCCTTTATAGGCAACACGGCCCTCAATGCCCTCTGGTACTAATTTATTTGCTTCATTGACAGCCCCTTGGAAGTAGCGGTCGCTTGAACCTTTCTTCATCGCCGCAAGCGAACCCATGCCACGATACGTTTTGAATTTACGTCCTTGGAAAATTTCAAATTCTCCCGGTGATTCATCTGTACCTGCCAGCATTGAACCAAGCATTACTGCATCTCCACCTGCTGCCAAAGCTTTCACAATGTCGCCTGAATATTTGATTCCACCATCAGCGATGATTGTTTTACCATATTCACGCGCAACTGCTGCTGCATCATAGATAGCAGTAATCTGTGGTACACCAACACCTGCTACAACACGTGTTGTACAGATAGAACCAGGGCCAATACCAACTTTAACGACATCAACACCTGCTTCAAAGAGCGCGCGTGCCCCCTCACCTGTGGCGATGTTTCCTGCAATCAAGGTACGATCTGGGAAGTGATCACGAATCTCTTTGATTTTACGTAAAACACCTGCAGAGTGACCATGCGCAGTATCAATAACAATGGCATCTGCTCCTGCTGCGAAAAGTGCTTCTGCACGGTCAAAAGTATCCGAAGTTACGCCAACTGCTGCAGCAACCAAGAGACGGCCTTGGCTATCTTTTGCTGCATTAGGAAACTCAATCACACGCTCAATATCCTTGATTGTAATTAGACCTGCAAGTTTGCCACTTTCATCAACCAATGGCAGTTTTTCAATCTTGTGCTTTTGAAGAACTTCTTCAGCTTCACGCAATGAAGTGCCCACAGGTGCTGTAATCAAGTTTTCAGAAGTCATAACATTTTTGATTTCTTGATTATAGTTTGAAACAAAGCGCAGGTCACGGTTTGTCAAGATTCCCACAAGTTTACGACTTTCTAATGTTTCAACGATCGGTACACCAGAAATACGGTAAGTGGCCATCAAGTTTTCAGCTTCTTCAATCTTATGCTCAGGCGTTAAGAAAAACGGATCGGTGATAACACCAGACTCTGAACGTTTTACTTTGTGTACTTCCTCTGCTTGATCAGCGATACTCATATTTTTATGAATAACACCAAGTCCACCTTGTCGCGCCATTGCAATCGCCATTTTACTGTCTGTCACAGTATCCATAGCAGCAGAGATAATCGGAATATTCAATGTCAAGTTCTTCGCTAATTTGGTACGCATGTCCACCTCATTTGGTAGCACATGTGATTCCGCTGGAATCAACAATACATCATCAAAAGTGTAACCTTTTTTCAAAAACTTTGTTTCCCAATTTGACATTAAATTTATCCTCCAAATATATATTTTTACTATTCTATCACTATATTTTAGGGATTTCAATGATTTTTTACTCATTTTAAAAAAATTTTTTTAAATAATTTTCATTGCTTTGTGCTTTTTGGTAGAATAAGTAGTGATAGAAAAACTAATAATTAATATAGTAATGAGGAAAAAATGATTAACATAAAAAAAGCAGCCGTTTTGACCGGAATATGTTTCAGCATTCTTGCTGCCCACTCAGTCAAGGCAGAAATTGCTGAAGTTCCAGTAGATAACCACCCAATGGGCTACTATGCCGAAGTACAAACAGCCGAAAATCCTATGGCAGCACCTCTTGATGCTCAAGGAAACTTGGCTGCGGTTGATGAAGATGGGCAAACCGTTAAAGAGGAACTCTCTGAGGAAACAGATATCCCTAAAAATGCAAGCCGTTTTCGTCGATCAGTTGCCAGAGAAAGTGAGCAAACAAATCTAAGAAATGCCCCTTCAGATCTTGTTTCCAATGATGCAAGTTTGCCGCGTAAAGATGCGGTTGATATCGCTTCTTGGCAATCTTGGATGACCCAAAGCGATTTCAACCAGTTAAAGGCGCAGGGCGTTAAAACAGTCATCGTCAAGCTGACCGAAAGTACAAATTATGTCAATCCTTATGCCAAATCACACATCCAAATGGCACAAAGGGCTGGACTTGTAATTGCCGTTTATCATTTCTCTCACTTTTCTGAGTCAGGCAGAACTGCTCAAGCTACAGTAAACAATACAGCTCGAGCAGAAGCAAATTTCTTTGCTTCAATCGCTAAACAGTATGGACTTCCAGCGAGCACTATCATGATTAACGATGCTGAGTATGTTCCAGCTGGCAGTGTCGGCAGTATGCCCTACTGGGATTGGACAATTGCCTCACAGAACTTTGCAGATCAGCTTAAAAAACAAGGCTTTGCTACCACACGTCATTACACTTCAAAAGCTTGGGCCGTTGATGGAACCGGTCAAATGGAGCCAAAAAAATTGGGGGCAAAAAATCTCTGGATTGCCCAGTATCTTTACGGAAAACCTAGTGCATCTAATCTCCAAAATACGCAGTTTGGTGCATGGCAATATACAAGCCAAATGTACTTTACAAACTTTAGTAAACGCAGCCCTTTAGATGTAAGCATTGATTATGCGAATATTTTTAGCAGCGGAGAGCTTCCAAGAATTTCAGTGAAATTTGCTCATCTTCCTGTTAAAAATCCAGGTTCTTCTCCATTTAAAGACATCTCTCACTCCATCTACAAAAATTATATCAACTGGAATTATAGTGTTGGAATTACCACAGGTTACACACCAACTACATATAATCCCGATGCAAATGTCACTCGCGGTGAGATGTCCGTATTTCTTCACCGTTTAGCTGGAGCTCCAGGCTATACACCTCCATTCAATGTTTATACGGATATCAACCAGTATAAAAATCAGATTCTTTGGTTGACAGCAGCAAATATTTCAAATGGCACGATACCACACTACAATCCAAATGGAAATGTAACCCGTGGACAAATGGCGGCCTTCTTGCATCGTACAGCCAAAGCTATGGGGAAAGCACCAGCTTCAGGAACTTATAACTCACCTTTCACAGACATAAATGGTAACATGTTCAAAAATGACATCAACTGGTTAAAATCAAAAGGAATCACAACAGGCTACACGCCTACTACCTTTAGACCTGATGCCAGCATTACTCGTGGAGAGATGGCAGCCTTTATCAATCGCTTTTACAACACTTTACGATAATAGAAAAAACGCTTAACCTGGCATGTTTTATGCATAGGGTTAAGCGTTTTTTGAACTTCTAGAATCCCAAAGGCAACTTTTGTTCTACTCTTCTTATTACAGATAATAGATACCAAACAAGGTAGCAAAAATTAAGATAAAGTTAGAAACAAAAGCAAGGCCGACAGTTAAATATAGGACGGAGCGTTTAGGCAATATTTTGAGTGGAAGAGCTGTATTGGCCAGCCCCAAAGCAAGCAAGGGAATAAATGGTGTAAAATACCTGCCTTGCTGCCCATAGATTGCCCCTGCAACGATGTTATTCGGTGCAGGGTTATAGCCCGCTCCCAAAAATGTCAAAAATCCATGATAAACGCCTAAAAAATTAGCGAGAAAAAGCCCTAAAGCTCCGAAACTTAATAATTTTGATTTTACAAACTTCTCCTCGGACAGCATAACAAGCACTAAGAGAATATACCATGCTCCGGCCACCCAATAAGGCATGTAATTGTAACCTGGATAAGGGGAGACAAGCAAGCCGATAAATATATTATTCGTTGAAAGACCCGGTGCTAAATTCACTGTGAAATTAATAATGATCCGGTAAGCTGAAAACAATAAACTAGGTTTAAGAGTAAAAACAGCAGCCAAAGCCAATAGCAGCAATGCCGTACCAGCAACACCCAAAATCACAAGCTTTCTGTGGTTCAAGTTAAGAAAATTACCTTTTCCTAGCTCTTGACGGCGTTGAAGAAATAGTACAAAAAGCACTAGTGGAAAAAGAGCCACTAAAATCTTTATATTTGTTTTTGTCCCTATCATAACAAAAACTGTCGTGGCAAGCATCGCAAGTGCATACTTCCAATTCATGCGCTTAGCTTCATAAACATTTATCGTAAGCATGAAAACCAGTAATGCTGCAATATAAGAAAGTGTATCATAAGATAAACTTGCTGTTGTAGCTACGATAACTGGTGTTAGGGAAAGCGCCATAAAAAGCAACTTTCCCCGTTTCAAGTACTTAATAATCATACAAATCGCAAAGCTAGAAACTAAACTAGAAACCAAGCGCCCAACGACAACCATGACACCAACAGATGGATAAATATGATAACCTAGCCATACGCCAAGGGCTGGGATTGCATGACCTAGAAAATTAAAGTTTAAGACAGGAGGGATGGAACTTGTTCTTGGAATTTTCTCTATCGGCATTCTTACAATTTGATTTTCAAAGTACTTTTCAAACCAATCGCCTCTCTGATAGGCAACTTCCTGAACATCCGTACCTGTTCCTATGGGTTCACCATAGGCAGACAAATCATTGCTGAGATGGACAATATTTGAGCTCACCGAATAATGCCATTGTCCATCCGGCTCACTAAACAAGGGCATTCCAATAGAGAGAACACTGCTGATTATCACCGCTACTACAAAATAAATTTTATGGAGATTTTTCTCAACCTTATCAAATTCTTTAGTTTTCATATAATCTCCTTACAAATATTTAATGACAGCAAAAACAGAAACAGCGCCTATAAGAATAAAAACAACAATGCTAATACTTATCTTTTTTAGCACATCTATTTTTCTTACAGGAGCATCAGTAATCAATAATGGGTGATATTCATTTTCTCCTGCTGAAAAATCTGGGATGCGCCCATTAAGTGTCGGAAGAGCTGTGTTGGATTTTGAAACAGTGCTTTCACTGATTAAAGTTCCATTCTTTGAAATTCGATGAGAATAATCCACATCAAAATAATGAATCTTATTGTTTGCCGTATAGTTTTGTGCGGGCTTAATCTGATATAGAAAATACTTTTCACCTTTACTCAAACCATATATTTGGATAAGGGAGCGATTGATGTCCCTGTTCTTGTCTAAGTCAAAGTTAAACCGAGTCGTAGCCAGAGGGATAGCGCCACTTCCAGATGCAATCGTGTATCTTCTTCCCCCCTTAATGACTTCGGCAACAGAAGAAAGATTGGTGTCTAAGTCTCCCACTTCTTTCCAAGAACCATCAGGTGAGTATATCTCTTTTGCTTCTCCTCTTTCGCGTCCCAAAACGTATTCTGCACCAGAAGCCAAAGATAGTTTTTCACCGTCAATCATAGCAAAATTAATACCCGAAGTAACCAAATCAGGAGTGGTCGCCAGTTGGATACCATTTCCATTTTGAGTTATCGTTGCCTGCAAAGTTAGATTAAGTTCAAGCGGGTTTGCCGCTGAAATCAGTGCTTTATTCATATGTGTCTTTACGACAACAACAATATCTTGATTCAATCCCTCACTAAAATCTACCGTTGCAGCAACAATGGGAGAGGGACCACTTGCAGTATTTTCATCAAAGGCAAGAATATTTGGAGTAATTTTCACCTCAGGATTTGAACTCTCTATGGAGTCCACAACGAGTTGAGAATTAGCAGGCAGGGACAATGTCACTGAATCTGTCGTGTGCAGTAGATTTCGGTTGATGACAAGATGATATTCCAGACTCTGATCCAATGAAACAACATACTGACCAAAAGTGGTTTTCTCCTCTGGAGTTACACTTTGCAAATTAAACTTCAAGTCTGGACTCGTATTCTCTAAATCAATGGAAAAAGTTTGATTGTTGTTCTGCACATCAATCAACTTGACATAGTTCGACTGAGCATCTAAAATGGCCGTTAATCCTGCAGACAAAGTTGTTTCTGCAATTCCTTTTTGATCGGTAAATTTATTTGTAAATTTGCCTGGTTGATAAAAAGCTACTGGAGACTCTGGTACATCTGGTGTTTCTAAGTTTAATTGCTCAATAATAGCTTTCCCATTAGAAACCAGGATACTGTTCATAATTTTTCTAGCATCTGTATCACTAAGTATAATTCCTGGACCAAACTTCAAACCATTATCAAAAAGAACTTCGTCTCCCTGAACTTTCATCCATTTTGGAGCACTTTGAAGAAAGGTCTTCCATGCTCCCCCCTCAAGAAAGCTTTGTGAAAATTCCCCTTTCTTGATTTGCTGCATAGCAACTTCAACATTCAAGGCACTAAAAGAAGTATTTATGACAGGTGTACCGTTATTGCTCACTTCAATTCTAGTCGATAATTTCTCTACTTGTGCAGCCTGTGCTTTTACTGGGGCAAATAGCATGTTCAAAAAAAGGAGGCCAAAAAACGTACAAAAAAGTATGTATGGCATCTTTCTTTTTAATATGGGTAGATTTTTTTCTAACATGAGCTCTCCATCTTTACCTACGAATTATTCTTCTTTTTCTTGATACATTTCCCAAAGGTCTTTTTTTATTTTAGAAGAAGATGTTTTTCCACGTGGAAAATACATTATTTTCAAATTTGGAAACTGTTCTTTAAGGTTATCAAATTTGCCCCGCCAGTCATCTCCCATGGCAAAAATATCGACATCGAACATATCAATATAGAGCGCTTTATCATCCCATGACTGTTCTGGCACAACCAAATCAACGTAGCGTATTGCTTCTAAGATATATTTTCTCGTATCATACTCCTGATAAGCTCGTTTTTGTTTTTCATTCCAGTTAAACTCATCCGTAGAAACCATAACAATCAAGCGATCACCAAGATTACGCGCATTTTTAAGCATATTGATATGACTCTCATGTATAATATCAAATGTTCCTGCAACTAAGACTGTTTTCATTCTTTTTCCTTTCAATTCCTATACTTAAAATTTATATTTAAGCTTCCAGTAGTGGTAAAACAACCAACCAAATGGGAGTAACGACTGAACAAGGGCTTTCTGACCACTTTCTTGAACAATCTCTTTTCTATTCTTATGCGCAACGTAGCCATAAGCAATGTACAGGAGAGCATTTCTTAAACGAACTTTTAGAGTAAATTCATCTGTCATCGCCATCTTTGCATTGAGCATGGCTCCAAGTGGATTATTGATGAGTAGCATTCTGCCAGAACTTGTATAGCCATCCTCAAGATATTCTGTGATATAGATAATCTTATTAATAAAGAGTGAGTCGCCCTTTTTAGCCATTTCTTTCCAAGCCACTCCTTCACTCATGAAGCGTTCGCTAGGGATATCTGGAAATGGACTTGATTTCATAATTTCAGCATCTATGATTTCTGCCTTATCTCCTTTTATCCCCATATTATACCTGACCTCATTGAAATTTTTAATGAGATAGTTCTCAGGAAACTCTTCCCCTATTACCTCTGTTTCACTGTAGCCTCGTAAAAGGCTAATTCCCATAAGCGCGTTTTCTTTTACAATATTCCATGAGCTAAGAATTGTTTCCACTGCATCAGAAGTCAGGTAGTCATCACTGTCTACAACAAATACAGCATCAGTAGTAACCGCTTTAGCTCCTGTATTTAGGGCCCTATGCTTTCCACCGTTTTCTTGCTTAATATAGACAATCTTTATCTTTTCTTCTTTGATAAATTCGTTGATTAGCTCTTCTGTATTATCACTGCTTCCATCATCGACTACTAACCATGTGAACTCCAGATTGGTCTGCCCTGTTAAACTTTCATAAAGCTTGGGTAAGACATATGCTCTATTGTATGTAGGGGTCAGAATTGTCAAACTATATCCCATGTCAAATTCCTTGTGTCCTGTATATTCTATTCATTTCTCTTCCTAAAAGGTGGACGACTACTTTGAATCCAAATATTTTATAAATGTATTTTATCTTTTTAACTGTGGGATGCCCATCAATATTTAAGATAAATTTATAGTGTTCCAAGTTTTTTATTATTTGGAGACTCGCCGTTTTATCTTGTTTCTGATATTCTTTGGCTTGCCCTAACAGAACTACATATGGATAGGCCAAATAAGATAAAAAAGCTTTTTTTATTTCTTTGTTTTCTATTTTTGAAGCTCTATCAAAATTAGCAACCAAAATTTCTTCTAAATCTTTCATACTTTGAAGAGAGACTCTTTTCGAAGTTTGACTCACTCCTGTTTTAATCCAAGTGTAAAAATAATAATTATACCAGTCGTAGCTTTGTGCAACAGCAATTAAATCTGCTGTAAAAGCTGTATCTTCATTTCTCATTCCTACTGGAAATTCCAAATGATGTTTTTTTATTAAATCATTTTTGATTACCTTTGTCCAAACAGCCCGAACCAGTTTGTTCCCTACGATTAATTCTTTCAAAGCGACTTCTGTAGGTTGTTTTAATACTCTATCTCTTGAAAAATTAGATTCTCCTGCATGATCGACATTACCCTCTCGTTCAATCGCAGAATCAAATATTAAAACATCAGCCTTGGATTCTAGAAGCTGGCTGTTTATAGCCGCCAAACCATCTTTAGTCGACCATAAATCATCATTATCCATAAACATAACATAGTCGCCAGTGGCTTCTTTTAAACCTGTGTTTCTAGACTTTGATGTCCCTCCATTTTCTTGATGAATGGTTCTCACTCTAGAATCAGCCTTTGATAGTTCATCACATATATTTCCAGAATTATCTGTTGAACCATCATCTATTAAAAGAATCTCTAAATCTTGATGCGTTTGCTGAGTAATGCTGGATACGCATTTTTCTATATACTTTTCCGAATTATAAACTGGGATAATAATGCTAAATTTCATGATTTATCCTTCCAAAACCATTTGTAATATTCATGATTTACTCTCTCATTTTCTGGGGGTAATTTCATATAATCGCCATACTGACGTGAGAGATAAGCATCATGATCTTTCAGTTTTCGAGAAATCAAGTGCTCAAATTTTACATCTTCATATTCTTCCCAGATTTTTTTAGGAAAAATTGCATTTTTATAACCAGTATACAGATATGAAACTAAATTGTTATCTGTATTATTGTATTTTTGCATAAAGAGGTCTAACTGTTCAGCTAAAGTCCGATATTTCCCGCGGTATTTGAGGTGTTGCGGCATCCACAAAATCAACTTCCCCCAAAAATATAGCTTTCTACTTGCACTGGCAAAGTCAACGCCATGAGGATTAGAAGCTGTTAATCGAACGGCTTTTTTCAAGAATTCTTTTTTGAAATGTTTTCGCTCTTCCTCATCATCGGGTAAAATATCCATTGGAAAAATATCTAAAAACACTCCCGTACCCCTATTCAAATTATCAATTTCACTTTCAAATGTTGTACGTGTATCATATAACTTCGCGAAAGGAAGATACGCTTCTCTTACTTTATAATGAAGCAGAGCATATCTCTCATCTGGAAGTTTTTCCATCAAAATCTTAATGAGGCGTTCATAGTTTGCCCGTGTAAGCTCAATATCAATATCGTCATCCCATGGAATATAGCCCCCATGACGCATAGCTCCAATCAAAGAGCCTCCAGCTAAAGTATATTCAATACCATTTTCTCGACAAATCGTATCGATATAAGCCAGTTGGTCAAGCTGTATTTCCCGAAGTTCTTCTTGAGTTATCTCTTTCATTTTTTCTCGTCCAATTCTTTGAAAACTTTTACAAAAGCTTCTGCTGACTGTTCCCATGTAAAGTTTTCTACTACATTCTTAGATACTTTTTTCTGTATACGTCTCATCTCTTCTTTATTTGCAATAATTTTTCTCAGCGTTTGAAGTAAGGCAGCTTCACTGTTTTCGATAATAAAGCCATAACTTTCATCTGGCATAATATCTCGCGCCCCACCAACCGTTGGAGTAGCAATTACAACATTTTCTAGCATCGCTGCCTCAAGCATTGCTGTCGCAAAGCCTTCACTCCGAGACATCAAAACAAAAATATCCGATTGCGCATCTAACTCTAGTACTTTCTCATAAGGGAGTCGTCCTAAAAATCTTATATTCTCTTGTTGATACTGTGTCTGAACTTCCTTTAATAGTGGTCCGTCACCAGCTATAATCAGTTCCAAGTCCTCTCTCTCTTTTGAAAGTTTTTCAAAAGCTGAAAGCAGTATTTCAACGCCTTTCATCTGTGGAATCAATCGCCCAGCATAAGAAATTACAGTCTTATCTTGGACTTTTTCTATTTTTTGGTTATTGTACTCTTCGACGGAGACTGCATTAGGAAGTGTACCTTTTGCATCTATGTTAAAAGTCTTTAACCACTCAGAAGCTTCCTTGGATACACCATAAAAAAGGGAAGTATTTTTCTTCACCTTCTTTATTAACCAATGCTCAATTTTTTGTAAAAATAAATCTAAAATGGGCTGGTTCAAGGTAAGATAGGACGAACCATGCTCGATAACGATTGCTTCTTTTCCTTTTTTCTTGGCCAGTTCAGTTCCTAACAGGGCAGGAAGGTGAAAACGAGTATTGGCAATATAATAATCAATAGGTTCAGATGAAATTTTCTTTATTAAAGAATGATATAAGGCATTCTTTTTCAAAAATGGATACCTGTTTTTCCAAATGTTTTTTACAGGAAGACGATAAATTTTTATTCCTTCTTGTATCTCTTCGTTAAGCAAATCATCACTATGCTGAGTCGTCACTATAATGACATTATAGCCCCGCTCGTGTAACTTTTTACTAATATTATAGGTATAGCGTTCGACCCCCCCTAAATGGGGAAGGTAATATCCATTAAAAATCGCAACTGTTTTATTCATTATTTTTCACCAATTGTTTTATATTTTTCAAATCGCCAGAGAAGTACAAGAAAACCACAATTAAAACTAGCCAAATACTTCCTCTCACAAGAAGAGTAACAAAGGAATTTAAAATATTAGTAAAATCTTGTGTGAAATATAAAACTGCATAAAGCAATATTCCCAGGATGAAAGGTTTTATGAGATTACGTACAATTAGACGAAACTTTCCTTCAAGCGCTTGATTCATTAGCAAACTTCCTGAAATAACAAAATTGATTATATAAGAGATTGAAACTGCAATTGCCACAGTATTTATTGAACCAAAGGAAATTCCAACTATAATACTTATACAAATAATTCCTAAAGAAACTATCCCATTAAAGGATTGAATCCTCACAAGATTTCTTGCCTGCCATATTGCTGGCATCATCTGTGCTAGCATCTGTGCCCATATACTCAAACTTAAAAATCTCAGGGGCATGACTGCTCCCCCCCATTGATTTCCAAACAGTAAATAAATGATGGGCTCAGCATTGAGTGAAAAGAAAACAGATACCGGAATCGCAATAAAGGCGAGGATTTGACTAATCTTTAAATAAGTATCTCTTATCAAAGGAACATTTTTTTCATGTTCGGCCAAGATGGGTTGTAAAACAGGGTTGACAACACTTAAAAACACAGTTATCGGAAGGGACAGCAATTGGTAACTTCTTGAATAATTTCCTAAGGGCTTTGCGCCAAAAAACTTACTTACAAGTATATTATCGAAGTTACGATAAAAGTAGTTTAGTAATAAAAAGCTCGTTTGATATTTGACAAATGAAAAGATTTTCTTCATAGGTTCAATACGCATTGATCGTGTATACTTAATATCTACCAATCGTAAATTCAACACAAGTATAATCGCTTCAATCATCGTAAAGGTGATTACCAATGAATATATCCCTGCATGCATTATTGCAGCAGTTATACCCATTATCCCACTAATTATGCTTGCTCCAGCCAATCGAAGACTGATTGCCTTAAATCTTTTTTCCTTACTGAGGATACCATTAGGCACTTGATTCATGGCTGCAGTAAGAATGATAAGTGACATTGACCAACAAATCGGGATATAGATAGGATTGTTGAAAATTGTTGATAATGTAAAGCCACCAACAACTCCGAAAAATAGAGAGGTAATCACACCGATTAAAATCGTATAATTAAAAATCACCCCATAATCTTCAGCTTTCAACTCTTTATTTTGCACAATTGCTGGTGCGATAGCTGTACCAGTTAAGAGCTGAAAAAATAAAATTAACACTTGTACCGTAGTTACTATCCCTATTTGTTCAGGTGTCAACAGTCGAGAAAGCACCATATTGAGGATAAGTTGTACAACTACGGTACTGTACTGAGCAATTGCCGTGAAAAATATTCCTGATTTAAACTCGTTTTTCATTTGTGAAATTCATAATCTAAGTATTTCTTCATTCCACTTTCGAGATTATACTTTGGATTATATCCTATTTTCTTTAATTTTTGGATGTTACTGATTGAAAGTTTAATATCGCCTTCTCTTGGTTCAGCATATTTGACATCTACCTCTTTGCCTAAATCGCTTTGGGAAAAGCGGATCAAATCATTCAAAGTCGTCTTTGTTCCAGTTCCAACATTGTAAACTTGGCCTAAAGATTGGTCAGATGTTGCAATAAGAAGCAATGCTTGGAGGACATCATCAATGTAAACAAAATCCCTTGCTTGCTCACCATCGCCAAAAATTGTCAAGAGCTTCTGATTTTTCAGACAATCCACCAAAATCGAAATAAAACCGGAATATGGGGAATTAGGGTTCTGGTTTGGACCATAGACATTGAAAAAGCGCGTTGCACTTGCCGGAATTTTGTAAAGATCATTATAAACCATGACCATTCTTTCCGAGGCAAATTTATCAACCGCGTAAGGTGTTAGCGGACGAATGATACTTTCTTCCTGTTTTGGAAGAGTTGGTTCATCTCCATAAACCGCTGCGCTTGAAGAAAAAATAAAGCGTTTTATTGATTTTTTCTTTGTCCGTAGAATCTCTAAAATCGCCATTGTACTGTCAAAGTTGACTTGATGAGTTTCATATGGACGAGCAACTGAATCCGCCACAGAGGCCACTGCTGCAAGATGAAAGATATAATCAAAGTCATTTTCTTCAAATACTTTTTCAAGCAGAGCTTTATCCGTTACAGAGCCTTTTATTTTTATTAAATTACTCGAGCTACTTAGATTAGAAAAATCTCCCATTGAGAGGTCATCAATAATCGTAACTTTATTATTAGGAAGAAGCCTATTAGCCAAAGATGAACCAATAAACCCTGCCCCACCAGTGATTAAAATATTATTGTTTTGAATCATTCTTATCTTCCACTTCTTCCACATTCTTCTTAAGTAATGATATTTCTTGAACTAAATTTTTTATTTGCTTTTCAGCAGATATTAGAGACATCTGGTATTTTAAAACAATGATCAGTAAAATGCTTACCAGTATAAATAAGGATAATGCGGTAAGAGTTTGAATCCCAAAAAAATGTGCGACTTCACTTCCCACTTCTGGAAAAAGTGCTCCAAACAGAATAACTAATGCTAGAACCAGCCATTTCAACATGTGTCGGATTTCTGCTTTGTCTTTTCTAACAAGATGAATCGTATAAAAAAAGAATGAAACTGCTAGAATAATCGCTAATATTCGTAGTTGTAACGGCATCATTTTCTACCCTTCCCTAATAGTGACGTTGCTAAAATGGATAACGAAACACTAATCATATAGTTTACACCTTTTAAAAGACTTATGCTAGATGTCCCCGTAGTTCGTTCAAACATTCTTACCCCTACCTCTTTTACACGAATATTTTTGGCAAAAAGATGCATGTAGCTTTCTGGCTCTGGGTATTGCCGAGGGTATCTTTTCACAAATTGTTCAATAACTTTTCTGTTCCCTGCACGATAACCACTGGTAACATCCATTATACGTATATTTGATGTGAGACGAATCAAAGTGGACAAAATCTTAATCCCAATTTGACGTGTTTTTGAAGATTTAAACTCTGAATTGCTCTCATCAAGGAACCTTGAACCAACAGTAAAATCTGCTTGGTCATTTATAATAGGGTCTATAAGTTGAGGCAGCGATTCGATATCATGCTGTCCATCACCATCAAACTGAACTGCGATATCATAACCATTTTTATAGGCATACATATATCCTGTCTGTACAGCTCCACCAATTCCAAGGTTTTGAATAAGTTCAACGTGATTAATCTTATTCTCTTTTAGCACTTCCTCTTCGTTATCTGTTGAACCATCGTTAATTACCACATAATCTAAGTTATAAGAAGAACTTTTAATATAATTTTCTACTTTTTTGATGTTCTCTGCAATCCCTTCTCCTTCGTTATACGCAGGAATGATTAGAAGAATTTTTGCTTTGTTAGTCAAATCTATGAAATTCCTCTCTTAGTCTTGGTTTTGTCTTTTTTCTACTTGTAACATTAATTTAATCAAGTATTTCCATCTGATTCCAGAATCTCTCTGCAAAAGACCTTTCAGAATCATTTTAACATATTTTCTTTTAAGTTGACAGAGCAAGTCGGGCTTATAGGCTTTGTAAAATCGATATTCGCTGCTAAAAATACTATGAAATCTTTCCTCTGACAGACTGGATAAATCTTGAACCGATAGGTGATGGCTAAGTTTACATTGCAACACCTTGACCTTTTTATGACTCGAAATGATTTTTGAAAAGAGCCAATGGTCAAGGTAGTCAAGAGGAAACTCTTTTGTAAAACCACCGATTTGTTCAAGGAAAGACTCGTTCAGCGTTAGCGTACTGGATATTCCAGAAATATCTTGGTGATAGACACCCGCTTCTCTTGGGTAGAGGAGCATGTCCAAAGTCTCACTTGCTGTGGGAGAAATCTGTGTTGTGCCATCATATATTTTCGCGCAGTAAGCAACGATGTCACTCTCTCTTTCTTTACCTTCTAACTTAGAAAATAGAGTAAGCATATAGCTTTCTGTAAGTAAGGTATCATCGTCCAGCAACATCAGCCATTCGTCTTTTGACAAAGAGAGAGAAGTCTCATATGCTATACGGGTCCCTCGTTCTTTGGGATCAAGATTATAAAGATATGTGAGTGAATGAAAAAGAGGAGAAAGCTTTATCTCTGAATAGTCTATAGCTCCGTTATCAAATACAATGACATTGAGCTTTTTTTTGATTGCATCACTAAGTTTGACAAGTGATGCAAAAGATTCTGTTTCCGTGAATTTTTGGGCATAAGCGACCAAACAAATTGTTATATTCATATTTATCGTTTCTTAAATTTCAAGAGCACTCTTTTAACCGTTCTCTTTATTTCAGACTTAAACGAACTTGAACTGTCTGCATTCACTGTGAGTAGATTTTCTATATGTCGCACGGCTTTCTTCTCACTGCCTTGGACTTTTTCAGCTTCTTCAATAAACGTTTTATAAACAAACTCTATAGAATATTTCTCTCGTACTTCCGAAATTTTATTGATGCTGTTTTGCTTTTGCTCTGTAAAAGTTTCTAGGCTCAAGCTCATTTTTTCAGATAAGGCTTCAATATCTCCTAAAGGATACATTTCTCCTTCTTGAAAAATCTTGTATGCAGACGCGTAACCCGGGTTGTCCGATATGATGACTGGAAGACCTTTGAGTAGGGCTTCAATATAGACCAAACCAAAGGTCTCCATGGCCGAGCTGCTGACAAAGATATCCTTATCCGTGAGTTCTTCCCATGGATTATCTAGATGACCGGTCAGCTTCACATTTTTCAAATTATGCTTCTTAATATAATGCATACACTTGATTTTGTAGTCTTCATCTTGAGCCCCGATCAATAAGAGCTCAACATCTGTTTTGCCAGACTGACGATAAGCTTTTAAAAGTTCCAACTGATTTTTACGTTCAGTCAAACGTCCTACTGACACAAAGCGAATATTTTCTCCTTTTTTTAAGGGCGAAGCATCCACTTCGCTATAAGGAATAAACTGCTTGATTTCTTTTCCTTCAAAAAGAAGATTCAGTTTTTGATTCAGAAGACCTGTCACACTGTAGACTTCTTTCGAATACTCTGCTATAAAATCTATTTTATCAAGGTAATAAGCAAACTCATTTTCTGGAAATTCATGGATTAACCAAAAATGAGGGATTGACTCACAAGCAGCAGCAAGAGCACCCTGAAACATATTCACCGTATTGGTAACCACTAAATCTATGTTGTTTTCCTGAATCAGCCGTCTGATTTGCGCAATGTTTTCACGATAATAAAACGCGCGACCTTTAGCATCTTCTGGAAGCCCCCCTGGTGCATCTTCCCACCACCATTTTCCGGCTGGAAGGATATAGGTAGAGATCCCCGAAGCCTTAAACTTGTTTTGGTAACTTGTTTTATCCTCTCCTTGATAACCTGGTGCAACATTTATCACTTTGTTTCCACGTTTAACTAACGCGGTCATCAGATAAAAAATTGAAATTTCTGCTCCATTATCAAAGGTGCCTGTTGGAGAAACGAATAAAATATTTTTCATTGTTCTTTCCTCATTATTTGAAATGCGAGCCTTATCACTCCCCGTTCAGCAAAACAGACTCTGTAAAAAAATTCGATTGAAAACTGTTTAAATTAAGTGTTTCCTGCCCACAACGTTATTTACTTATACTCTCGGTAAATTCATCTGTATGATTTTTAGCGATGCAGTGTTCTAAAACAAAATTATAGGCATTTTCGGCAATTACTTTTCTTTTTTCTGGACTTTCGACAAGCGCCTCTAGTTTTTCATACCATTCATCTGGTTGAGCCAATAGCCCTGTTCTTTCATCTTCAATCATTTCTTCAAAAGAGCCTAAATCGCTTGCTAGGGTTGGAATTTTTACAAGAGCAGCTTCAAGCCACTTAATTTCTGATTTTGCCCGATTGAACACATTATCCACTAGGGGAGCCAAGTTAATATCCACTTGACTAATAAGTTTCGGCAGTTCTTTCCAATCTACATAATCATTCATTTTGATTTGTTCTGAAAATTTTTGCAAGTCGTGTGGTAAATCGATATAACCGACGAGGTGGAGTTCTACATTGGGATATTTTTCTAAAATTTGAACAATCGCTGGTTTAATCATTTCAAAATTTTCATTGTGTGTGATCGAACCTGAGAAATATCCTATTTTAACTTTTGAGTCTTCTTTTGAATAATCTTTGAGTGTTTGTTGACTGAGGTTCACCAGTTCTTGGCTGGCAAGGTTTCTATTTAATAATACATTTGAACTATAGTTTTTCAGCTCATCTTTGAGATCACGAGTCGTTGTTATCACACTATCACACAAGGCCATCATCTTTCCATAAGAGTGGACGCCACTGTCATACGCGTGTTTCTCTAATTCAGAGAGATTTTGCGTATAAGTCAGCAAGTCGGTGTATTTTGTATCAATAACAAGATCATCAATATCATAATAAACAGGCTTATTATACTTTTTAGCAAGCTGACACAATTTGTCCAGTTCTTCTGAGTAACCTGTACGATAGATAATGATATGGCTTGCATGTTCTGCATAACCCATCTTAAAGCTTGAAGCATTTACTACCCACACGTCAAAGCCAAGCGATTTTAGCTGTGCAGCTTTATTTTCGACACGATAGCGTGTACACTGTGGAATAGCATTTTCAACACCATCAATAATCAGGATGTGCTCTTTGGGTTTTGCATTCTTGATATCCTCCATTATCCCATCAATAACCTCTGGGGGATAGGATGTGTTTGACTTTATATAATCAATTAAAGCAGGAACTTCTGTTTCCCTTGTGATGCCTTGCCAGGCAAATTTGTCCTTATTATAGTTTGAAAATGCTGTATATTTTACTAAAGGCACTTTGAAATCTTTCAGCATGACAAGTGGATGCATGTACATCGCACTATCACCATTATTGTTACTCACTGCACCATGCTTAAACCCTAGATCTTCAAAGTGTTTTGTAAACACAGTTTCATGCTTGCCAATCGCTTTATTTCTAGAATTTGTATCGTTCACATCTTTCCAGTAGTCGATGAAACCTGGGTAAGTGAACATATTTTTTTCAATTACGAGGAAATAAGATTGGAGGTGAACGGGGATTCTTTTATATTTGTTGTAGCCCGTGAAGTCTTCTTGGGGTTCACCATAGGAAATGCCCCAGAAGTCCAATTTACGCTCAGCCATTTCCTTGAAGGTTATTTCCAAGTCCATAAAAGGCCCGACATTTGTATCATTCACAAGGAGAAGTTCATCATATCGTGAAAGACCTGTTTTTTCCAACTCCAGTATACCCTGTCTAAATGCTGCTGTGTCATAGCCTTCATTTGGCCGGAGAATTACTTCTCCAAAGCCTTCCAAGAATGTTTGGTCTTCTGGTACGAGAGAACCATTGACAACAATGACGATTTTATGCGACAGTCTTGCTAGAGCCTCAAGAAAAATCAGCTTGTATTTTTGAAGCTTTTTATCGCCTGAATAAATGACGTAAACAAGTACACGTTTAGGATTAATATAATTATTTTTTTCACGTGATTTATTGCGTAAAAGCCCTAATATTTCTTTTTTTATTTTGAGAACAGGATGACATTTTATCCTTAGGGCTTTAAAAATTTTCTTGGGGATTTTAAGCCACAAGTTTGGATGCCGTAAGATATGAGAAACCCGCTTGATATTTGTCACAATAGAACTTCCCAGCCTGTAACTTTTTGACTGGATGATATTTTGTATATGTACCTCTTTGCTCTGTATCTCCCATTCTTTACGCTGGAGTTCTTGCTCCAAGTTCCTTATTAAGGCAAGACGTTCATCCGCAACTTCGGCCATGTCTCTGTAGTTACGCGCACTGACGATGAGGCTTTGTTTGATTGCTTGCGTGTACCTATCTCCAAGGATACCTTTATATTTGTCCAAAATATAGAGATAATCGTCAAAATACCTGTCCAAATCATCTCGCTGGCTTCGTGAAGCTTCTAGTACACGATAATTCAACTTAGTCTCTCTCACAAAATAAGCACTTGCACCATTGTTAAGAAAGAGGTTAAGCCAAAAATCATAATCTTCTAAACTTCGCAGATTCTCATCAAATTTCGCATTTCCAATCGTTTGAGTCCTTACCAAGGAGGACATGTCGATGACATTTTGAACCAGCTCATCATCAAGATGAAAATCGAGCTCTTCATGCAAAATATTACGTTCCTTTTCAAAATCCCAGAGTTGGCAGTAGGCGATGTCTACATCACCATGTTTTTTTGCCTCTCTAAGCAAGATTTCGATATGGTCTTTGTTTAAAAAGTTATCACTGTCGACAAATAAGAGATAATCACCAGTAATCTTATCTAGAGCAGCATTTCTTATTTTTACTACGCCTTGATTTTCACCTGAAAAATAGCGCGTTTCTGGAAAGGGGGAGTCTGGAAGCAGTGAGGAAATAATTTCTCCAGAACGATCTGTTGAACCGTCGTTAAAAATAATAAGTTCAATATTTTGATGCGTTTGCTCAAAGATACTTCTTATGCACTGTTCAATATATTTTTCATGATTATAGCAAGTGACTACAACTGAAATCTTATCATTCATAGGTATACTCTTTCTTTAGACAACTCCTGTTGGTTTTACTCTGAGAATAAAGCCTCGGTAGAAGACGATAAGGAGGTAAAGAACCATTATCGTAATCGTAGAAACTTTGGCAATGTTGGCGACTGTTTTTTCTGAAAGTTGAATGTTATATTTTGCTCCCAAATTTTGTAGAGCCGGGAGGAAAAAAATAATAAAGGGTTGCAGATAACGACCAGAGAGTTCATCAAATGCAGAAAGGGTTCTCTGCCCAACATAGATTCCTGCAAATATCCCGACCCAGTTAATGAAATAAGTCATACCAGAAGTCCAAGCCGTCCACTTAGGATAAACTTGTCTAAACTCTCCCATAGCTACCCAACAGAATAAAAGAATCCAGATAATATTAAAGAAGTCTGGAAGATTCATCGGGGTAATCATCCACATCCTGCGCGCATTGGTTCCCATTGTTGCAAAGTTGAGATAGTTATTAAAAAAGACTTTTGTAAAGTGAACCAAGCCAAATTTTTCATTAAAAACGACAAGAGCTCCAACAATCAAGGAAGCAACTGTAAGGGCTGCAAGCCATTTTGTCACGGTCTTCATCTTTTTGAAGTGCGCAACCAAAGGTCTATAAAACATAGGGAGACCAACTAGAGCAAAAAGTGAGAAAACATAGTTCTTCTTTGCGAAAAAGAGGAGCAAAACAGTGGCTAAGGTATAAAGGCGCTGTTTTTTGCTTAATTCTTTGAAACTCTTGATTTGAGTCAATTCTAAAAAATTAAGTGCAAACATCGCAAATACGATGAAGCTAAAGATATCATAGCTTGGGCTGGCGATTTTCATGAGGTAGGGAACCGTGAAAAGCATGACCATGAGCCACTTTCCTTGCTTACTTTTTTTGATGATAAAATAAAAACAGAGGGCAAAGAAGAGAAGATTAGCCAGTCTGCCCCCATAATCCATCACCCCAATACTTGGATAAATCAGTCGCGCAATGAGTACACCTACCGAAGCCGGAAGATGCATAAGATTGATAGGAACAAAACTATTCCCATTACTTGTTAAATTGAAACGAATACCGTCATTTCCCAAGTCAACTTTTTTGAAAATAGTATCCTTGATACTGATAGCTGCTGTACTTCCTGTAACGCCTCCAATAGCTTCATTCTCCATTACACGGAGACTTGGCTTAGACATTACTTCGGGATGAGTAGATGAAAACTGGTTGTAGGCATAACTAAGATGATAACCTTCATCTCCTGTTGACATTGGTGGAGTAAGGAAGGTAGCCAATACGCCAAAAATGAGCACAACTATGATAAAGAATTTTTCTGCCGGGAGTTTTAATTTTTTATTGTTAGCTATGTTCATTTTTTCTCCTTATAACCTTTTTTTTCAGCTTGGCGAGCAATGAGTAGATATAGTTTGTTCTTCTGTATGGAAAAGCTTTTAATAAAGCTTCTTGTTTCCCTTTAAGGTCAGTAATAGGTTGATATTCTTCAATAAGCTGCGTGTGATACTCTTGACTTAGAATCCTGTTTAGATCTGCTAATCGATGCTGCTTTCCTATTCCCGAATAATAATCTTCAAACTTGAAGTTTCCTCCGACAAGTCGCTCTGATAGATGCATGTGAATGTTTGGAATACCAAAACTATCCGCCACGATTAACCCGTGAAGAGACGAGGAAAAAATAAGTTTACACGATGTAATATCGGTAATCACTGCTTGTGGGGCACGCAAGACATCAATAATTTTAAATCTTGAGTCTGCTGCTAACTTTTTAATGAGGGGTTGGTCAGCTTCCTCGAAGTGAGGGATGATGCCTATTTTATCTTCCTTGATCTGGCTTTCTTCATACACTTTGTTTACAAGAATTCCCGGATCTCCTAGAGGGAGCGCTGGAAGCTTCAAGTCTTGCTGTGTCAACTTACCGCGCACCGCATGAAATTTTAACTTTGAAAAATCTAGGGATGAAAACTCATGCAAAGGATAAGTTTCCTTGATAGAGCCCACTCTTGCTTGAAGCGGATAGATGGTACCGCTTCCCCAAATATGCATTTTTTTTGTTGGGCGACTGTGCTCTAAATCAAGCAAAATGTGTAGCAAACTGCCAACAGAAAGCATGTCAGCTTTCTTAATATCTGATTCATAGACAATTTCAATGTAGGAGAACAAATTTTGGATAATTTCAGGACCAAGCTCATCACCAAAATTTGGTTTACCTCCTGGAGCTTTCCATGAATAAAGTTTGATTTTCTTTTTTGGTATCATTTGATTTCTTTTAAAAGTCCGTAAGTGCGCTTGTCTGAAGAATCTCTGTAAACAAAACTGAGCATTGGTGAAGCAGTGAGAAGTTCGGTTTCAATAAAGCCATCCTCTGCTACACGCTGCTTTATCCGTAGCGTTGCTACTAAGCCAAACTCTGTATTGTGGAAGTTCTCCATTGGGATTTCAATAGTATTTATAGTATGGATGGGTAACGAACCGCTGTCATAAACAATGCCGCCTCGTGTCACATCATGAAGACTGTAGGAAATAAACAAGTCTGACCTATCAAGCGTTTTATCGTAAAGCTCAACATTTAAATTTGCAGTGAAAAGCTCATCCGGTTTTGAAAGAGAGAGAGCTGAGGTGGGTTCAATTGTAATTTTTGCAGCTGATTCTTCTGCTTGACTACCATTCAAGTTATTTCTTGCAAGATTATCTTCAGAATATTTATTCGTAATATCTTGAATATTGCCTTTTTCAACAACACCTTCTTTAATATAAATGGCTTTGTTACAATATTTCTGAACAGCATTCATATCATGGGTCACTAAAATTGTTGTCTTTCCTGATGCTTTACGCTCCAAGAAATAGTCGTTACATTTACGCTGAAAAGCCTCGTCTCCAACAGCAAGTACTTCGTCAAGAACAAGCACATCGCCTTTAGCTTTTATAGCAACTGAAAAGGCCAAACGCACCTGCATCCCACTCGAATAGTTCTTTAACTTTTGGTTCATGAACTCATGAAGTTCTGAAAATTCAACAATATCGTCATACATATGGTCGATTTCTTCTGTTGAAAAACCAAGCATTGCACCGTTCAGATAAACATTTTCTTTACCCGTAAGTTCCGGATTAAACCCAACACCTAGCTCTATAAAGCTGACCAGCTTCCCATTAACAGTCACACTCCCTTTTTCTGGCGTGTAAATCTGAGAAATGATTTTTAAAAGTGTTGATTTTCCCGAACCATTACGACCAACAATGCCAAAAAAGTCGCCTTTTTCAACGGTGAAGTCGATATCTTTCAGCACGTGCTGTTCTTTGTAACCCTTAATGCCTCGCATACGGTTCACCAAAGTCGTACGGAGACTCGTACTTGCTTCTGTTGGGAGGCGGAAGTATTTACTCACATGATCTATTTTTACTGCTACTTCTGACATTTTTTCCTCCTTAAACTATTTCTGCGAATTTATTGGCATTCTTGTTAAATACCCATAATCCTAAGCCAAAGACAAATACAGAAAGAACATAGGGAACAGCAATTACTACGGGATTGTCCCATAGTTGCCACAAGGTAGGATTCGTATTGTTACTAAAGGTCAAGACATAGCGCATGTCTTGAATAATCTGTGCCATTGGATTGAGCATTTGAATCTTTGCCACCTCCAAATGATTGGTTGAAATTTGTGTAATGGGATAAATAATTGGCGTACCATAAAAACCAGCTTGCATGATGACTTCCCAGATTGGTCCCAAATCTCTAAAATAGACAAAGAATGTCGAAAGCATGAAGGAAATCCCTGTAGTAAAGAGTACAAGCTGAAAGAGAAGCGGTACAATAAAAATGACAGTCCATGACATCTGTACACCATTGATTAAAGCAAATATGGTAACCACAGCAAGCGAAATCATTAAATTAATGAAAGCATTTATTACTACCGAAAAAACGATAACAGACTTTGAAAAGTTTACTTTCCTGAGCATGTCGCCACGACTAACGATAGAAAGCATCCCTACTCCCGTTGTTTCACCAAAGAAACTCCAGATTGTAATACCTAAGAGCAGGGCTACTGCAAAGTGAGGTGTACCTTCCCCGAAACGCATAAAACGTACGAAGACTAAATACATAATCAAAAAGAGCATGACAGGTTTGAGTATAGACCATAAATAACCAATGGCACTCCCTTGATAGCGGAGTTTAAAGTCGGTTTTAATCAGTTCTTTGAGTAGAATTTGATTTCTACGGCTGAAGAAATTCATTTGTTTTTTCCTTTGTATGCAAATTTTGTGAGGATGAGTGTACGGAAAATTTTAGTATGATATCCCTTATTTTTCCGTATATCATATTGATAAAGCATTTGACGTCGCTTTTCTTTCGGCATCTCTAGTAGTTTAACATAGGCTTGGATGAGTTCTCTATTGTACACTGACATGTTGGCTGATTGCTCTTTTAAGAGTTTCTGTGCCTGTTTTTGACTAGATTCGATAAGCCACCAATATTTTTCAAACCAGAGGTGGGGGTGTAACCACTTTTTCATGCGTTTCGTCCATGTTCTTGCACCCAGAACATTTGCATCATGTTGACGATAAAGATGCGTCGGTTGGTCAATATAAACCAGCTTACCAATAGCCGTTGCAAGAAGCGCCAGATACCAATCGTGCATGATGATATCATCAGTAGTTTTCCACTCTTTCGCTAGAGCATGGTTAATCATACTGGCTCCACCTGTGACCGTATTCT
This sequence comes from Lactococcus ileimucosae, assembly GCF_943193185.1. Lineage (GTDB taxonomy): Bacteria > Bacillota > Bacilli > Lactobacillales > Streptococcaceae > Lactococcus > Lactococcus ileimucosae. The sequence continues at coordinate 72,495 of NZ_CALPDE010000007.1, forward strand.
CCGTAAGTTCTTGGACCAATTGTGTATTTGCATGATCAGATTGGCTACGGATCATACTTTCCGATAGGACTGTCAGATCTTTGTCAACGACTTTGAGATCGGTGTAATACATGGTCGGTATGCTGTTGTCATTTTTTTCTGCTTCTTGCAAAATAATTTCTAATTTGTTAGGCAGCCAGTAATCGTCCTGATCGGCAAAAAAATAAAAATCTGCAGTATCAGCTTTTACCAATGCGTAGAAAGATGGAATGACACCGACATTTTGAGCTTTGAGCACTTGGATGCGGCTATCTTCACTAGCAATACGATCAATAATTTGGACGGTAGTGTCTCTCGAGCCATCATCACGGATGATGAGCTTCCAGTCTTGAAAGGTTTGTTTTTGAATGCTTTCGATTTGCTCTGCAACAAACTTTTCACCGTTGTAAGTTGACATTAAAATATTAACTTTGGGCATGTTGAAAGTTCTCTTTCAGTTTCAGTGGCTTATTTTATAAATAAAGTTTCATACTGGGTACAAATGTGATCCCAAGTGTACTTTTCTTCAATAATGGATCTTGCTCTGTATTTCAAACGTTGACGCGCTTCAGAGGACATCAGCTCAACCTCTGACAAAACGGTTAGTAAATTTTCCTTGTCAAAATAGATGACAGCATCCTCTGCAGTTGTTCGATTAAAATTCACCCCGAGAACGATATTTACTGGTGTTGACCACATGGCTTCCAGAAGCCCTGGATTAGTTCCACCAACTTCGTGACCATGTAAATAAGCAAAGGCATGCTCACGAATATAACGCAATTCATTTTGATCATAAACAGTGCCAACGAATTTAATTCTCGGATCTTTGTCAAACCCCGTTTGAGCACGAAGTTCTTCATAGTAAGGATTGCCTTCGTAATTCGTAATGATGACTAAATCTCGCGTGGTCTTACTTTCCATAAAATTGCGAATCAGCAATTCGTAATTATTTTCAGGCACAAAGCGCCCCACAATCAAATAATAATCACTGACCCCATATTTTAGCAGAGTTTTAGATTCTGTCAAATCTGATTTGAATTTCTCCGTTCCATAGGCGATAACATCACTATTTACTTGCCCATATTCTGCACGTAGATAGTCAAGAATCCCTTGATTATCACTAATAATCAAGTCCGCATGACGGACCATTTTTCTCTCGGCAAATTTAAGATATTTACGTACCGGCGCAGACCATTTTGTTCGGCGCCATTCAAGGCCATCTGGATTAACAAAAAGTTTACCGCCTATGCCATGTATTTTTTTGGCATAAATTCCGATAACTCCACCAATAGTGTTACCTAAAATGTAGAAAATAGGTTTTTCTATTCCCTCTTGTTTAATGATTTCAAGAGATTTTCTTATAGCTAAAATATCATATGCAATAACACGAGCAGCACCTATATTAGGCACATCAATCACAAAGCAATCGGCCCCTAAATAATCAAAATGTCCATCAGAAAGACTCGTCAAATCCGAATTCTCGCTTTGACAAGCTACATGATATTTAATGTTTTCATTTTTTTTATGTTTGACGAGCTCTTCCACAAAAGTTTCAAAACCGCCATATTTCGCAGGAAGTCCACGACTCCCTATGATAAAAATGTGTTTTATCATAATATTGATAGCCTCTCAAAACGAGAATTCTGCCGTTTCCGACAGAATAGCGCTTTATTTCTTATTAATATCGCCTTTTACACCTGTTTTATCTGGGCGTAAATCACCTTTCGCAAGCATCTGAGCTAAAGCTTCTTGCCATGTTGGAATGTCAAAGCCCGTCGCTTTTGTTTTCTCTAGGCTCATTGCCGAATTAAAAGGACGTTTGGCTTTTGCTGGGAAAGCACTTGAATCAACAGGTATTACCTTTGTATCTGTATCCTTCAAGATTTCTGATGCAAAGTCAAACCAAGTGACGTCCTCACCTGCTGCGGCATCGTTTGTCAAGTGGTAGTAACCCAAGTTGACATCATTGTCAACCAAGTAAACCATAAACTCTGCCAGAGTACGCGTCCATGTAGGACGACCATGTTGATCGTTTACTACTGTCAAAGTATCGTGTGTTTTCGCCAGGTTCTGCATCGTGAAAACGAAATTATGGCCATAGTTTCCAAAAACCCAAGCTGTACGTATCGTATAGAATTTCACACCAGATTCTTCCACGGCGAGTTCACCTAAACGTTTCGTACGCCCATATTCCGATTGAGGATCAGTTGGATCATCAACCTCCCATTCTTGACCAACTGGTAAATCACCATTGAAGACATAGTCTGTTGAAACATAGACAAGTGTCGCTCCAACACGAGCGGCTGCCTCAGCCACATGACGTGTACCGTCAACATTGATTTTTTCATTCAGTGCCTTGCTCTCATCCTCAGCTTTATCTACAGCAGTGTATGCAGCACAATGGTAAACCAATTCTGGCTTGTTTTCATCAAAGAAAGTATCAACTGCAGCTTTATCTGTAATGTCAAGCTCATTGACATCTGCCGCAACATATTTCACATCACGTTCATCTAGGAGATGGCGCAACTCTGTACCAAGTTGGCCATTTCCACCAGTAATTAAAATCATATCTATTCCTTTATCTTAGAGAACTTGTTGGCTTTCAGCATATTTCGCTTCTACTGCAGCTTTATCTGCCTTCCACCAGTCTTGGTTTTCTGTATACCAATCAATTGTGGCTTTTAAGCCTGATTCAAAGTCAGTATGTTTAGGTTCCCAACCAAGCTCTGTGCAAAGTTTTGTATTGTCAATAGCATAACGTAAATCATGACCTGCACGGTCAGTTACACGATCATAAGCGTCAGGTGCCTGTCCCATTTCTGTTAAGATTTCTTCCAAAACTTCTTTATTGCTTCTCTCACCATCAGCTCCGATTAGGTAGGTTTCACCCATACGCCCTTTAGTCAAAATTGTCCAAACGCCTGAAGAATGGTCTTCTGTGTGAATCCAGTCACGCACATTTTTACCATCACCGTAAAGTTTTGGTTTGATGCCTGACAAGATATTTGTAATTTGGCGGGGAATGAACTTTTCAATGTGTTGATAAGGTCCATAGTTATTTGAACAGTTTGAAATTGTCGCCTTCAAACCAAATGAACGTACCCAAGCGCGAACAATCAAATCAGATGCGGCTTTGGTTGATGAATAAGGACTTGAAGGATTGTATGGTGTTTTATCGGTGAATTTCTCACCTTCACCTTCTCCATGACCTGGCAAATCTTCACGGTAAGGCAAATCACCATAAACTTCATCTGTTGACACATGGTGAAAACGCAAATCGTATTTACGTGCCGCTTGAATCAGTGTATAGGTTCCGATAAAGTTGGTATGGATAAATTCGTCTTGTGACTTAAGCGAGTTATCGTTATGGCTTTCTGCCGCATAATGCACGATAGCATCTGCCTTAGAAGCAACTTGATCCACAATCTCTGGATCAGCGATATCGCCGACTACAAGTTCGACACGCTCTCCAAGAATCATGTCGATATTGGCACGATTTCCTGCATAAGTTAATTTATCCAAAACAGTGATATGTACGTCTGGATGATTGTTATAAACGTAGTGTACGAAATTTGAACCGATGAATCCAGCACCACCAGTGACTACGATGTTTTTAAATTCAGTCATTGTTTTTCCCTAATTATATTTAATAAAGTTTTGCTGTAAACGATAATGTTAGGTGTTTTCCATCAAGAGAACACTTTTTATCCCTTCCAAAGAAGAACTTTCTGCCCTCCTCTTTTTCACAAGCAATCAAACTCCTAAACCTCTGCTTGACACTCACCCTAACCGAGTAAATCTGCTGTCAACGGTTTTACATCTGCAAGCATAGGATGATGTTTATCCGCTTCACTCACTTCAGCGTTCTCAAGGTCTTCCCACTCGATACCCAGAGTTGGATCCGCATAGTTTACAAAAGCATATTTTGGCTTAAGTTCCAAAGCCCAGTAGTCATTCACTAAATAAGAGTAAGAAACTGTGTCACTTAAAACTTGGAAACCATTAGCGACGCCTCGTGGAACAAAGATTCCTTTACTGGCATCAATCACCGTTTGATAGACATGCCCAAAGCTGTCACCTTCACGAAGATCTACCCATGAGCCCAACACACGTCCACCATCTGCTACAGATATATACTTATCCCAAGGTTCTGCGTGCAAACCACGAAGGACATTCTTACGTGAGAAAGAAACATTATTTTGTAATTTTCCTTCTGCGAAGAATTTTTCTGGGAAACCTAGAGGCAACATTTTTTCTTTTTGAAAGTTTTCTTTAAACCAGCCACGATTATCCCCATGCACAGGAATGTCAAATTCTAACATGCCTGGGATTGCATCGATTTTACGTGCTGCAAGTTCTTTTCCGAAAAAGTTCTCTGCCATTTTATTTATCACCTACCAATTTAAGCAAATACTTACCATATGCATTTTTCTTCAGAGGTTGTGCAAGTTCACGCACAGCTTCTCCTGAAATGTAGCCCATACGCCATGCAATTTCTTCAAGGTTGGCAACCATAACATTTTGCATACGTTGAACTGTTTCAATATATTGCGCTGCTTCAAGCAAGCTTTCGTGCGTACCTGTATCAAGCCATGCAAAACCACGTCCCATAAGTTCTACAGAAAGATCCCCTCGTTCGAGATAAGCTTTGTTCACATCTGTAATTTCTAGCTCGCCACGTGGTGAAGGCTTGATGCTTTTAGCAATCTCTACGACATCATTATCGTAGAAGTAGAGTCCTGTTACAGCGTAGTCAGATTTTGGTACTTCTGGCTTTTCTTCAATCGAAACAGCATTCATGTCTTTGTCAAATTCTACAACACCGAAACGCTCTGGATCAGGCACTTGATAGCCAAACACCGTTGCTCCTTTTTCTTTAGCTGCAGCTGCTTGAAGCAGCTTAGACATGCCTGGTCCGTGATAAATATTGTCTCCCAAGATAAGAGCAACAGAATCATCTCCAATAAATTCCTCACCAATGAGGAAGGCTTGAGCCAAACCATCTGGACTTGGCTGAACAGCATACTGTAGATTAAGACCGAATTCAGAACCATCTTGCAAGAGTTCTTGGAAACGCGGTGTATCTTCTGGTGTGGAGATAATCAAAATATCTTTGATTCCAGCCAGCATCAGTGTAGATAATGGATAATAAATCATTGGTTTGTCATAGACGGGCATCAGTTGTTTACTTGCTGCACGCGTCAATGGATACAAGCGCGTCCCCGAACCGCCTGCTAAAATAATCCCTTTCATGAGTCACCTCACTTTTTTCTATAGTTAATCAGCATAATTATAGCATATTTTTATTCACATTTCACCTCAACTCTTTATTGCATAAAAGAAAAAGGCTAGACCTATCTTCTCTAGACCTTTTATTTGTGATTTAGCTTGATTACAACTTTTTAAAAATAAAGCTTGAACTTTTCAAGAGCAGATACTGGGCAACCGGTGCAACAAAAAGAAAAGGTAAAAGTAGAAGTAAATGCCCAAGACTTGGCCAAGCCAAGTTGAGAAAGTCCGATCCTACAAGGAGAGCAATCAAGAAAGAAATCTGTGTAAGCGTGAAAATCCATAGGCGATAGCGTTTGATTGGCCAAAATATTCTATGCTGCATCAAAATATAATTCCAAGCAGAAAAGAGTATTGTCATCATCGCAAGTTCCGACTGCGGAATCCCAATGGAAGCACCAATTCCTCCAATAAGTGTTGCTCCAACAGCGATACTTAACCCAACAGGAAAGGAGCGTTCAAATAAAAGTCGTAAAAAACTTCCGCGTACCTGTGAAAAATCTGATTCAAAACTAAGGAAAAATGACGGAATACCCACAAAAAAGGCTGTCAAAACCGTCAATTGGATAGGCTCAAAAGGATATATATTCCCAACAAACAAGGTCAAAACTGTCAATGCAATTGAAAACATCATGCGCACCATTAACAAAGAACCCGTCCGAGTCAAGTTATTAATCACACGCCGTCCTTCGTTGACAATATAGGGCATGGCTGAAAAATTATTATCCATAAGTATCAGATTAGCCGTTTGTTTAGCCGCTTCACTTCCCTCACACATAGCAATTGAACAATCCGCCTCCTTAAAAGCCAAAATGTCGTTAACGCCGTCACCGGTCATTGCTACCGTATGTCCTTTTTGCTTAAGAATTTGTACCATTCTTTTCTTCTGCTGAGGCGACACGCGCCCAAAGACCTGAGCGTTCTCCACTACATATTCTAATTCTTCATCTGTCTTCACTTGGCTTACATCAACATACTTCTCCGAATCCGCTAAAGAGACTGACTTAGCGATGGCAGAGACCGTTACCGGATCATCACCTGAAATGATTTTACAATCTACTCCTTGCTTTTTAAAATACGCCAACGTCTGCTTGGCGTCATCGCGTAATATATCAGAAATGACTATCAGTGCTTGAGCATGTAAATCTTCTGGGAGGAAATTTGTCTCTAGTGGCTCTTTTGACTGAGCCAGAGCCAAAACACGATAACCTTTCTCGGCATATTTTTGTGCCTCACTTTGCAAACGAGAATTTCCTTGAGGAAATAAAAATTGCCAGGCCCCCAGATAATAGGTCGCCTCTGTAAACTCAACAGCACTGTATTTTCTTTCTGATGAAAAAGGAAGGACATGCAAGGCTTTAAGCTCCTTTGAGGGAGCGAAATGTTTTCTCAAAGCCTGAGCTGTAGCATTTTGATCCGGGAGATTTTCTAGTAAATTTCCAACAACACGCGCCAGATATTCTAGGGGTTGCTCTGTCAGCCCTTCGATATGCTCAACCTGCATTTCACCTGTCGTAATCGTTCCTGTTTTATCTAAGCAAAGGACATCTACACGCGCCAGCGCATCAATCGTATGCAGTTCCTGAACCAGTACTTTTTGTTTCACTAAATTAATGACGCCCAAGGTTAAAGCCATGCTGGTCAAGAGAATCAGCCCCTGCGGAAACATGCCTTCTAAGGCTGCGACTGTTCCTAACACGGCCTGTTTATGCCCCGTACCAACAACATAAAACAGCTTTAGATAAAGCGAAAGCCCCAGAGGTATCATGATAAAACTAACGATACGCACTACCTTGGCTAAGCTGTCACGTAGCATGCGCTTTTGCTTCTTTATCTTTCTTGCTTCATGGGACAGTTGATGAATATAGTTGTCTTTCCCCACATGAATAACACGTGCTACTGCTGTTCCACTTGTCACAAAACTTCCTGAAAAAAGTTCTGCACCTTCTTTTTTAGTCAAAGCATCCGCCTCACCTGTCAGTAAAGCCTCATTTACTTCAAGCTGTCCCTCTATAATCTGACTGTCACAGGGAATTTGATCTCCCAAACCCAGAAGGATGATATCACCAAGGACTAATTCTTCTTGCTTTAACTCTATCTGCTTCCCTTGACGAAAAAGCTTGACCTTACTTGCATTTAACAGAGAAAGCTTATCCAACAAGCGACGGGCTTTAATTTCCTGATGCAGACCAATCCCTGCGTTGACTGCAACAACAATGATAAAAAGCGCATTGCGATAGGAACCTACAGAAAGGACTAAAACAAAAAGAACTATATTAATTGTATTGAAAAAGGTCAACAAGTTACTGGCAAAAATTTGACCATATGTCTTGCTGCTTTCATTTTTTGCAATGTTGATTTGTCCTGCTTCCAAACGTTTCTTGACTTCTTCCTGAGTCAAACCTTCATATTTAAAAGACATAAGTTCCCTCCTCACTCTAAATTTATCCTAACACAGATAGGAAAGCAAAGACCTTACATTATCGAAATATAAAAACTCGCCAAAATCACGGCGAGCTTCCTCTGCTTATCTTGTTGGTCGTGCCATAGATGATTGAACGTTAAATTTGCGTTGAATAAGAAAACGAATCACCATCACAGCTGCCCCAAGAACGATTGTAACATAAGGCGCAAGGACGATATTGATCGACTTAGGGAGTAAAGCGACTAAAACAGATACACCTGCCCAGGCAACCATTGCCAAAGCAAGCATCGCAAAGCCCTTCCCTTTTTTCTGCGCTCTTTGCGCACTGTAAAAATACTTATACATCCAGTACATCACCAGACCGGCCAGAGCGGAGGATGCAAGTGTTGTTAGAACGCCATAGACACTCGCTTGAGGTTGAAAGAGCCCCATAAGCCCCATCACAACTGAAATCACTCCAAAGAAGAGGAGCGCACTATCAAGCCACATCAAGAAAGGGGATTCGTTTTTCTCTTTTTCCTGATGCTCGGCCTTATCTTCAATTTTATATTGTGTTGCAAACTCTACAGGTGCACCTAACAGTTTACGGGCAAGAATGCCTTCTTTTTGGCCTTCAATAATTTTGGGCAAGATTTCAGTAAGGATTTCTTTAACTTCCTCATCTGATTTTCCTTGAAGCATCAGTTGCTTTGTGACACTGTGTACATATTCGCTATTTTTTGCAGTGAGTTGCTCGATTAGATTTTCCATACCTCCTATTATATAAAAAAATTAGCGAAATTTGGAAATAAAACTTGATTTTTTTAATAAAAAAATGTTATACTAATTTGGTATGTTATTTTGAGGGTTTCTGTAAGAATTATATTTCAGATCTGAATTTTTAGAGATGCTCTTTAAAAAAAGCATGAAATTTTTAAGGAGGAGTCAAATCATGTCAAAAGAATGTTATTTTACTGGTCGTAAGACTGTATCAAGTAATAACCGTTCACATGCGATGAACCAGACTAAACGTGTAGTTAAACCAAATCTTCAAAAAGTTCAAATTCTTGAAAACGGTGAACTCAAAACTGTATGGGCTTCAGCTAAGGCGTTGAAAAAATTGCCTGCAGGCGTTGAGCGCGTATAAGTCGTTTAGATAAATAAAGCCAGTAAATAGGATATTTACTGGTCTTTTTTATTCTTTAAAAAGCTATAAGCGGTAACTGAGCGTTGAACAAATCCAAAAGAGAGGCGAATAAAAAGCGCTCGACTTCAGACTGCCTCCCTTTCTGATTTATATATGCTTTTTTAGAGACTTAAGCTATTTTCTTAAAGTTGGATAGTGTATAGTCTCTTTTCTGACACCTTACCAAGGTTGGCTTGTTGGTCCAACTGTAAACTCACTAATGTTCACATCTTCAGGTTGTTCAAGTGCAAAAGCAACGATACGAGCAATTGCATCAGGGCTAATACCGTGCTTTTCATACAGAGCAGCCATGCCCTCTGATGTCCCTTTATCTGTGATTGTATTGAGCAGCTCCGTGTTGATTGCTGCTGGATAAATGGTTGCCGTACGGATATTAGTACCTTCCATTGCTGATTCCATGCGCAAGACCTCCATTAATTCACGGACTGCCCATTTTGTTGCACCGTATACACCACTATTAGGATAAGCTTTCAGACCAGCCACTGAACTTGTTGTGATAATATGACCTGATTTTTGTTTGACAAACTCGGGCATAACTGCTGCGATTCCATTGAGTACGCCTTTGAGATTGATGTCGACCATACTGTTCCACTCGTTGACCTTAAGTGCTGAAAGCGGGCTACTAGGCATGATACCTGCATTGAGGAAAATCGCATCAACCTTGCCGTACTTTTCTTTTGCAAAAGCAACGAGTGCAGCATTTTCCTCTGCAGAAGTAACATCGGTAACCTTGTAGTCAACTGAAGCACTTTGCCCTGTCAGTTTTTCTTTCAGCATTGCCAGACGATCTTCACGTCGGGCAGCAAGTACTAAACTTGCTCCTTTTTCTGCAAGAAGTTTCGCTGTAGCCTCACCAATTCCACTTGAAGCTCCAGTAATGATGACAACTTTATCTTTAAGTGAGTTAGACATTTGATTCTCCTTTTCTTAATTTATACATCCATTATAAACCTTGAAGTGAACTCCAAGTCAAGAAAAAGGTTATCAGCAATGAAAAAGTTCTAGCGATACCGCTAGAACTCTTGATTTTCAAGATTTTCTTCAATTGGGTTCATGACTTCATCATAATGTTCCAATTTATAAGTCAAATAGTTGTACGCACGCTGTTTTTCCTCAATCTCCAGCTTAAGTTGAGCCGCTTGTTGTCGGAGGATTTCTTTACGTATTTCAACATCACCATTTTCAATGACTAATTTCATGTAGCGTGTCAGAGGTTCTATTTTCACCCCTGCATCACGCATATGCTTCACAAACTGTAAGGCTTGGATGTCACGGTCTGTAAAATGACGTAAACCATTTTCTTTACGCGCAATTTTTGGAATTAATCCAATTTTTTCATAATATCTGATGTTATCTGCTTTAATACCTGATAGCTCGGCAGCTTTCTTTATATTCATAATCTTTTAATGCTCTTTGTGAAATAACTGTATATTATGCATCTATTATAGCATTTTTACTATCTTTACTTCTATATCAAGTAAAGTTTCACTGAGTACATCATTAAACCTAGTAGCGGACACTGCATTTACCATTTGCTCTTTTTACGCATAACCTCTCAATAACAATTAACCAAGGTAGAAGAACGTATGAACAGTCCCTGTTAAAGGTTATTCGTTGGTTTTGTCTTATTCTAATCCTGTTCAATTCTTTTTTATATCTTTTGAAGAAAGAAATAAAAATGCTTATGGTAGGGATAAAAAAGGACTTGCTTGAAGCAAGTCGCATCTCGTCAAATAAAAGTTGACGACAGGTATGTTCTAAGAAGCTTTATTCTGGGGCCAGGCGGTTCTTTTTTTGTGATTTTTCAACCAAAAACATCTCACAAGTCCTAAGAGCTTGTACTGCTCCCCTAAAGCTAGACAGAAAACTCTAATGCTAGAGGTGCCCTCTCTCGTGTACAGTCTCTAAAAGCCGGAAGTCCATGCGCCGTCTTGGTCGCGGAGGATCATAGAGGGTGCTTGATGTTGATTTCCACTAACAGTAAGAGTCGGATGAGTTCCAATAATAAATGTTCCCGTCAAATGTGCTATATACCACGGATGAGTGGATATAAATGGTGTCCGTGTCCATGTTCCAGCGACTACTCGTGAAGGCATAGTAGGATAAGCCTTTCCGGGTCCCGAAATATTATTGATTTCTGCTATGGAAAGGGCAAAGGCCTTCTTCTCGCCGTTAGGGTCCACCTCCGCAAAGTCATTTTTCAAAGCCTCCGTAAAGGCAGGGTGTTCAAAGTCTAGAATGAAAGCATGAGGTGCCCCTACAGCTGGTATCGCTCCACTAGCCACAGATGTATTCCCAGAAAACCAATCTTCACTGATATGTGCATCAGGACCTACTCCAGTAAATTCTTTTTGCACTGGCTGGACCTGACGGCGAACAACACTTGGCAGATTATCATGCCAGTTCTTCATGTTATTATCTAAACTAGAGCCATTATAACCTTCCACATCTGGGATAATATTCCAGGGCGTAAGTAGTTGAAAATCGGCAGTTTGTACCAAGTGATTTCCATCCCCCTTGTTCTCAAGATAGCGGTATTGCGTGCCACGCATAGAGAATGTTTGACCCGGCTCCATCTCACCAAGGATAGGTAAGCCATTACGTACTTCATCCACTAACTGTTTGGCAAGGTCGCTATGGTTTTCTGGGGCTTCCTCCCAAAGGGCAGAGACATCACCATCTGTGTTGGCAACCATATTGGCAACGGCCTTAATCCCGTAATAATAATCTCCCCGAATCCCGCTCGTAGAAAAATTAGCCTGATCGAGGAGGAAAGAAGTCGC
>NZ_CALPDE010000008.1 GCF_943193185.1 Lactococcus ileimucosae
TTATGACGGTCAAAATCAAAAACGATATTTTTTTGATTTTGAACTAATAAGGCGCTTAGGCAAGGTCCTACAGGACTTGCCGACCAGGATTAGCTCCTTTTAGGAGGAAGACGGAGGCTGGCATTATGACGGTCAAAATCAAAAACGATATTTTTTTGATTTTGAACTAATAAGGCGCTTAGGCAAGGTCCTACAGGACTTGCCGACCAGGATTAGCTCCTTTAGGAGCAATACTGGTAGCGCATTAAAAAGCAGCTCCTAAGAACCACCTTTTACATATAATCTTCTTTTTTATAACCAAAGTCAGACAAATCCATCTTACGGTCGCGCCAGTCATTCTTTACCTTAACCCAAGTTTCGAGGTAAACCTTATCTCCCAGCATCAACTCGATATCACGACGTGCCAGTTTCCCGATTTTACGAATCATGTCCCCGCCTTTTCCAAGGATAATTCCTTTTTGGCTCTTACGCTCAACAATAATCGTCGCCATGATATGAATTTTTCCAGTTTCTTCGTCACGCTTCATTGAATCTGTCGTTACTGCAATACTGTGCGGGACTTCTTCACGCGTTAGGAGCAAGATTTTTTCACGAATCATTTCGCTGACTAAGAAACGTTCCGGATGATCAGTTACCATATCTTCTGGAAAGTACTGTGGGCCTTCCTCAAGCTTGGCACTTAGTACCTCTAGTAATCGCTCTGTATTATTTCCTTGAAGCGCAGAAATCGGAATAACTTCTGCAAAATCCATTTGTGACGTATAGTCCGCAACAGTTTCAAAAAGAGCATCTGGATGAACTTTATCAATTTTATTAACCACCAAGATGACTGGAACTTCTGCTTTCTTCAAGCGTTCAATAATCATGTTTTCACCTGTAGAACGTGGTTCGTCCGCTGCGACCATGAAAAGCACCACATCGCATTCACGCAAGGTTGAATAGGCAGACTGCACCATAAAATCACCCAAGGCATTATGTGGCTTATGAATACCTGGCGTGTCGATGAAAACAATTTGTTCCTTGTTTGTCGTATAAATGCCTTGAATTTTATTACGTGTTGTTTGTGGCTTGTCACTCATGATGGCAATTTTTTGCCCCATTACATGATTTAAAAATGTCGATTTTCCGACATTTGGCCGACCTAAAATCGCTACAAATCCTGATTTAAATGTATTATTTGTCATAGAGTTATTCTATCATAATTCTCCCATTTATTCTCCCTTGTACCTTATTCACCATGCAGCAATTGGTAAAAATATTAATCTTTTTTTGAAAAAAAGATTATAGCCGCGCAATGCATATTTCAAATGCATAAGCATTACTCTAGAATATTGGATTAAATCTTTGCTAAACAGGGATTTTTAACTCTTGTAACTTTCAGCTAAAAATATGATAATATCACTAGGAATAGTTTTTTTTATAAAGGAGAAAAAACATGGAAAAAGCAAAATTTTTTAGTGCTGGTCCAATATGTGACCCTGTATGGCTTTGGTGTACGCTTGTGTCTACAAGACCAAACATGTGATTCTACTGGGCCTTATCGGACTATAGTGTCTTGGAATTTAAAGGAGAAATATGGAAAAAGCAAAACTCTTTAACCTTATCGGGGCCAACTGCTCTGACCGCTGGAGCTGGTGTCCCTCCTCTAATTCTTACAGTTTCTAGTTTTCTTAAATTAAAAACCATAGTTCTACCTGCGTGCACTGTCTGACAACGCACGCACTCGAATAAATGTGGATGAACAACTAGAAACTCCATACTGCCCAAACACTCCTTTCTGGAGCTGTTTAAATCAGATAGTCTGTCTGCAAGTATAACTAAAGTAGGAAAGGAATAATATGAAAGAAGCAAAATTTATTGGTCTTGCTAGAGTCGGTTGTCCTCTTGGCTATGTTTGGTGTCCAGATTTTAAGGGCATGTAATAAATCCTGTGAGAATTGAAATTTCTCACAGGATTTATCATTTAATCAGGTAACTCATCTTCTTGCTCTTTAAGACCTGCTTCTTCTGTTTTCTCTATAGAGAAGATAGGCGATACGCAAGCTCACAAGTCCTAAAACAACAGCCGTGATAGTCAGTGTATCTCCAACATCAGGCAAGCGATTGTTCGTACTTGGTGCATCCGGCGTTTCGCTCGGTGGTTCAGTCATACCAACATAGGTATTTTGAACAGCAAAGCCTTCTTGAGCATTACCTGTTATTTCAGCTGTGTAACCATTAACAGGGAGTTCTCTTACTTGATAATCAATCTCTCTTCCTTCTGAATCATAGCGAGGTAAGTTCTGGAAGAGTGTTTGCCATTCCGTGCTGGCTGTAAGCTGTCTCCGGCTAATCTCTCTGTCTTCCACCATAAGTTGAACGATAATGGCATCAGGTTGCAAATCTGCTGTCAGTTCTTTATGATCCCAGAGCTTTTTCACTGGAATGTTAATCGTTTCAGTGAGTAGGGCTGACTTGTCAAAACTATTGACAAAGACAGGAAGAAGTCCTTCAACCCGATCACCGTTTTTAGTTAACCATTGCTCCGCCAAAACAAGTAAACCATCTTGACCCTGTTCGATCTTAACAAACCATTTGTACTCCGCATTGTCATAAGTCCAACCTAGAGAACTTCCTCGTGTTTCATGAACGGTAAATTCAAAGGTTCCGGGGCGGTCAAAAGAAACTTCTGGAAAATGTACACGACCACTATTAGTGATACGCACCACATGACTGCCTGGATTCATGACAAATTCAAAGGTCTCGTCATCCGGGCTAGTATCCCCAGTAATCTGTTTTTCAACCTCTAGGCTTACTTGAACAGGATCCACCCAGACGTTATGAAGGTTGATGTTATCAGGGGTGGTTTGTGCATCCCATCCTGGAATCGGCAGTTCACGAATACGGTACTGAATTTCATTGCCATTGTCGTCAAACTTTGGTAAACCTTCAAAAGTATAGGTCCAGTCTGGCCCTTCAACGTTCAACTGTCGAACAACAAAATCGCCTTGCAAGAGCTGGACGGTGATATGACGAGGTGTTTGAACACCTTCAGGCATTTCCCAAGTTTTGACTCCCGATAACTGAATGGTTTCATGAACATAACGGTTGGTTTGCCGCACATGAATATTTTGCCCAATGTGCTCCAGTTCAACACTTCCTGTTCCGTTACTGATGCCTTCTTGAACAAAGCCAGAACCAAAACTATCCTGTTCGACAACTCGCCAATGGTCGCCTAATTCAAGAGCGATAGGTGCTGAGCTTTGCCCACTACGCAAGCGGATGACCTCGTCTTGTCTGACCCCATTAATATAGAGATCAAACAGAAACTCGTGATTGCTGTCATATCCCACGCCCAAAACGTTTTTTTCGATAATCAGCTGAGCTGAACCGTGGGGCACCTCGCGGTTGACGAAAACATAATGCGAAGTACCACCGTTTATCGTTGTTCCTCTCACCTCTTCAAGCATTTCGAAGAAGTCATCACTAGGTATTTCACGGATAGTATAGGATAGGCCCGGAGACAAGTCTGCAAAAGCAACTTTTTGACCATGTCTTAGGCGAATGGTGTCACCAGATACAAAGTTTTGCAACTCCCCCTCTACACCGTCTTCGATGATACGATACTGAAAAACTTGGGCTTCGCTCGGTTCAAAAGTCACCTCAAACTCAAATTCTCGTTCACGTAATATTTCATCATCTGATGAAAGAACTTGCTTTTCAAAAGAGAGAACTGCTGGTATTGGTTCAACACCCCCTACCTGATAACTGTTGACAAAATGATGTCTATTTGGCGCATCTTGAACGATACTTCCTTGGACAACTTCCGTTCCTGAAACAAAGCCTGCAGTTTCCAACTCACGAATCTGGTAAGAAGCTCCTACTGGCAAGTTATGAATGGTAAGAATTTCACCATGACGGAGTGTGACTGTATCGCCATTAGACACTGTACCTTCACGTACATCATCGTCATTTGTTGGGTCTTCATCAATCTGATAGCGGTTCGTCGTATAACGGAAGGCCGCATCCTCTGGTACATTTGAAAATTGAAGTTCAAATCTAAAGTCAATGGCTCTTTGTTCAGCTGTAACAGCTGAACCGTCTGAATTCACAACTTCTTTTTCCAAAATCAGATTCCCTAACCGTGTCATATCACGGTTAGTAAAGGCTGCAATCGATGGTTCAGAGTGGATGTTCCCTGATGAGTTATTTGCTTGACCATGCTGGAAGTCAATTTCTTCCACAATGTAATGAACACCGACAGGAATACCTGTAAACACCGCACGTTGACCATGACGAAGTTGTAAAGTTTCTCCTGAAGCAAGCTCGTGGTGGTCGCCTTGACCATCAATTTGATAGCTGTAAGTCCCGCCATCGGAGAAAGTGACACGAAACTCAAAAAGCTGTGCCCGTTGCTCCTCCGTTAACTCACGACCGTCATCATTAACCAAGGTCTTTTCGATAATCAAATCACCAGCTAAACGCCGGTTGTAGGCTGTAACGATAGGGGCTTCATTATTGCTTTCAGTGTCAACGGTAAAGTCATAACGACGAATCGGCTGTTGCTCTCCATCTAGTTCTGGTGCAAAGCCATAAGGTAGACGAACCTCTTGGAAAAAGTAGCGCCCCGGTGGCAAAGATACTGTGATTCGCCCTTCTTGATTCGTAGTGAATGTTGTATGAATTTGCTCTGGATTTTCTGGATTTTGATCTGGAATTCTAAATAACAGGAAATCCGCACCGGGTACAGGAACTTCTGTTCGATTTCCCTCTACATCAATCTCTAGCTTAAGTAAATGGACAGGACGTTCCGCACTTCTTGCTTGGCCGAGATTTAGCGCACTTTGCCTGCCACTGTTCCAAGCCAAAGTACCCGTAATCCCTGTCACCAGCATTGTCAATAAAAGCGCAGAAAGGAGAACACGACTTCTCACTGTTAATTTGCTTAAAATACGTTTAACTCTATTCAAGTCGAGTGCTCCTTTCTACATGGTTGGCTTGACTTCTAAACATTTTTCTACCTGTACATATCCTGAATGGTTTGAATGATACTTTGACCATTAGCCGTATTAAGATTTGAGTCCATATCTTCTCTCCAAAACTCTTCCAGATAGGTTGAATCATTAACTGAAAATTGTCCTATGGCATGAATTTGGTAAGAGCCGTCACCTTTCAACGTACTGAGCGCAGGCTGAGCAATCTTACTGTCCAAGAGGAAGCTCGTCGCTTGTCCGCTAAGTAAAAGGTCTGCCCAATAAGCCCAGCCCGTTTCTTGATCAATTACCCAGAAATGTCCCACGCGATCACTTTCTCCCAAGGCTTGCCATTGAGTAAAAGTCATTGGTGGGCGTTCCTGTTCCAGCACTTGACGTGTCTCATGCTGTTCAGGTGACTCTGGTGGGCCCATGATGGATGCATCAAACATACCCTCTGTCCAGTAATTAGCCGTCCCCTCACCGGGATGAGTTGCTCCGCCAGTTTCTACATCAACACCTGCACCAGCAGTTGCCGTCCGTATCGAGTTCGAATCCAAATTAAAGGTCGGCAAGAACCACGGACGATTTGTTCCATGAGTAGCTTGACCCAACTGCAAGTGGAAATAAGCATTAATCGGCGCATTGCTGCCTATGCGTGTACCCAGCGCTTCTGTCCCTGATGGTGATGCACCTGTCTCAGGTCCAGGAATCCATGTGGGCCAAGTCATTGGGTCATTGATATCAATATCTCCCCCTGGAACCAGAGAAACGCCGTTCTGAGTAAACAGTTCAGTAAATTTCACTCGAGTAAGGAGTGCCTCACTTCCAAAATTTTCCGCAAAAACGTCTTTGTTCCCTGATACATCATCAAAATAATCATGAACCCGTCCCTCATATTCAAGAGAGGGCTCACCTTCAAGCATATTCAACGCACGTTGAGCGATATTTGTGTAGGCAAAAGTCCCTCCAATCAAGACTAAGCTCACAACTAAAACACAAAATGCAATAAAAGTTTTGGTGCTTTTTTTCATAAGTTTGCTTCTCTATTCTTTAGTTCTCTGGGGGTAAGTAAGGAGAACTTTTCCAAGCAGTCCTGTACACCTTGGCAATAGCTTGCTGAACAAACTTAACCACTCCGTTTCCCTCAGTTGATAATATTGTTCATCAAGTCACTCGCAGAAGCTGTCACGCCTTGCCAAGTTGATATATCTTCTGCTGTGGCCAAGTCCGACTCTACATGCATGCCATAAAAACTTTCTCCATCGGAAAAGTTAACCTCCAAAGCATCCAGTAAAAGGCTGGTCGCCGAATTTGCTGGTACCCATGTTGCCCAATAGAACCAGCCGTCATTATCATGCACCCAGAAATTACCCGTTGGACGCCCCAAAGCAATCCAGTCATTCATCGTCATATAGCCACCATGTTGCGATTGGACCGTCGCCTGAGCAGTATGGGTCACATCAGAAGTCAGGACTTCTGCTCCATTTCTCGCATCCCAAGTGCGTAAAGTCGAGGTGTGAGCTTGTCCCAAGCTCCACTGGTCATGTGTCCCTGGCATGGAAATACCTAGGTTGGTGTTATAGGCTCCTGTCAATGTTTCAAGACCGCGACCAGTTGTGTTTGACTCTTGACTTTGATTGTTTTGATTAAAGGTCGGCATAAAAATTTTTGGTCGACTGTTATCATCTCCAAGATGGAGCGTAACATAATCACGCAAGCGTGAGAGAGTCGTTGCATCTGAAAGATAACCACCCGGTCGAACAACAGCCCATGAGTTATGATCAGCAAGGGTGGCATTTTCCAATCCTGCACCACTCAAAGGGGTTGCCTGATTGTTTTCTGCCGCTCCAGCACCAGCTCCTACCTCCATATATTCACTGAGGCGAACACGTGCCAAAATATTTTCCGAGGAGTAATTTTCCACATAGATATCCTTGTTGGTACGTCCCTGTTGGCGCGTAAGGTGATTCAAACCTTCAAAGTCATCATGCAGACGTCCGCCAGGGAGTTCCTCAAAGCGCGTTTCATTGACCGCCCGTTGACTGATTGATGTCCACGTAAAAGTACCTGCCGAAGTGATGCTTAAAACGCTCAGCAGCAAGATAGGAATAATATATCTTTTTTTAAAAGTTATTTTTGAAAGAAAGTTAAATTGCTTCATGGGACAGCACCTTTCTTTCATTTGACTTGCGCCGCTTGGTCCTGCGCTTTGGTTTGGTTCTTCGAGGTGTACTTCTGCCGCCGCTGCCATGTCTCCGTCTTGAGATGAGGAAAGTGAGCATTTCATGAAGCACAAGCATAAAGACAAGCATCAGGATAACCGAAACGATTAAATGCTCACGCACAAATTGTACAATCCGTCCAAGTGGATAACTCGAAAAAATCACCCTGCCAACAACATTACTGGCATGGACTACCTCAGTATCTGCACGTTCATTATCCACTCCTTTTGTGACAAAACCACGTTCACGTGTGCGCAAATAATCTTCTTCAATGCCAACAACTCGGTGGGTAACCGTACGATTAGCTTCGGTAACAAAAGTGATATCATCACCTATGTTCAGGCTGTTGGGATCTGTCTGACGTGTCAGGAGAAAAGTTCCTTTAGGATAAACGCTCTGCATCGAGTTAGAAAGGACTGTCATTGGTGAAAATCCCGCAAGATTTACCGGCCTATCGTTCTCATTCTGCAAAATAACTTGAGACTCTAAAAAGACTAGAAGCACAATGATAACCAAATAGAAAATCGTGTTGCCTAAAAGTCCCGCAGCCTTGGACTGGGGTTTAAGTTTAAATCTGCCCTTAGAAGGCTGGCGATCTTTTTTAGGCTCTTCATGATTCAAAGTCGACTTATTCTCGCCATAGAATTCCGATCGTGGCGCTGTAGAGACAGTCAACTTATTTACAACGATTGTCGGATAGTGCTTGGCTTCCTTAGGCTGTGCATAGTAGTATTTGTAGGTTCCCTCTTGCCTTGAAACTTCCTCAGCCTGTACTTCGTGGCTCACTTTCTGTTTTTGAGAAAGGGAAGCCTCTTTCTCAACTTCATGAGAAAGCACTTCTTTCTTGACTTTTTTTACTGGTCTACTTGGTTCTTGCAGCACAGACTGGGCAGAAATTATGGGCTGTGCTTTTTCTTTAGACTTTGGCGGAAGAACAATCGCTGGTTCAGCGGTTCGCGAAGAAGGGTACCGAACATCTATTTGCTTTTCAAAAGACCCTGTAGCTCGAGAAACTTCCTGTTTAGATGCTTCAAGGCGTGACTCAGTAGCAAGTATTCTTGCCCTTATCTTATCTTGAATAGCCTGAATATCTTCTGGAAAGTCACAAGCTGCAGTCGCAAAGTCCTCGCCACCACTAAGATCATGATAGATAACCTTTTCTACCGACTCTTTTCCTTTCTGAGTTTTGTTCATACCCCCTCCTTTCTAGTCAAAATGGACCACTTTAGACCCTTTATAAGCAAAAATTACTAATGCGTATTTTTCATTTCTTTACTTTACTTTTATTACATATAGTTTATGAACTCATTATACCAAAAAAGCTTTACATTAAAAAATAATAAGTATTTCCCGCGATTTTCTTATTCTAAACTTGCAACGAAAAGATTATTTGTAGCTATGCTGAATATATTACGGACTGTGGGAGCAAATCTGTCTGAAGTTTTACTGCTAAAAGAGTGCTCAGCGAAGCTCTTTCGGAGTCGTCAAATCACAAAATAACTCATCGCTGGGGATTTTTCTTTCACAGACTCGCTTTAGGCAAAATCTGGGACCACTTTCACCAGTAAGAAAATTTTCCTTTGACAGGAATTACTTGCTATGTTCAAGTACTGGCCCTTCATTTGTCTGCGCCCTTTATATTGCAGTAATATTTAAAATGTACAATAACTAGGCAAATTGTGACGCTACAAAACTGCAGGATGAAAAAAACACTCCCAGTCAGTCTGCGCTATATGCTATAACAGGAGTGTTTTGTTCTTCAATTGTTTTACTGCCAGAAATATCTTTCCTAGTTTTTCAGGTATAAAATCTCACTCATAATCTCAAAGCCATTTTTTTCATAAACAGCGATGGCACGGTGATTATCTTTGACCACACTCAGCTGAAAAGGCAATGTGTTACGCTGATTTAAATCTGTCATCATTAAACTGATAGCAGCTGTGCCGATACCTTGGTTTTGATTTTCAGGGCGTACAGCTAAACCAAAAAAATAATTAGACAGTTCCTCATAACTAATGGCAGCTGAACCGACTATTTGCTCGTTCATTCTAAAGATGTATTGAATAATCTGAGGGTCTTTGATACTTTCTTCAGCATAGCGCCGTGCTTCTTCTAATCTTTCATCAAATACCTTTGCCTGAAATAAGGCAATTTCCTCAACATCTTGATATGTCGCTTCTTTTACTTCCAAGGACTGATGATTTATTGCCTTACCGGGTTGATTTTCCGCTTTCATCAATAATTCTCTTTCGTCATCAATCGAGAATTTATCCAGTAGCCAAGTATTTTTTTCAAGAAAAGCATGTTCAGTTTTATAAAGGCAAGATTGGATATGATATTTTTCCAACTGTTGTTTTGCTTGGGCGATTAAAGCTGATGCAACTCTCTTTTGCCGATGCTCAGGATGAACAAAAATGAACAATGTCGCTTCATCTGGATTATCTGCATCGATAAAAATAAAGCCAACCAACTGCTCATCTTTGTACGCTAGGTAAAAAGCCTCCATATCCGGATAGACATTAAACCGATTGGACAAATAAACCGACCGAAATGTTCCGTCATATTGATGGACAATGCTCTCCAACTCTCTAACTGCTTGCTTTTCCTCTTCCGTTAAGATCGTTTTTGTTTCTACAAACATGATTCCTCCCCCTAATTTCTGATAAAGAAATTCAATGCTTTTATCTACACCTAAAACTATTTTTTACACTTCCCTAACCGTTCAATGAAGTAAGTGTTTTCTATACAAAAAAACTGGGACCTTTTCGACGTGCCCAGCTCCTTGTGAGATAAGGCTCTCACTGCTGTCCCTTGTAACTATTATAAGAATTTCAGTATTTTTTGTCAATTGCTCTATTTTTCTTAAACATTTAAAATTTTTCAGTGATACATCAAGGAACTTTATCGTATAACATAAAACATTTCTAATGATTTAAACAAATGTTATACTTGATAAATGTAGTAACGGAGTGAGCGCAGAAATCTGTCATTTCGAAAACCATTTTTGATATCAATACATTCGTCTGATTTCAAGCCAAAAGTTATTCAGTATCTTCAAATCCGTGTAAAAAAACGTCCAAAGAATTTGTGTAGGTATGAGATGAGGAGTAACCTATGTGATTCGATGACCGTTTTCACAGTATCAGCTCTTTTTCTAGATTTCCCTTAACTTTGATCACTGGGAGAAAGTAAAAGAAGATCACTTTATCTAAAGTCCCTAAACAAAAAGCGCTTAACCACCGTATTCTTATATAGGGTTAAGCACTTTTTCATTTTGGGGACTTTTACTCCAAAGAGCATTCTTGACTGGCTTTCCTACTTATTTTGACTTGTAGCCCGTCTCTTTTCTGTACTTTTCTCAGCCCAAGTTATCATCCCCCACTGTTTCTACAAACTTTTTTTATCACTACCTTCTAGCCAAGCTGTCCCCTGCCCCTCGAGGTACTCCACTGCATCGCGAACGGTATTTATAGGTACGATGGACATGTCTGAGTGCAGCCATTCTGCTGTATTCTTTGCCTGAATGTAGTTGTTACTATTCTGGGTCGTTCCATCATCGTAAACAAAAAACACATCCATCTCCTGACGTTCAGCAGCGATAACCTTTTGTCTAATGCCTCCAACAGGCCAGACTGCTCCACCAAGTGCTATTGACGCACTTCCTGTAACTTTACGTCCCTGAGTCAGGTCTCTTCCTGCCAGTTTGCTATAAATATCCAAGGTAAAGAGCAAACCGCCAGAAGGACCACTAACTTCGCCAACATTTATACTGACATGTGGTTCACTGAGAAGCCGCGTTTTCTCCACTAGGGTCACACCTATACCTGTTGCACCATTATCCAGCTTGATGTAATTCCCTTCTGCTGTCTGCTCCACTTTTTCTCCATTTACCTCACGTTGATACTGGAGTTTGACTGGCGCACCCACTTCCTGCTTTTTAATGTACTCATACATTTCCTCACTACTTTCAAAACCTTGCCCATCCACATGAGTAATCAAGTCTAAAGGTCGTAAGACATTACGGAAGCTTGAACGGCTTGCTAGGTCTGTAACATAGGCTCCACCATACTCAAAATCTATCGGTTTTCTTGCAAGACGAAACGCTTCCCATATCGCGATGTTCTCTGACACACGCATCTGCATCTGGCTGATAATCTCATCTTGCTGTCTTTTTGATAATGCTTGCTCTCTTGAATAGGAAGGATGAATGTCCGCATATCGGTCAAAGATATTGTAAATAAGCAGACTGACATTGGCAGGCGCAGTTTTTACTGTAGGAAGATAGAAGCCTCCGTCAGCTTTTACAGGTGCCTTGTGTCCCGAAACCTCAATACTTTCGTTCAAAGACTTAACACCGCCCGGAATTTCGATACGATAGGGGAGTGGAAAGATGAGGAATACTGCTAGGAGTATTAAGGCGATTATCTTAATAGAAGTCTTTAACTTTTTAGGCAACTTCTTTTTCATAGGGCCTTTCCTTCTCTTGTCTTAGTAGGTCATTTTTCACTTGTTCCTACTCATATGTAAAAGACAAAAAAGCTAAAAAAGAGAAATTGCCCAGAAAAATATTTTTCAGTGCGCTTCCTCTCTTCTTTTTTATCTGTCTTTCATACTGCTTATGGTTGCGGTGTATGACGAGCTTCAAGATGTTCAACAATTTCTTGTGCTGCCACAGTGTTATCTTCCGGAGCATCAAGGAATTGATCCAAATCATCAAAGGAAACAAACTCACCGATGACATGGATGCTGTATCTCCAGTCATGTGCTGATGCACTTGGGAAGTTCGTTCTCAAGTTGTCTTCAAAGTCATCTGTCTGTGAAATATCATCAAGAAGGTAAGGTGTTGCCTCACCAGACTCTAGAGGCATTGCAAAGTAAGCCCAGCCACTTTCTTGGTCGATAATCCATGTTTGACCAATACCAGCCTGTGCAGCTGAAGAAAGAGCCAACCATTGTGCTGCTGTAACCGGTCCACGGTCTTGATTCAAGACTGGTGCTGCTGTATGTGTGTCTCCAGTTTCATCTTGTGGTCTGATAGACACTGCTGTATCATCTTCCTGCCAAAAACCTTCTGTTCCCTCTCCTGGGTGTGTCACATCATCGATGAGGAAGTCACGCGCATCACCTGCGGCAGCAGTTTGGAAGTTATTTGGATCCAAGTTAAAGGTTGGCATAAAGTACATGGTTGTTCCCGGTACACGTGCCATACCTAAGTTCCAGTTCCAGTAATCATTGAAAAGTGAACTGCGAGGACCTTGGCGGTCGTCAGTCGCATAATCCCCACCTGTATCTGGACCTGGGATAAATGTTGTCCAAGTGTTCGAGTCATCAGGATCAACCGATGGGTCATCGTCAACAGGCTGCCCTGCAACTTCCATATACTCTTTCAACTTGATACGGACAAATAGTGTATCTTGCCCGTAGTTTTCAGCAAAGATATCCTTGTTACCAGAGTCACGGTCGAACTGGTCGTGGATACGTCCACCATGTTCAGGGACACGTTGACCCTCAATATCATTCAAGGCACGTTGGCTAAATGATGTCCAGGCAAATGTACCTGCCAAGAGTAGGGCTGCACCTGCGGCTACAACAGGCCACAGTTTTCTTTTCGATGTTTTGTTTTTCATAAACACTCCTTATGTTTAGTAATTTTTTACTTTATTTTTTTATGGTCTGACTTCGTCAGACATGCTCGGCGTTTCGTTTTTAGCAAAACGTCTTTTCTTTTTCCTGCCCTTGGCTGGTTTCTTCTCCTCTCTTTCCCCCAGTGCTTCGTGGTTCCCTTGCTTTTTCTCACGCTGTACATAGAAGAAAGATAGGATATACTTGATCAGAACATCTAGGAAAACAAGGAAGAGAACAAAGGTTGCAAAAGCCAACAGCATGTTCTCACGGATAAAGCTCAATATATGACCAATCAGTGCACTAGAGAAGATAACCTTACCTATCACATTTCGCGCATGAACAATCTCACTGTCAATCTGCCTATTGTTCACACCTTTGGTTTCAAATCCACGTTGACCTGTCGATAGATGATTCTCTCGGATACCTACGATACGGTGAGTGACCGTCCGCCCCTGCTCTGTGATGAAGGTGATATCATCACCAACTTCCAGAGATTGATGTTCCACATCTCGTGTCATCAGAAAGTCACCACGAGCATAAACATCTCGCATACTGTCCGAAAGAACAATCATGGGAGAAAAGCCTGCAATGTTTCGGGGTGTCGTATCTTCGGACTGTGCGATAACAGCAGACTCGATGAAGATGAAAAGCGCTGTTAGGACGATATAGAAGATAATATTCCCCACCCACTTTCCTTTGCCGGATTTGGTTTCTTGGGAGGCCACAAGAGGCTGAGCAATCCTTTGTCTTTCTTGCTCCTCTTTGTGCGCTTCCAACTGCTCTTGAAAGGCTTGCATCTGCAGTTGCAGAGTATTCTGCATCATGAGTAGCGTTTCTTCTTGAGGGAGCTCTGAAGTTTGTGGCAAGGGTTGAGTATACTCCTCAGGCGGCGGTGCCCGTCTCTGCGTGAGCTCCGCGGCCCGTTGAGCTGCAGCTTCAGCCTCTTTTTTGAGGTCATCAATTGTTTCTTGAGTAAAAGAAAAGCTGTGGGTTCTTGGCGGTTCAGCCGCCGCTTCATGCGCCAACTGAGTAACTGCTGGCTCTGAAAACTTCCCCCGTTCAGCCGGCTTATTTTTTAGTGCCTCAATCGTATTTTTCATTTGCGTCATTATAAAGTTTCCTCTTTTTGCGCCTAATAGAGTAGACAGCATTAAATTCATGATGTTAAAATTACGAAAACATAAAATAGATTTCTATAATTTCTATATGTTACATTTTCTTTATAAAAACATTATACCAGAAATTTGTAAGAAACAAAACCTTAATAAGAAATTCATGTGGATTTCATGAATTTTCTAAAGTAAAAACAAGAAAAAAGTAGTCCCTAAGACTACTTAGACCTTAATCCCAGTCCCCTGTTTCAAACTTCACGATATCTCCTGTATAGACATCAATGTAAAACTCATGAGTGAGACCGTCTCTTCCACGGTATTCAAGTTCCCAAACACGTATGCCTGCTTCGCGATCTATACCAGAATGATTACGGAAGCTTGCGTCAATGTTGCGGGACTGCAGATACTTCTCGGCAATTTCGCGCGCCTCATCTAGACTGAGCTGTCTTCTCTGCTGATTACCTTCTGGACGTTGTTCTGGCGCTGGTGTTCGTTCTTCCTCCGAGGGTTGCCCTTGTGTTGGCGGGCTATTCCTCTCCCTATCCCTATCCTCTACCTGTCGCGGGAGTTCCCGCTGATGGGTAAACTGTTGTCGCTCTCGCCACTCCTCAATAAAGTCAAGCGCTATATACAAGCTTCCCAGTAGTAAGACTACGGCAGCAGCAATAGATGCAATTATAATCCAAAATCTACGTTTATCCCTATCCATTCCTATATCCCTTCTTATTGCTTTTGATTAGAAAAAAATAAATCTCTTCTTACTCATATTGTAACAAAATGTTACAATTAAGAAAAAAGAGATGCAAATCCGCACAAAAAATTTTTATTTAAGAAATAAAAATAGAAAGGAATAGCTTGATATTCCTTAACATTTAAAAAAATTATTACTTAAAAAGAACTTTTTCTCCCTTGAAACTTTCATTCAAAAACATGATAATGTTCTTGCATAGGCAATATTTGTTTTTAATAGAAAGGAGAAAGGATGAAAGAAGCTAAACTCTTCCCGCTCATCGTTGGTGGGTGTGTTCCTGGTGGAGTGTGGTGTCAAATGAAGTCCCTAGTATAAATCTTTAAAAGAAGATTATACTCCTACAATTCCCTACGGCAGATATAGCTTTTGATGTTTTGCATGTTACTTCCCCTTAAAGTAAGAAAGCTTTACTTAAGCTAACCTATCTGCTGTCATTGCCTAAACTTAAAAGAGAACTAATCACATTGCTTAGTTCTCTTGCTTTTTTAAGCCTTTCTTGCGCTTGTATAGTTGGAACCACAGCGCTAGTAATAGAAAACCTAAGAACAGGAGAAGCAACATGGCTATTATCGTCAATGAAGAAAAGGGCATTTTTGCCCTTGAAACGCAAAACAGCCTTTATCAAATGCAGATTGGCAAATTTGGTCATCTGTTCCATATGTACTATGGAGAAAAAATGGTCCCGCAAGACTTGTCATACTTATTATTTGACGGGCAAGCCAACTTCACTCCCTACCCCTATGAGTCAAACAATCGTTCAGATTCACTGGACTTTCTGCCTCAAGAATATCCCACTTCAGGCACAGGTGATTTACGCAGTGTTGCTCTAGACATTGAAAATGAAGACGGTACACATGTGGTGGATTTACGTTTTAAGACTTTTGAGTTGATGTCAGGAAAATATAGACTGGAAAGTTTGCCAAGTTTTTTTGCTAAAGCTGACGAAAAAGTCGAAACTTTAAAAATTATTCTCTTTGACAAGATTTCTAATATCGAAGTTGAATTATACTACGGTGTCTTTGAAGATAGGGACGTGATTACACGGGCAAGCCGTATCACAAATTTAGGGACAGCATCTATCACTATCAGAAAAGCACAGTCTCTAACTTTAGATTTTCATACAGGCCAGTTTGATTTGATTCATTTTCATGGTAAATGGACGATGGAGCGTCAGTTCGAACGTCTTCCCATTCGTCACAGTACACACAGCTTTGGATCAAATCATGGCGTTTCAAGCAACCGTCAAAATCCTGGTTTTATAATCGCAGACAAGAACACCACTGAAACGTCCGGGGCTTGCTATGGTTTCAACTTGGTTTACAGCGGGAATTTTACAGCAACAGCTGAACAATCAAGTCTGGAGCTAAGCCGTATAACCCTAGGTTTGGGCGATTCTACTTTCTCATGGCGCTTGGTTACAGGTGAAGCTTTTGGAACACCCGAAGCTATCTTGTCTTACTCCTCTCAGGGCTTCGAGAGAATCTCTCAGAACTTTCACGATGTCATCAGACAAAATCTCAGCCGAAGTAAATTTACGAATACCAGTCGTCCAGTACTTATCAACAACTGGGAAGCAACCTACTTTGACTTCACAGGTGAAAAGCTACTCGATATTGCTCAAAGTGCAACAGAAATCGGTGTGGACTTGCTGGTCATGGATGACGGCTGGTTTGCTAACCGCTTTGACGACAACCGTTCCCTTGGAGATTGGTATGTTAATGAAGAAAAGCTTGGGATGCCACTCAAAGATTTTGTGCATAAGATTAATGATTTGGGACTAAAATTCGGCCTCTGGATAGAACCTGAAATGGTTAGCGAAGAAAGTGAACTTTATCGCGCACATCCCGAATGGGCACTAAATTTTCCACATCGAAAACCTCTCATGGGCCGTAATCAGCTTGTTTTAGATATGTCTAAGCCAGAAGTTATTGAATATCTCTTTGATTGTCTAACTTCTATTTTTGATCAGGCAAATATTGAATATGTGAAGTGGGACATGAATAGACCGATTACCGATTGGTTTTCCAAAGATTTAGTTAATGGTCGCCAAGGCGAGCTACAGCACCGTTATATTTTGGGGCTTTATGACTTATTGGAACGTTTAACCTCGCGTTATCCTAACGTCTGTTTTGAGAGATGTGCAAGTGGTGGTGCGCGTTTCGACTTGGGAATGCTTTATTATCAGCCACAAATCTGGACGTCTGATAACACAGATGCCATCAATCGCTTAAAAATCCAATATGGGATGAGCTTTTTCTACCCTATATCATCCATGGGCGCACATGTTGCAGTTTCACCAAGTCATAGTAACGGACGGATAACAACACTGAAAACACGGGCCTTAACAGCTGCAGTGGGAACTTTCGGATATGAGCTAGACCTCACAAAAATGACTAATGATGAGAAAGCTGAAGCTTTAGATTACACAAAGGCTTATAAAGCCTATCAAAAACTAATTTTTTCTGGTGATTATTACCGTCTTGAAAATCCATTTGACACGGAATGCTCTTCTTGGCAGATTGTTTCCAAGGATAAGTCAGAAAGTCTTTTGACCTTTGTAGCGACAAATGTAACCGGATACCCACCTGCTTTTTATTTAAAAGCCAAGGGACTTGATAAATCCGCTCTTTATCTCGTTGAAGGGCAAGAATATTATGGTTCAGTTTTGATGAATATCGGTATCAAGCTCCCTAAGCTAACAGGTGTTTACCCCTCTGTCCAATATTATATTAAAAAATCTAAAAGAGCTGGAAAAAAACAGTTGTAAAGAAGAAATGCAATACCACCAGTTTCTTCCCCATTTTTTAAACTCTTCAACCTAACGCTTTTACTGGTTTCAGCTTTCTTTCTATATAGAAAATGTCCCCTCTAATTACTCAAGGGAACATCTGATACTTAAAGCTCTTTTCACCGGTTCCAGAATGTAAAAACTGAAATTCGATAAAACGCTTCTCTGATTATTTATCACCACGGTTTCGCATTACAAAGCCGGTTTGCTTTTCACTCCCCTGTGTTTTAGGTTTGCGGTCTTTTTTGTAATATTCACGTTTTTTATCGTCACGATCGCGCCAGTTACGTTTCTTATCGTCAGCTTTACCACGGTAGCCACCTTTGCCACTACGCTCACGCCCGTAACGGCCACTCCCTTTGCTTCCTTTAGACTTACCTTTAAAGCCCTTGTTTTCACCGTTAAATGGCAGTGGACGTTCTGCTGTGATTTGGACTTCTGGCATTGTGTCTGGATCCTTCACACGGCTTTGGATAAGCATCGCAACGAGTTCTTTCACATCATAGTCTGCCATCAGTTGCTCTGCATCTGCATCAAACTTAGCCAACTTACTTTTGAGCTTTTCCTCTTGCAGGTCGCGTTTAATCTCATCCATAGCTACAGAAAGGCTCGCTTGATAAGCATCCTCTTTTGTTGGTGGACGCATAGCTTTCATTTCTTTTTTCGTCAACTTTTCAATAGCACGAAGATAGCCCATTTCATTGTAGCTAACAAAGGTTACAGAGCGACCAGATTTGCCTGCACGACCTGTACGCCCAATACGGTGGACATAGCTTTCCTGGTCCTGAGTGATGTCATAGTTGTAAACGTGAGTAACTCCTGAAATATCAAGACCACGCGCTGCAACGTCAGTTGCAACCAAAATATCCAAATGTCCACCTTTAAAGTCACGTAAAACACGTAAACGTTTATTTTGATCTAGGTCCCCATGAATGCCTTCTGCACGATAGCCACGTAATTTCAAGCCACGTGTGATTTCATCTACACGGCGTTTTGTACGTCCAAATACAATTGCAAGTTCTGGACGTTCAACATCAAGTAAACGTGTCAAGACATCAAATTTTTCAAACTCTTTTGTCTTGATAAAGTATTGGTCAATGCGATCCGCGGTCATTTCTTTAGCAGCCACCTTGACATGTTCAGGATTTTTCATGAATTTCACACCAATTTTTTTGATGTCATTTGGCATTGTTGCTGAAAAGAGCAATGTTTGACGTTCTACTGGCGTTTTCCCAATGATGAACTCAATATCATCAAGGAAGCCCATGTTGAGCATCTCGTCTGCTTCATCAAGAATCAATGTTTCAAGATGTGAAAGGTCAAGTGCTTTACGCTTAAGCAAATCAACCATACGTCCTGGTGTACCAACAACGATATGGGCACCTGAGCGCAAGGCCTTGATTTGTTTTTCAATGCTTGAACCGCCAAACACTGTACGTACTTTAAGCCCTTTAGATTTACCAAAACGGAAGAGCTCTTCCTGACCTTGCACAGCAAGTTCGCGTGTTGGTGCAACAACAAGCGCTTGAATGGCTTTATTTTCTGGATTAATTTTTTCGATAGTTGGGAGACCAAAAGCGGCTGTTTTCCCTGTCCCTGTCTGGGCTTGTCCAAGAACGTCACGTCCTGAGAGCGCTAACTGGATAGTTTGCTCTTGGATGGGCGTTGGCTGTTTATAACCGATAGCTGTAAGAGTTTCGACAATGCCTTCTGAAAGGCCTAGTTCGTTGAATTTCAATTGTTTCACCTATAATTTTCTAAATTTGCCCTTGGCAAATATGACGACCAAGCTCGAAAGCTCAGTTACAGGCGAAAAAATATTTGTCTTAACTCGCCTGAATATATAACTTGACTATTATATCATACTTTTAAAAATGTAAATGCTTACCACCTTTTCTTTTTTTAAATTTTTTTGAACACAAAGGAAAAAACCAAAAAAAGCCCACAAGGGGCTTGTCCTGTATCAGAAAAGTATTAAACAGAAAACTGCTCCATCAATTCCACATCGGGGTATTTATCTTTGAACCAGCGCATGGCAAAGTCATTTTCAAAGAGGAAGAGTGGATGATCAAAACGGTCTTTAGCCAAGATATTTCGACTTGACGACATCTTCTCATCCAAGTCTTCTGGCCTAATCCAACGTACTGTTTTACTCCCCAGCGGTGTCATAATGATTTCCGAATTGTATTCATTTTCCATACGGTGCTTGAAGACTTCAAACTGCAACTGACCGACCGCACCAAGCATGATTTCTCCTGTTGTGTAGGTTTTATAGAGCTGAATGGCCCCTTCTTGCACCAGCTGTTCAATTCCTTTTTGGAAAGATTTTTGCTTCATGACGTTTTTTGCGGTCACACGCATAAAGAGCTCTGGTGTGAAAGTTGGCAGAGGTTCGAAAGGCGTTTTGAGTTTCCCTGTTGTCAGTGTATCCCCAACTTGGTAGGTCCCTGTATCGTAAACCCCAATGATATCACCCGCTACAGCATTTTCGACATTTTCACGGGATTCTGCCATAAACTGAGTCACGTTTGAAAGTTTGACTTGTTTGCCTGTACGGAGGAGCTTCACGCCCATTCCACGTTCAAATTCGCCAGAAACGATACGAACAAAAGCGATACGGTCACGATGGCGAATATCCATGTTGGCTTGAATTTTGAAGACAAAGCCTGAGAACTCCTCACGCAGAGGATCGATAAGCTCACCCTCTACTGTTTTATGACCATTTGGCTCAGGTGCATAGGTCAAGAAAGTATCTAGGAAAGTTTCAACACCAAAGTCGGTCAAAGCTGAGCCAAAAAATACTGGCGTGAGCTGACCTGCAAGAACTTTCTTCTCATCAAATTCATTACCTGCATCAAGTAAAAGCTCTGCATCTTCCATAGCCTGTGCATAGAAAGGGTTATTTGTCAAAGGATGGCTGGCATCAATCTCGCCGTTTTCATCAAACTCAATGAAACGTTCGCCGTTTTCAGGCTGATAAACCTCGATACGTTTGTTGTAGAAATCATAAAGTCCTTGGAAATTTTTCCCCATACCGATTGGCCAGTTCATTGGCACGGAAGCGATACCTAAAATATCTTCCAATTCGCTCAGCAAGTCAAGCGGTTCACGCCCATCACGGTCCAATTTATTAATAAAGGTAAATACAGGAATACCACGGCGTTTTACAACTTGGAAAAGCTTTTTGGTCTGAGCCTCGATACCCTTGGCGCTGTCAATAACCATGACAGCAGCATCAACGGCCATCAAGGTACGATAAGTATCTTCTGAGAAGTCCTCGTGCCCTGGTGTATCCAAGATATTCACGCGCTTGCCCGCATAGTCAAACTGCATAACAGATGAAGTCACGGAAATCCCACGTTCTTTTTCAATATCCATCCAGTCGGACTTAGCAAAGTTACCTGTTTTACGTGCTTTGACCGTTCCGGCCTCGCGGATGGCTCCACCAAATTTAAGGAGTTGTTCTGTTATTGTTGTTTTACCAGCATCCGGGTGACTGATGATGGCAAAGGTACGTCGTTTTTTTATTTCTTCTGCTCTATTCATTTTTCAAACCTATTCTTATCAAATTATATGCTTCTTAATTATAACAGAATTATCGTCTTGACTCTAGATTGATCTCCATGAGACTACGATAAACACAAAAAAATTATAAGAAAGAGAGGGGTTCTCTCATACTATCCTAAAAGTCTTAAAACCCTTTGCAATTGACGCGTACTATAAAAAAAAATTAAAATAAAAAAACGGAAAATTCCGTTTGTGAAATTGTGTAAAATCCATTTTTCATCACCCTTCTTTACCACTTTAAACATCACACCTCCTTCTTTCATGTCCTCTCTATCTTCAAATGATTCTTATCCAAAAGAATTTCAACTGTGACTTAATATTTCTTAAGAATTTTTTTCAAAGAGTGAATCGCGTTTTTGTACAAAAAATTCCCCATCCAATTCCTAAAGCAAGTAGAACATAGACTGTTAAAATTCCCCACGCTTCTAAAGAAGGTATCTGCAACATAGGTACGGGTTGAGTAATAACATTTTTTCCAACATTCGAAAAAACATTCATCATTCCATTTTTAAAATCATATTTTCCAAAATTAGGTAATACTAGATCATAAAGTAAAAATAAAACAATGCTTATAACATACTTTTAGCTGGCAGTTACAAGGCTTAAAAATCCCCATTCAGCAAAGATTTAATCCAATATTATAAATTGATACTTATTCATGTAAAATATGTCTTACCCGTGTATAATCTTTTGTGAAATTCAAAAGCGTGTAGCCTTACGGAATAATGGCTCGCATGAAATTAGTAAGAAGCGTTCACCAAGCAATAAAAAGTGTATATATAAAATAAAGAGCTGCATGATTTTGATGCAACTCTTTGTTTTGTATGTGTGTTTATATATAAATATTCAAGAGAAAACTTGCTGAGAAATAGCTTATACGACTCTGATAGCGTGTTATCCTATGTACAATAACAGTACAGCCTGCTTCAATTCATCAAAAGTGCAACAAGGATTCCTAAAATAGCACCGCCAAGCACCTGTACTGGCGTATGTCCCAGTAATTCCTTCAGCGCTTTTTCTGCATTGATCTTGGGGCTCTCAATCGTTTTGATAATGATATTCAGGATATAAGCATGCGTTCCTGCTTGACGTCGAATCCCCTGCGCATCATACATCACCACAAAAGCAAAAACTGTTGCTACCGCAAAAATAGGCGAGTCAAAGCCTTGCGATAAGCCCGTTGCTGTTGTCATCGAAACAACTAAAGCACTGTGGGAACTCGGCATACCTCCTGTCGCAAAAAGCAAGCTCCAATCCAGCTTTTTATAACGAAATACATCAACGATAATTTTAATTGTTTGTGCAGCAAACCACCCTACTAAAGCCGTTAGTAATATCTGGTTACTTATAATTTCTTTAAAAAAATTCATCGTATCCCCCTTCTCTTGCCATAAAAATTTTCAAAATAAACTATAAATCCTTAACTTCATTTTATATCATTTATAGAGATTTCAAAAGTAAAACAGTATATCTTCGCTATTTCTCTGCTTCTATCTAAAAAACCACACCATTTGGTGCAGTTTATTTCTTAAGCTGTTGCAATTTTTCTGTATTCAGCAGCTTCTTCTTCAGTTGATAAAACAAAGTGTCCTGGAGTGATTTCGCGAAGCTCACGCGGCTGTCCATCCAGCTCAGCTGTTGGATCGTAAGACTGAGGTACACGACTGCGCTCTGAGATTGGATCTGGTGCAGGAATCGCACTCAATAATGATTTTGTATAAGGGTGTAGGGCATGGTTATACACTTGATCTGAAGTCCCCACTTCAAGAATTTTCCCCCAGTGCATAACACCGATGCGGTCCGAAATATATTTAACCATTGATAAGTCGTGGGCGATAAAAAGATAGGTGAGTCCTTCTTTTTCTTGGATGTCACGCATCAAGTTGACAACCTGAGCTTGAATAGAGACGTCCAATGCCGAAATTGGCTCATCAGCTACAATAAATTTAGGATTCACTGCCAAAGCGCGGGCAATACCGATACGTTGACGTTGTCCACCAGAAAACTCATGAGGATAACGTGTCATATGATCTTGATTAAGTCCTACCAATTGGAGCAATTCTTTAACTTTTTCTGTGCGTTCTTCTGGGGTTTTAGCTAACCCATTAACGTCAATCCCTTCAGCAATGATGTCCTTAACACGCATTCTGCCATTCAATGATGCTTGCGGATCTTGGAAAATCATCTGTACCTTTTCACGGAATTTTTTCAGCTCAGTTCCTTTAATCTTGCTGACATCCTTGCCATTGAAATGAATTTCACCTTTATGAATGTCATAAAGCTTTAGAATTGCACGACCAATTGTCGTTTTACCAGAACCTGATTCACCTACAAGACCAAATGTTTCTCCCTCATAGATATGAAAAGAAACGTCGTTGATGGCTTTATTGACATTCTTTTTACCCTTGTTGAAAACCAGGTCAACACCCTTGAATTCGACAAGCTTTTTTCTTTCTTCAGTCATTATTCAGCATTTCCCTTCATTTTCATTTCTTCCCAACGCGCCCAACGCTGTTGGATATTTTCAGATGGTGTTACCTTTGGTGAACGCTCATCTAAGAGCCATGATTTCACTTGATGTGTAGGTGAAATTTCAAAGTATGGCGGTGCTTCTTCAAAGTCAATTTCCAAAGCATATTGGTTACGGACAGCAAAAGCATCACCTTTTGGCGGATGGAGCAGATCAGGAGGTGTTCCCGGAATTGATACAAGTCGTTCAACATCTGTGTCAACAGTTGGCATTGAGTCTAAGAGTCCCCATGTATAAGGATGTTGTGGGTTGTAGAAAATTTCCTCCACAGTCCCGTATTCCACAATCTCTCCGGCATACATAACGGCAACACGGTCAGCAAAACCTGCAACGACACCCAAATCATGAGTGATAAAGATGATTGAGGATTCGATACGCTGTTGCAGCTCTGCCATCATGTGCATAATCTGTGCTTGAATCGTTACATCCAAGGCTGTTGTTGGCTCATCTGCAATAAGAATTTCTGGATCAGCAGCAAGAGCAATCGCGATTACCGCACGTTGACGCATCCCACCAGACCATTGGTGAGGATAGTCGTTGATGTGCTGCTCACTTTGAGGAATCCCTACGGCTTTCATCAACTCTAAGGCTTTCGCCAAAGCATCTTTTTTCTTCATCCCTTTATGCTTAATTAAAGGTTCCGCAATTTGATTTCCAATACGCATGGTTGGGTCCAATGAAGTCATCGGATCTTGGAAAATCATTGAAATCTCATTGCCTCGGATTTTTTGCCAATCTTCTTCTTTGATGTCAAGCAGATTACGACCTTTAAAAAGGATTTCGCCTTTAGGTATTTCAGCGTTGGCTGCATTTAATCCCATCAAGGTTTTGTTTGTTACAGATTTACCTGAACCTGATTCACCAACAATAGCTAAGGTTTCACCTTTTTTCAAGTCAAAGGAAACATCACGGATGGCTTTCACCTTTCCAGCATATGTTTTGAAATTGACATGCAGATTTTTTACTTCAAGTACTTTTTCTTCTTTTTCAGTCATTTTACTTCCTCATTTCTTAGTCTTGGCCTGATTTTGGATCAAAAGCGTCACGTAAGCCATAACCAAAGAGGAAGAAGGCAAGTGACAAGAGTGACAAGACTACTGCAGGTACTGCAACTTGGAATGGATAGAATTGCAAACTTTGAATACCGTCAGAAATCAATGAACCCAATGATGCTGTTGGCGGTTTAACACCTAAGTTAATCGCAGAAAGAACAGCTTCAAAGAAGATGACTGACGGAATATCGAACATAATTTGTACGATAATAACACCCAGCATATTTGGAATAAGGTGTTTTACCATAATCTTGAATGGGCTTGCACCTAGAGTTTTCGCTGCAAGTACAAACTCACGTTCTTTCAGCGACAGGGTCATGTTTCTTACCTGCCGGGCAATCCCTGTCCAGATAAAGAGACCAATAGCCAAGACAATTGAAATTATCCCTTGACCTAGCAAAAGCCCGAACATGGTTACAATAACTAAACTTGGAATAGAGCTAATGATTTCGATGATACGTTGCATCACTGTATCAACTTTTCCACCAACCCATCCTGAGATTAATCCATAAGTGATCCCTATGAGCACATCAAAGACGATAGAGGCGAAGGCGATAATCAAAGAAATACGTAAACCAACGATTGTACGTTTGGCAATCGAGCGTCCCAAAGCATCTGTACCAAAGATGAATGATTTGCCTTCTGGGACATTTTGAACCTTGTACATGTCTTCCGCAATCGTACTTCCTGGTGCTGCAAAATTACCATTCCACCCAGGAATATTAAGATTTCCGAGTTTAGGTGGCAAGTTCTTATAAATTTGCACCTCATTAGGGTCAAAATGATTTGCCTCTGATTGAGGGACCAAAACTGTCGAAACTGCAGAGAACAGGAGCGTGAAAACAACGAGAATCATCGCTACCATCGCTACCTTATTTTTCTTGAAACGGCGCCAAGCATCTTGCCAGAAAGTGAGGGCAGGTTTCGCAATCATTTCACTCGCTTCAAAATCACGCTGTGTTACAAGTTTAAATTTACTGTTAATATTTTCCATTTTCTCCCCTCCTTCCTAGTCTAAACGCACACGTGGATCAACAAAGGCTGTAATAATATCTGTGATTAAAATCATCGCCATCAGCATCACAGCATAGACGATTGTCGTCCCCATGATGACAGGGAAATCCTTTGAAGGAATAGACTGAACAAACTGTTGACCGATACCTGGGATTGAGAAAATAGTCTCAATCAGAACTGATCCTGTCAAAAGTCCTGCACTCATCGGTCCAATAAGTGTCAACATCGGAATCAAAGAGTTACGAATTGCATGTTTCCAAAGTACTTCACGATCGGATAAACCTTTAGCCCGAGCCAGCAAGATATAATCTGATGAAAGAGATTCAATCATTTGGGCACGGACGAAGCTCATCACCTGAGACATTGGAGCAAAGGATAGGGCTAACGCTGGCAATATTGTTTGGGCAAATGTCCCCCAACCTGATACAGGTAAGAGCTGCCAAGTGTAACCAAAGTAAAGAAGGAGCAAAGTACCTACGATGAAAGAAGGAACAGAGAAGAACACTGTTGAGATAATACTCAAAAGACCGTCAATCCAAGTGTTTTTAAAACGTGCTGCAACAACACCAAAGAACACTCCCGCAACAACACCGATAAGAAGCGCTTCAAAACCAAGCTGGGCTGAAACAGGTAAGCGCTGTGCAATCATTGTGCTTACTGGTTGATTCGCAAAGGTAAATGAAGTTCCAAAATTACCTGTGAAGGCATTTTGCAGGTAGATAAAATACTGAACAATCAACGGTTTATCTAAACCATATGCGGCATTCAACTGTTGAATTTGCTCTGGTGTTAATTTAGGGTTATTAAAAGGCGTTCCCGGCATAACCTGCATCAGGAAGAAAGTTGCCGTAAT
Organism: Lactococcus ileimucosae; assembly: GCF_943193185.1. GTDB lineage: Bacteria > Bacillota > Bacilli > Lactobacillales > Streptococcaceae > Lactococcus > Lactococcus ileimucosae. The sequence goes on from NZ_CALPDE010000008.1 coordinate 26,470, forward strand.
AACCACAAATAATGTCAAGAGCATCAATAAGATACGTTTTACAAGATATTTAGCTAACATATAATAATTCCTTAATAAAAACACGAAAAGTAGGCCTAATAAGCCCTACTTGTTCGTTTGATGTTAGTGCCTACTATTTTTCGATGTAAACACCTTTGAGATCGTAAGTCAAACCTGTTGAGTTAAATTGCAAACCTTTAAGGTGTGGGTTACGAAGGACTGGTGTTGAACGGAAGTACATTGGGTTGATGCTTGACTCATCAAAGAGCGCTGCTTCTGCATCTTTGTAAGCTTGATCACGAGCTTTATCGTCCAATACTACTGGCACTGTTGATGCTTTTGTCCAAGCTGCTTGGTAGGCAGGATTAACAAACTTACCATCGTTATAACCTGAGCCATCTGCAAAGAGTTGCAAGAATGTTGATGGTTCAGCATAGTCACCGCCCCAAAGTGAGAGAACCACATCAAAGTTTTGGTTCTTCGAATCTTTCAAACGTTGTTGGAAAGGTACGATTTTTTGAGTAAGTGTCAAACCTGGCAATGTTTTAGAAAGTGAAGCTTGCAAGAAATCAGCGATAGATTTTGAAACTGGCGCATCAGCATCAGTTGTATACTGGAGATTCAGTGATGTTACACCGACTTCTTTCAAACCTTTTTCCCAAAGTTCTTTTGCTTTCGCAGCATCGTAGTTGTAATCTTGTTTAGCAAATTCAGCGAAGTCTTTACCATCTGCTGTTACTGACATGCCTGCTGGTGTAAAGGTTTGTGCCACTGTACCTGCTGGGATGAATTGATCAACAATAGCTTTACGGTCAGTTGCTAAGTTAAGAGCTTCACGGATATTTTTATTTTGAAGTGCTTTGGCTACTTCTGGACTTGTTGTACCGCCACCAGATTGATTATATTGAAGATAAGCAGTTGTTGCTTCTTTTAGAACAACAAGGTCCTTACCGTCGTTGTAACCTTTGTTGGCATTATACAAATCCATAGTACCCAAGGCCGCTTGGTCTAACTTACCTTGTTTAAAGAGCTGAACAGCTGTGTTTGGATTTGATTGAACAGTGTAGTCGATTTCCTCTGATTTTACATTGTCTTTGTCATAGTAGTCAGGGTTTTTCACAAGTGAGTAGCTGTTGTTTGTTCCTGTCCATCCTGCATCTTTCTTGAACATGAATGGTCCAGAGTAAACAACTTTATCAGATGAAGTACCGTACTGTTTACCAAATTCTTCAACTGCAGATTTGTTTACAGGTTTGTAAACGCCATTAGCAAGAAGGAATTTGAAGTAAGGCGTTGGCTGTGTCAAAGTAACTACAAGCTCATGATCACCATTTGCTTTTACGCCCAACTCATTGAGATCTTTAATCTTACCTGTGTTGATTTCATTCGCATTTTTGATGTTCCCCAACAAGTAAGCATATTGTGAACCTGTTTCTGGGTTTACAGCACGCTGCCATGAATAAAGGAAATCCTTTGCTGTCAATGAATCACCGTTTGACCATTTGAGACCGTCACGCAAAGTAATCGTGTATGTCAAACCGTCATCTGATACTTTAATATCTGATGCCAAAGCGTTTTGAGCAACACCTTTGTCGTCAACACGTGTCAAACCTTCTTGTACATTTCCGATAAAGAGATTTGAATACGCATCTGTCGCCAAACCTGAATCCAATGTCGCAATGTTCGTAGGAACTGAGAGTTGGGGATTGGCTGTTTTTGAGTCCCCCCCGCCATTTCCACAAGCTGCTAGGAGCCCTACCGAAGCCAGGGCAACTGTTCCTAATGATACTTTTTTCCAATTATCCATGTAACATCCTCTTTCTATTTGATTTATTCGACAACACCTTATTTGTTTAGTATTGTCTGAAAATTTATTATGTTCTCTATTATACTTAATTCAACCTAAATTGTAAAGACTTTTCTACATATTTTTTGTAAATTTTTGACATTAAAAATTTTTATGGACCATTTCCGAACATTGTTGCCTATTTCAAGTGTTAAAAAAGCATTTTACATGCTTATTTTTGTAATTCCTCAACAATTGTTCCTAATTTCATGCTGTTCGATCCTTTAAGGAGAAGCTGGTCTTGCGGGCGCAAAATTTCTTTAATATTTTCTGCAAGCTCTGTGAGGTCTGTGAAGTAAGAAACTCTATCTTGTGGAAGTTCCACCAGAAGATTTTTCATTAATTCACCATGTAGATAGACATAATCCATGACAGAAAAATCAAGGGATTGAGCAATGTCCCCATGAAGTTCTGGTGCTTGCTCTCCTAGCTCAAGCATATCCGCAAGAACCGCAAATTTACGTCCTCCCTCGTTTTTAGGTATAGCCTGGAAGGTTTCCAAGATAAGTTTCATGGCTGTAGGATTGGCATTATAAACATCACTGAGGATATCGGCACCATTGCTTGCTTTTTTCCACTCCGTACGGTTTCGGGTTAATGCTACACTGGAAAGCGCATGTGCGATCTTATCTTCCTCAATGTCAAATAAGGTTCCCACATAGGCAGCAAGCATCGCATTGGTCGCATTAAATTTTCCCGGAACAGGAATAGTAATCTCCCTATTCAGGAAATTTGTAGTGAAGCTAAGTTTGTCCTTATGTTCGATAAGTTGTGTCACAAAAATATCCTCATCTGGACCAAAGCGCGTAATTTTTGTATCTGCTGGCAAATATTTGTTGATAATTTTATCTGCTGGGACAATAAGTTCACCATCTGGCCGTAAGCCCGCCTTAATGCCCAATTTTCCCTCCGCAATCTTGTCACGTGTCCCGAAAAATTCCAGATGCGATTCGCCGATGAGAGTTACGATTGCTATCTTAGGTTTGGCCATTTCTGAGAGAAAATCAATATCGCCAAGGCGGTCCATTCCCATTTCCAGAACAATTTTTTCAGTATCATCCGGCATGTGTAAAACGGTGTAAGGCATGCCTATCTCATTGTTATAATTCCCTTGTGTCTTATAGGTCTTATATTTTTCAGAAAGTACCGCATGAATCATGTCCTTTGTGGTGGTTTTACCATTTGACCCTGTGACGGCAACTACTTCAACTGCCATTTTTTCTAGATAATACTGGGCCAGTCTTTGGAAAGCAGTCAAGCAATCTTTGACACGTAAATGTGGGGCTTGAATATCTTTTTCTGAAAATGTCGCAATTGCACCTTGTGCAAAAGCTGTTTCAATGAACGTGTGACCATCTCTTGTTCCCTTAAGAGGCAAGAAGATATCCCCTTCTTTGACTTTACGGCTGTCAAATTCAATATGATGAACTTCTGTATCTGCCAGTTCTGACCAGTTGTTTGTCGCACCGACAATGCGGGCAATTTCGTGTAATGTAAGCTTCATAGTTCCATTATACCAGAGGCTAGGACAAAAGTCCTAAAAACAGAAAAACGCTCGTTCTTGGCATAAAAGTATGCCAAGAGTGAGCGTTTTGAGTTTATGTCTTGCCTAACCTTAGATAAATTTTGAACTTTTGTTCCCATTTCATCGGCTGAAACAGACACTATGAAATTGCCTTTTATACGGGAACTTTATAGGGCTATTGTATCAGAAAAGAAGTCGCTCTCCTCTCGCCAGCATTTACTTTTTAATAACCATTTTAATCGCTTGATTTATTTTTCTCTCACGCTCCTTTTCATCAGTTTCTTCTAATAGCAGAAGACAGTTTTGTAAATTTTCAGCAACGATAAGTCCTATCAAGCTATCTAGACTAGAGCGAACCGCTTTGAGCTGTGTTACTACTGCCTCACAGTCTTTTTCTTCTTCTATCATGCGTAGAATACCCTGTAGCTGACCGTCTGCTCTCTTCAGCCTGTTTTTGACCTTACTATCATAATTTATTTCCATTAAAATATCTTCCTTTCCCTTTATGCTGCTCCCTCACGATAATACATCAAAAATAAAAATCTTATCCAAAAAAACCTAAAGAAGTTTCTTTAAGTTTCTGATAGGCTCTACTATAAACTTTTCTACTGCATACTATAGGAGATGACTTTCGCGATTTTTAAAAGCTTCTTGAGCAAGGGAAACTAACTCTTCAATCAGCTCACTGTATGACAATCCCATATTTTCCCAGAGTAACGGATACATTGACCATTGTGTGAACCCTGGTATTGCATTAACTTCATTGAGATAAATGTTCCCCTTTTCATCATAGAAGAAATCACACCGTGATAAACCAGCACCATTCATTGCTTGATAAGCCTTTTCAGCATAATCGCGTATTTTTTCCGCTATCTCGTTTGGAATATCGGCGGGAATTGCCATTTCAATCTTATTGTCAATATATTTTGAACGGTAGTCGTAAAAATCCACGTCCTTAACAACTTCACCTGGAAGAGTCGAGCGGACCTCCCCACCATTGCCCAGTACTGCGCACTCTATTTCACGCGCTACGACGCCCTGTTCAACAACGACACGATTGTCATATTTGTAGGCTTCTGCTAGACCTGCTTCTAACCCCTCTAGGCTACTTACTTTAGAAATACCGACACTTGATCCCATATTAGCCGGTTTTACAAAAACTGGGAAAGTCAGTTTTTCTTGGACTTCTGCATGAATTTTGGCTTGGTTTTCATCCGCATAAGCCGCAACATAAGGCACTTGTGGTATGTTCACTGCAGAGAAAACGTGCTTGGCCAACAGCTTATCCATGGTTGCACTGGCTGATAGGATATTTGGCCCCACATAAGCAAGGCGCAGAATTTCCAAGAAGCCTTGAATTGAGCCGTCTTCACCCATAGGACCATGTAAGACAGGAAAAACAACCGCATCTTTTTCATAAATGTCAGATGGAGCAACTTTTTGTTCTGTCTTGACCGTTTCATTCGTCATTAATTTTTCATTTTCTGCAGGTGTTTCAGTGAATTCTTGTGTTTTGATAAAATCACCAGCTTGACTGATAAAATAAGTCTTCACCTTAAACTTGTCATAGTTCACTGCACGCATCACGCTTTCAGCCGAAAGAACGGATACTTCTCGTTCAGCGCTACGACCGCCATATAATAAAATCAATGTTTCTTTTGACATAATTTTCTCCACTTAAATTTCCATACGATTTTCAACTGCTTTTGATAATGTAACCTCATCAGCATACTCAATATCTGACCCAACTGCAAGACCGCGTGCTAAACGTGTCACCTTGATCCCTGCAGGTTTAATCATACGGGAGAGATACATAGCTGTAGCTTCGCCATCAGATGTTGCATTGGTAGCAAGGATAACTTCTTCTATCTGGCTGTCTCCCATGAGCCTTGTCAAGAGACTCTTGACATTAATTTCATCAGGTCCGATACCGTTCATTGGGCTAATCGTTCCATGTAAGACATGATAAAGCCCTCTGTACTCACGAATTTTTTCCATAGCCAAAACATCTTTACTCTCTTCTACAACCAGTATCGTTGTACGATCACGAAGGGGGTCTTCACAAATGGCACAGGGATCACTTTCTGTTAAGTTTCCACAGATTGAGCAAAAGCGTAAATCACGCTTTGCTGATATAAGGTTTCGGGCAAATTCATTAACGTCTTGATCATCCATTCCAATCGTATGAAAGGCCAGACGTGTCGCTGTTTTTTGCCCAATGCCGGGCAGCTTGCTAAAGCTTTCTATAAGTTTAGCGATTGGTTCTGGATAATAAACCATGTTTTCCTTTCTTCTTTCTAGTAAGATAAAGTCATAACTATTATACCATACCTCTTTCTATGAAAATTCTCAATCATTTCTCAACAGGACAAAAATGGCAATACTTAGTATGAGGAGAGCAATAAATGCTTCTTACTTTAGTGAGCTAGGGGCATTGAGTATTATAACACAACTTAGATTTCTATACATTTTAAGATATAAAGAAATACTCTAAAAGCAGGCGCCACTTTTTGCTATAATAAACTTGAAATCTGATACCTATCTACTGAAAGGAGAGTCACCTCTATGATTGAACAATGTACATTAACATCAAGTGACAAGCAAACTGAACTTAATCTGCTTCATTGGTCACTCGAAAAGCCCAAAGCGGTTATCCAACTCATCCACGGCATGGCAGAAAATATCGAGCGCTACAATGATTTTGCACTTTATCTCAATAGCTTAGGCTTTGTGGTTGTCGGGCATGACCATTTAGGTCATGGGGATTCTGTAAATAAGCAAGAGCCACTTTATGGTTACTTTGGCGAAGAGGGCTTAAAAAATGTTGTTACCGATATTCACTTGGTAAAAACATGGGCACAGAAAAAATACCCAGAGTTGCCTTATTTTATGCTGGGACACAGTATGGGCTCTTTTGCTCTACGTAATTTTCTCCAGGATTATCCTGTAGATATTCAGGGGGCGGTTTTTATGGGTACTGGAACTAGCCCTATACACTTGAATCTGCTTTTACCATTTATAGAAAAAATCAGTCAAAAAAGAGCTAAAAATGTTGCCAATACCATCGATAAACTTGCTTTCGGTAACTACAGTAAAAAATTCCCCAAAAAGGGAAATTTCAATTGGCTCTCGAAAAATCAAAAAAATGTCGCTAGCTATGAAAAAAATCCTTTATTAGGTTTTACTTTCACACACAACGGCTTTGTCACACTTTTTTCTCTCGTCAAAAGAGCCAACCAAAAAAACTGGATGCAAAATATACCTGCTGACTTACCCCTCTTAATCTTAAGCGGCACAGATGATCCCGTGGGAAACTTTGGCAAAGGACCTCAAAAAGTATATCAAGAACTGGAAAAAGCAGGTTTTCACCACTTAGACCTCCAACTTTTTTCTGGACTCCGGCACGAAATTCTCTTTGAAGATGAATGCGAGGAGGTCTATCATACTATCGGGCAATGGCTTAAGAAACACCTCAATCATCAATAGACTCTCTTATGTTCTGAATGATTTCAAGCGTCAGAGGGTCTTTTTCTTCTGCATAAGTAAGGCCTAAAAATGTACGATGATAGTTGCTGCCCAAGCTCTGATAAGGTAGCCCTTCTGAAACAAAGCGTTTAGAAATCAGAGAAACGCCTAAACCTGCTTGGACATGGGCAATAATCATGTCATTATTGTTCATTCTCACCAGATAACGCGGTTCGAAATTTTCTTCTTGCAGATATTTTTTAATATAATGTCCCACACCTGAACCAACTTCTCTTGTAAAAAATGTCTCGCTACCCAAATCTCCTGCTAAGACAAGCTCGTCTTTACACAGAGGAAAAGTCTCCACTTGCTCACTGGCTAAAGTTTTTTCGATAATACCAAAATGCAGCTCATGGTTCTCTATTAGCTTGAAAACTTCTTCTGAATCATACATAGATATTTTCAAGTCTATCTGATTCAAATAGGGCATCAGTTTTGGATAGAGCAGAGGCATAATACTAATTGCTGCACTTTGCGAGATTCCTATTTTAAAAGGTTTCTTTGCTAGACTTTTTTGGTTGAGCTCCGACTGCAACTGCTCCCAATCTTGCACATACTTGACAGCTTTACTGTACAAAAGTTTAGCTGCCTCTGTCGGAATCACTTCTCGATTTTTCCCTCGAATAAAGAGAGAATTCCCTAGTTCTTCCTCTAGTTTCTTTATCCGTACAGTCACTGTGGGCTGTGAGATAAATAAGTATTGCCCCGCTTTGGTAAAGCTCCTTGTCTCATATATGGCAATAAATGTTTCAAGTAGTGAAAACATAGTCGCTCTCCTTCATTATTTTTATTATTTTTTTCTATCCTTGTAATTACAATAATTCATTTTACAAATTAAATCAAGTGTTTTATACTTAAAATAGTAAATGAACTGTAGGAAGTTATCTTCACAGCTCATACTCAAATCAATCTGTTAGGAGTTCTTTATGAAACAAGTATTTTTAGATTTTTTGAAAAAAATTCCTATTCCCATTTGTGGTTTAATCTTAGGTATGGTATCTTTGGGCAACCTTCTCTACTCCAAGGGTTACCCTGTCTTAGGTAACTTTTTTGATCTGGCTGGCCTCTTTTTTATGGCCTTGATACTTATGAAACTCATATTTACCATGCGTCATCTCATAGAGTCGCTCAAAGATCCTATCATTGGTTCAGTTTCTCCGACTTTTACAATGGCTTGGATGGTCATTTGTGTCTTTCTTAACAGGGTCTTTCCACACTCTCCTCTTGTTTATCTTATCTGGTTAGCCGCCGTCATTCTTCATTTCTTGTTAATGGCATACTTTATCGGTCTTCATATTATTCCTCAAAAAGTCGGAATGCAACATGTTTATCCCAGCTGGTTTATTACCTTTGTTGGTCTTGGTGTTATCCCAAATACCGCAACAGCTTTTAACTTAGAAATTGGCCGTATTGTCCTATGGCCTGCACTTCTCTTCTACTTTATACTGCTTCCAATCATTGGGCATCGCATATTCATTTTCAAAAAAATGCACGAATCCACCCTTCCTCTCATTACTATACTTACAGCTCCTGGTTCTCTTTGTCTAGCAGCTTACTTGACTGTGATGGATGACAAGTCTCATCTCTTTGTTTTCAGCTTGTTTGTGCTTTCGCAACTCATCTACCTTATCACCGTTGTGCTCATCATTCCTTTATTACGGTTGCCTTTTTATCCTAGTTATGCAGCTTTTACATTCCCTCTGGTTATCTCGGCGACTGCGGTTAGCTTGTTGAGCAAAAACTATCCTGACTTAAACTTTCTCTTAACGCCTTTAACGGCAATAGAGCTTTTCATAGCCTTTTTAGCAGTCAGCTACGTTTTAGTTCGCTATGCTTATTTCCTATTTAAAAAGGCTTAAACCAATAGAACCCTCAGTTTGTCACCAAGCTGAGGGTTCTTATTTTTCTATTTGAAGTGGTACATTGAATTATAGAGGTTTGTAATCTCACGTGTAATGTTTTGACCTATCTTAGAGGTTACACCTCCTTCTTTAACGGTCGTTTGTGGCACCATAACACCGATAGAAATTTGTGGGTTTTCAGTCGGCGCAAAAGCAACAACATTATTAACCGTTACTGGAATCGTTGTCCCATCTGGTGCTTTATAAGGAACTTCGGCAGTTCCTGTTTTCGCAGAAATTGAAACTTCAGCCCCTTGTGACGGGCGCATGTAGTAACCCGTTGCCCCAATCTGACCGTTAACCAATTCGTTCCCATGCACTACTTTATACATTCCGTAATGCAGGACATCCATGTTTTCTGGCGTGATATTGACTTTATCCATAATCTTAGGTGTTATATTTTTAACAAGATTACCCATCCCCCCTTGAGAGTCAGTTTCATAGATTCCGTCTACAATATGAGGAGACAGACGTTCCCCATTATTCGCCAAAGTCATACCATATGTGGCAAGCTGGAGAGGTGTATAGGTATCAAACTGTCCAAAAGATTCCATAAGCAGGTTGGAGACGTTTGTCTTATTTGCATCTGGCAAATATCCTATTTCCTCACCCGGGATATCAAAACCAGTTGATGTTCCCAAACCGTAAGAAGCAAATGTTTCGCGTAATTTCTTAAAGGCTTCAACACTTTTAGAATCATCCACGGACATATTCGGAACATAAGGCTGTCCCAGCATCTTGAGAGCAATCTGGACCATGTAGGTATTTGATGAATATTCTAAGGCTTGAACAGCATTGATAGGAAGACTGCCGTTGGTAAACCAAGATGTGATCGCACTTGAACCGGCCAGCTGAATAGGCATATCATAAAGCATCTGGTTATTGGCTATCACGTTTGCATTCCATCCTGCTGTTAGAGTAGCTGGCTTAACCACTGATCCTGGTACAAAAGCAGACTGGAAAGTGCCATTTGTATCTTTTTGAAGAGCACCTGTTGTTTCATCACGCTTGAGCCCTGACAAAGCCAGAACAGCACCGGTCTTAGAGTCCAGCACAACAGCGTAAGCCCCTTGCGAATAAGTTCCGAAGCCGTCGGCAATCATCGCATTCACCTGTTCTTCTAAAATCCTATCCACAGCATTTTGAAATTGTAAATCAATGGTAAGCTTGAGGTTGTCCCCTTTACTTCCCTTTTGTTCTACTTCTGTTCCCGTAACATTCCCTTGCTTATCCGTAAGTACCTTACTTATCTTAGGAGTGCCTTGTAGATACTTTTCGTAACCTTTCTCTAAAAAAGCTGTTCCTACTCGGTCATTGCGCTGGAAACCTTCTTTAAGATACTCATCCAGCAAGTTTGATGGAATCCCTTGTTTCTGAGTGGTTACTGTACCTAAAAGTGGCTTAAGAACTGTGTCTGCATATTTTCGGTTCCAACTGTTCCCCACAGAAACCCCTTGAAGTTCTCCTTCATGCTCGCCAATGTAGGCCTGCTGCTCCGCAGTGAGGTTACCTGTGGTAATAACTGTCGTGTTAAAAACTGCAGTGGCGTTCATCTCTTTAAAGAGCTTGACTGCAAACATCTGTTGTTCATTAAAATTTATATCCTCAGCCGTCACTTTGCTAAGTTGAACATTGTAAAGCTCTGCACCAGTGAGTAGATTTCCTCTTTTATCCGTTTTTTCTCCCTTTGTCAGCTGCTGATTGATTTTATTCAAGTTACCAGCATCAGCTAGGAAATAGTCTTTTTTATCACGTTCAGTTATCTGGTCAAAATCATTGTCCAAGGATAAGATACCTACCAAACGGTCAGCAATCTTACGCATGTCATCTGCTGTAGTGTTCTGACCGCGTGTATACTCGATAGCTTCCACCGGCTCCGTTGTTGCCAGAGGAACTCCCTTTGCATCATAGATATTTCCTCGTGGCGATCCCTGAACTATCTGTAAAGAGCCCGCTCCACCAGACTGTTTGCTCTCATAAAAACTTTGGTTCATTACTTGCATATGGTAAAGTTTGCCAATGAGAACTAAAAAGAGAACCGTGATGACAAAAAAGAGGAGTTTTACTCGCCCTGATGCCAACATGGTTGGGTTTTTCAACACTTTCCGTGTTTTATCTTTTTTTCCGCTTAATTCGTTTCGTGTTTTTCTTTTCTCAGACATGGGACCTATCCTAATTTTCACTCGTCGTTTTCATACCTACACATTTTATCATATTAAACTGTATTTTACCTTACATTTTTTGAAGAAAAGAAAAAAACCGCCAAAGGCAGATTTTATCGTGTTACTTATGCTTGTTTTGGCGCAAGATAGTACTCTTTTACAAGGTTCAAATCATCGTCAAATTCAAAAACAAGTGGTGGGAAGTTAGGGATTTCAACATCCATAATTTCTTCATCCGAAAGTTGTTTAATATGTTTGACTAAGGCACGAATCGAGTTGCCATGTGCACCAACAAACACGTTTTTGCCATCTTTCAAGGCTGGAGCAATTTGATCTTCCCAGAAAGGCAACGCGCGTTCGAGTGTAACTTTGAGATTTTCAGCATCAGGGATGAGGCTGTCTTCAAGGTTAGCATAACGACGGTCAGCATGTGCTGAGTATTCGTCATCATGTGGCATTGCTGGTGGCAATACGTCATATGAACGGCGCCAGATATGAACTTGTTCATCGCCGTGTTTAGCAGCAGCATCAGCTTTGTTCAAGCCAGTCAAGCCACCATAGTGACGCTCGTTCAAGCGCCAAGTTTTAACAACTGGTACCCAAAGTTGGTCAGAGTATTCAAGTGCATAGTTTGTAGTTTTAATTGCACGTTTCAACACAGATGTATAGGCAATATCAAATTCGATGCCTGCTTCTTTGATGAGCTTACCTGCATCAATTGCTTGCTGTGTTCCGTTTTCTGAAAGGTCTACATCAGCCCAACCTGTGAAAAGGTTAGCCAAGTTCCATTCTGATTCACCATGACGTGCAAAAACTAATTTTACCATTATGTGCATTCTCCTATGTTAAATGTTTTACAAAATTTGTGTACTGCTCTATTTTACACTAATTTTCATATTTTTTCTAGCCTAGACTCAAGCACGATTAAAACTTATACTTCTCAAAATAAACTTCTAAACTTCGCTTATAGGATCTAGCCGCATCTGTCAGAAGTTGACTTTTTTTCTTCACCAAAATTAAGCTGTTAACATTATCCCCATCCATAGGAACAACTGTAACATTATGAACACTTGCCTTATCAATAAAGCCTAGACCAGTAGCATAAGCATCCGTACGTTCCAGTATACCATTTAAGGTCGCACGGTCAGTAACATTATAAATAAAAGTGTTTTCGAAGGTTTCTACTAAATCCTCAGAATAGTAAAGAAACTGTTCGTTTTCTTGAGTAAAACGTACACGATCCAAAGTTTTCAAATCACTTGTTTTGATAGTCTTTTTACGTGTCAACGGATGATTCTTTCTTAAATAAATATGGGTCTGCGAAATGAAAAGTTCTTCGTAATCTAATTCAAGCTTGTCCAGCATACGTAAGATACCTGAACGGTTATGCTTGTTTAGGTAAACAACACCAAGCTCGCTATGCCCCTGAGCAACCTCTTGTAAAATGTTATAGGTTGTTGACTCAAAAACTCGGAAATTTTTGATTTCTGGATTTTTCTTGGAAAACTCGACACCGACAGGCGCAAGGAAGTCATAGTGCTGACTCGCAACAGAAAAATGACGCTCTGTTTCTTTTGGCTTGGCATACTTTGCCTCAAAAGCTTCAAAATTACGTAAAATTTCCTGCGCCTGCTCATAGAAGCGTTCACCCTCAATCGTCAAGCTTGCTCCTGTATTTGTACGCTCAAAAATTTGGAAATTAAGTTCTTGTTCTAAGTCTTTAACAGCGATGGACATCGACGGCTGACTCACAAAGAGCTGCTCACTCGCCTCTCGAAAAGTTCCAGTATTAGCGATAGCTACAACATAGCGAAGCTGTTTTATATTCATGATAACTCCTTGTTCCTTCTTTAAGCAGTATAAGTAATTTCATAGAGATGAGCCACTCCCCTCAATGCTTCTCGTCACAATGGCACTAGTGCATGATGCTGAAAGGCAAAAATGATAGTTTTGGCCTTCCGTCTCATAAGAGGCTATGGGTCTTGACAGCCAGCATTGATGCCCTTCGGTACACTGCTGGCAGTGTATTAAAAAAGCCTATAAATAAATTATACACTATTACATAGGCTTTTCATTTTATTTTACTGTTTAGTTTGCTCTTTTTTCAACACCTGCACGTTTCCAAAGTACACATTGATATTTTTCACACCAGAAAACATCTTCTTCTTTTTTCTTCACGTTTCCAAGCTGAAAAATAAAAAGCTCGTCAACTTTAGTCCCTAAAATCTCGGCCAGCTTAAAAGCTAACAGAAGTTCAGGATCATATTTATCATTTTCAATTGCATTGATGGTTTGTCGACTAACATGCGCGATGCGTGCTAAATCTTCCTGAGAAAGTTTTTGTGCCTGTCTAAATTCACGAATCTTATTTTGCATGCTTCCTCCTGATGATTTTGTCAAATCTGTTTTACTTTTACTATTTAATCATCTTTTGCAACTTTTTGCAATACATTTTTCCGAGAAAACTCTTGGTCAAAGACCAGTACTCTACTTTTCAATCCCGACCCGGTAGCTCAACTCAATAAATCCTTTAAAAGTGTTTCCTGTTTCCGTTTCAGAGTTAATCACCCTCTGCTTTTCACTCAGCTGTTTCACTGACTTGCCCTTTAAATTATCAAAAAAGAGCTGTTTTTTCTTCTAATTTTTGAAACTATATCGGATTTCTTTTTTCTTCAATCAGGTCTTCTTTTTACTTTTAGTATTGATTGATGTTTACATTCTTCAGCATCACACGCCAAACAGGTGCTTTAAGCAATAAAAGTTTTCCTCTTTTTTCCAAAATAAAGTTTCTTATCATTAAAGAAACAAAAAATATTACCTCTTTTGTTCTATTCAAATGTAAAGTATAATGAATGCAAAAGAATGAAAGAGGTTTCATATTGATAGATTTTTTAAAACCGGCACCAGATGCAGAAGAAAAGATCCCCGCAGAAAATGTAACGCGTTTGTATAAAATATGGCAAGTGCGTGTGCTTATATCAACATCTATTGTTTATATCGGCTATTACATTATTCGACTCATTTTCACCATTCAACAAAATGATATTTCAAAAGTCTATGGTTTTTCCATGGGACAAATCGGGACAATCCTCTCCATGTTTGGAATTGGTTACGGCATTTCTAAACTCATCATGGGAACACTTGCAGACCGCGCGAATCCTAATCGCTATGTCGCAACAGGATTAATTGTTTCCTCAATCCTAAACGCATTGTATGGCGCAACAGAAAGTTTTAGGATGATTCTCTTTCTAATGTTCCTAAATTCTATTATGCAGGGAATGGGCGCTGCGGCTTGTCAACGTTTAATCAGTCTCTGGTTTGGCCGTAAGGGTATTGGGTCTATCATGGCTCGGGGAACAGCGTTTTCAATCTGGTCGTCTGCCCATAATGCAGGAGCATTCATGTGTGTTGCTGTCATCAACTTGTCCGCCTTGCTTTTTGGCGCCTCACTTCGCTGGAGTTTTTGGACTGCTTCCATTGTCTCTATCGCTATCGCAGTTCTTGTTCTTATCCTTGGGAGTGATCGCCCAAGTACTAGAGGGCTGCCTACTATTGAAGATTATACTGATGATAAAGTTGTAGTCAAAGACGGAGAAGTTGTTGAAGGTGAAGTTTCAACAGAGAGCGTTTTTAAAATCTTCTTTGAGTATATTGTCAAAAACAAACTGATTTGGGCTGTTATTTTGGCCTCACTTTCCATTTATGTTGTCCGCTACGGGATTATGAGCTGGATGCCAAACTATTTAGTCCACGTCAAAGGTTTTGAAAATTCTACGGCAAAATGGCTGACGGGAATCTTTGAACTAGCAGCTGTTCCTGGTGTCATAATCATCGGTTTCATCACAGACTTGCTTAAGGGACGGCGAGCAATCATGGTATTAATTTCATTAATCGCGATGTTAGTGTGTCTGGTTACTTATTTTGCAGCAACTGATCACACACTCATTATTGTTATTTTACTCATCATGGGAACATTTATATATGCTCCTGCGACAATCGTTGGCTTAATGGTCAACGAAGCTGTACCAAAGTTCGCTAACGGGATGTCTACAGGTACAATGGGATTTTGTCAGTACATCATTGGAGAGGTTATCGCAACATTAGTTATTGGTTGGCTTGTTGAAGCTTATGGCTGGTATGCTGGAAATATAGTTGTTTATTTCTTTGCTACTGTCGCTATACTTGCTTCAATCTATATTTTAATCCATCAAAATCGCAATTACAAAAAAATTGATAAAAAAGAAAGCCATAGTATGAAATAAGCCACAATAAAATACTCAAGCAGTGTGATTGCTTGAGTATTTGTTTTGCTGTACAGGTATGTACCAGAATTGAAGAGTTTCTACTGGCTTAATGCGCATAGCTGGACAAAGCTCCGCCATCCAGCAGTTTCTCTCTGGGATTTCTCTGTCTACAATCCAAACGGCTGCAGAATTTCTGACAGCAAGGGGATTTCCCCCTTAATCATATTATTTGTGCGTTACACTTTTCGCCCAGATGTCTCCGATGACTTGCACCAAGAGGACCAGAAGGAGGATAAGCAAGGTTGCGAGGAAGGTCACATCATTAGAGAAACGATTGTAACCATAGGCAATAGCTGTATTTCCTAAACCTCCTGCACCAATGGCTCCAGCCATGGCAGTCAAACCAATCAGAGAGATGATTGTCACTGTGGATACACGAATCAGGCTTCCAAGTTCTTCACGTAGATAGACAGTAAATACAATGTCCCAAAAATTTGCACCCACAGTCTGTGCCGCTTCCACTGTACCTTTGTTCACACCTTCAAGAGCGACTTGAACTTGACGGGCATAAAAGGGAAAGACACCCAAAGTTAGTGGAACTAGCGCTGCTGTGGTCCCAATCTGTGTCCCCACAATTTTTTGAGTAACGGGTGCAATAATCGCAAGTAAAACAATAAAGGGCACAGCACGGAAAATAGAAGTAAATTTATCTAAAAATGAATAAAGTGCCCGGTTGGGTGTTATTCCTTCCTCATTTGTCACAACAAGTGCTACGCCAAAAATCAATCCTAATATGCCACCAAAAAGACCTGACCAAAAGACCATAAAAAGTGTCTCAGTGATTGAGGTTATCCAACCTGTATCACCATGTAAACCGAGTGCTACGACATTAGGAAAATGTTCTGTAAACCATTCTGTCATCTACTTCACCTGCTCTTTCAATACTGTAAATTCAATGTTTTGTTGTGCCAAGTACGCCTTAGCAGCCAAGCGATCTTCTTCTCTTCCTTTCAGAGCGACAACCAAGGAACCAAAACGTGTATTTTGTAAGACCTCAACATTACCATAGAAAATATTAGTCGCAACACCAAATTGACGGGTGATTTCAGACATGGCTGGTTCACCAGATTGATTGCCATAGTAGCTCAGATAGATCAACTCTTCATCTTCTGCAAGGGCGCTAAATGTGTCATTCTCAGTCAGAGAATGGATGAAACGTGACACATTAGAGGTTGTATCGATAAATTGCTGTGTTAAGGCTTCTTTTGGATGGGCAAAGATTTCCAAGAGATTGTTTTGCTCTATAACTTCACCATTTTGCATCACTGCTACCTTATTGGCGATTTCTTTCACAACATTCATTTCGTGGGTGATGAGGACAATAGTAAGTCCCAGACGTTTCTGTAGATCTTTCAACAGATCTAAAATCTGATTGGTCGTTTTGGGGTCCAGAGCTGAGGTTCCCTCATCAGAAATCAAGATTTCTGGGTCATTGGCCAAGGCACGCGCAATAGCAACACGCTGTTTCTGCCCTCCTGAAAGTTGTGCTGGATATTTATCTTCAAATTCTTCCAAGCTCACTAACTTGAGCAGTTCACGAATCTTTTCTTCCTTTTCTTTGTCTTTCAAGGGACTATGTAAAAGAGCAAACTCAATGTTTTCAAAGACTGTCTTTTCATTAAGCAAGTTGAAGTGCTGGAAAATCATACCAATTTTTTGCCGTTCTTTTCTTAACTCAGCTGCTTTGATTTTTGCTTGATCTTTACCGTCTGCCCCAGCCTTGAAAAGAACTTTACCATTGATTTTAACTTCGCCAGAGCTTGGTTTTTGCAAGAGATTAATCGTACGAACAATCGTCGATTTTCCAGCGCCTGAATAGCCAATAATGCCAAAAATATCGCCTCTTTCGATATGGATTGTCGTATTTTTTACAGCATCCACCTTGTTTTTCTTGGTTTCGTAGGAAACACTGATATTATTCAGTTCAATAATTGCCATCTCATTCTCCATTACTGTGATTATTTCAAGTTCAAGTCCCAAGCAGGAATTGTACCTTTTTCAGGATAGAGTTTTGCAAACAAATCTTCTGTTTCTTTTGTTTGATAAGCTTTGACTACATCTTGATAAAGTTTGTTATCCTTGTCTTCTTTCTTGGCTACAATGATGTTGATCCACTGTTTGGAATCCTTATTCAGTGGCTCTGTAGCAATAACTTCTTTGCTTGTTAGACCTGCCGGAACGGAAAAGTCATTGTTTACAACAGCAGCATCAACTGAAGACAATGCTGAAGCAGTTTGCGAACCGTCCAACTCTTTAATGGTCAAGTCTTTCGGATTTTCTGTAATGTCTTTGATTGTCGCTAAAGCACCTGCCTTTGTACTCAACTTAATCAGACCTGCACCTTCCAAAACATGAAGGGCACGGCTTTCATTAGAAGTATCGTTGGGTACAGCGATTGTTCCCTTATTAGGGATATCTTGAACATTCGTATATTTTTTAGAGTAAAGACGGATAGGTGAAATCAGGATATCACCAATAGGTTGTAAGTCAGCCTTGTTGGCTTGATTCCACTCATTAAGGAAAGCATAGTGCTGGAAAGCGTTGATGTCTACATCACCGTTGACTAAGGCAGTATTAGGCTGATTATAATCGGTAAAACGGACAAACTCTAAGTTGATTCCATACTGATCTTTCGCTTTCTTGGCAACAGAATTCCAAATTTCTGTACTTTCTTTCGAACCTGACATAATTCCGACTTTAACCGTTTTATCTGCCACAGCTTCTTTTTTGAAAAATGAGAAATAACCGATAAGGGCGACAACTACTACTGCTACAACTGCAATAACTCTGTTTCTTGTTTTCTTTTTCATAATGACCTCTCCCTTTTATAAAGTGCAATAAATAATCAAAAACAAAAAAATAATCCGCCTCTAAATAATAGAAACGAACTGCCGTGGTACCATTCTAATTCATGTAAAAGATGACAAAAAACCTTCTACACCTTGCTAACTATCTTTGGTAACAAACAAGATTGTTCCAAAAATAATGTGTTCAATAACGAGAACCACTCCGTTGACAGTTTATTCAAAAACTGAACTCACTGCCACGCGATTTCTAGGCCATTTTCAAAGTTTCCGTTAGTCTTGCTCTCACTATCCGCAAGCTCCCTGTGCTAACTTTCACTCCTACTCTCCTAGTCGCTTTTATTTCTTTGTTTTTGACTATGGTTTTATTTTAGCAAATTATTTTCGATTTAGAATTACAAATTTTTAATCACCGCATTTGAAATAATAAAACCTTCATCCGAAGATGAAGGTCAAAGTCCAACATTAGAGGTAGATAATCTTGAACAAAGCGACAGCTGCAAGAGCTGCAAGGATAGGTGCTGTAACAGGTACCCATGAATACCACCATTTGCTCTCCCCTTTATGTTCACCCAAAATTGATTTTGGCAAGAGTGAGTGCAATATACGTGGACCAAGGTCACGTGCTGGGTTCAAACCAGGACCTGTAGGACCACCAAGTGAAGCAACCAACACAAGAACAAGGAAGCCAAGAACAACGTGGCTGATTGCTGAGGATGAAGCTGCTCCTGAGACTGATGCTGCGATTTGTCCTGTAACATCAGCACTTGTTGTATCTGCACCTTGTTTAGCTGCATATTCGGTCATCCATTTGATTGATTCGCTCCCACGATAAAGGTTTGTTAAGCCCATAGCACCAAAGAAGAGCACAAATGACCCAACGAACTCATTCAAGAAGCCATTAATCAAGGCACCTGTATGCGTAGTGATTGTCCCATCATCAACGTTATCGATTGTTGAGAATGTTCCTAAAATAGCATTTGAATTTTCTGTTTTAAGATAGTAAGGACGGTAAACCATTACGACAATCAATTGTCCAAACATCGCTCCAAGAAGTTGAGCGAGGATGTAAAAAGGTACTTGTTCCCAAGGGAAAAGGTTTGATGCTGCAAGTCCAAGCGTAAAGGCTGGGTTGATCTGAGCTGTAATATTTCCTAAAGCTACAGCTGGCAACATTACACCAAGGCCGTAACCCCAAGCGATAATCAGCCAAGATTGGCCAAAGGCTTTTGTGCCTTTGAGTTCAACGTTAGCAACTGCACCATTACCCAAGATAAGCAAAAGTGCAGTGCCAATAAATTCAGTGAGATATTTCACTGTCCATGAATAGTCCATGAATTCCTCCAAATAATAAAAATTAATGACAAAATAAAAACGAGATTAACTCATGTTAAGCTCTTTTGTTATACCTAGACATTATAGCATGTTTTTTTCATTTTCGCTAAAAAGATGCAAATACTTGAAAAGAAAAATTGCTTTGAGAGAAACTTCTTGAAAACCAGCTCGGCGTAAGCGTTTTATATTTTTCCGGCTGTCAAATTTCTTATAAGTCTTACAAAAAAAGGCAAGCAGACGCTTTAGGGCTGCCTCAAAATTTTAGAGCGCGTTACAACTCTCTCTGTTCTCTTTTCAAAAAAATACAAAACGTGCTCAAAGCACGTTTTGTAAAGTTTAATTAGTCAACTTGAGTGATAGTACGGACATGGAAAGCAAACTTGCCACTGTCTGTTACCATAAAACCGCTGTGAGCAGCAACATGCTGAACGGCCTGTTCCATGCTGTCAAACTCTTTGATGACAGTATGTGACTCTGCTTCTCCCATAAAGTTTGGCATTTCTTTTTCCTCATATGAAGAAAGGCCACTGAATTTGAATTTCATAATCATTCTCCTCTATGCTTTGTTCTTCTTAACCCCTCTATTATAGCACTCTTTTTGTTTGATGTTCAAGCAAAGTTATTTTTCTAAATCACACATTCCCTTCTTATGACTAAGAATACTAATAGTGAGCAGTCGAGGGAAAAGGCCTAAAGTTTAAGGCTGGAGAGGAATGAGGAAAGGAAGAAACTTACTTGAATCTTATGTTCTTATTGACTTAAAACTAAAAATAAAGGAAAAATAAGCTATGTTTTCTTGCACAGCTCCGCACGACGACTCAAATAAAATGTCTCGTTTGCTAAGTGTTTTTAAAGATTTGATGTCCATGCGCCGTCTTGGTCGCGGAGGAGCATAGCTGGGGATTGAGGCATGACTACCGTTTTGAGTCCGTTCGCATGATGAAAGAAGTTAAATGAACCAGGTGAATCTACGCCTCCATTCACTACCCAAGGAAAGCTATCGTTATACGGGGTACGTGTCCCACCTCCAGCAGTTACTCGTGAAGCCATCGTTGGAAAAGCTTTGCCTGGGCCCGAAATATTATTGAGTTCAGCTACAGAAAGAGAAAAGGCCTTCTTCTCTCCGTTAGGGTCAACTGTCGCAAAGTCATTTTTCAAAGCAGCCGTAAAGGCTGGGTTTTCAAAGTCTAAAATAAAGGCTCGAGGTTCGCCTACAATTGGTATCCCCACGCCTGGATGAGCACCCCAACTACCAGACCACCACTCACTAATATGTGCATCCGGACCCACTCCAGTAAATTCTTTTTGCACGGGTTGGACCTGACGGCGAACAACGCTTGGCAGATTATCATGCCAGTTCTTCATGTTATTATCTAAAGTTGAACCATTATAGCTGTCTACACCAGCATTGGTATTCCATGCACTATTAATCTGAAAATCAGCAGTTTGTACCAAGTGATTCCCACCGCCCTTGTTTTCAAGATAGCGGTACTGCGTGCCACGCATAGAGAATGTTTGACCCGGTGTCATTTCACCTAGGATTGGCATACCGCTGCGGACTTCATCCACCAGCTGTTTGGCGAGGGCGCTGTGCTCCTCGTTGCTGCCTTCCCACAGGGCTGCCACATCGCCATCTGTGTTGGCAACCATATTGGCAACAGCCTTAATCCCGTAATACAAGTCCCCTCTGAGCCCCCCTATGGCAAGA
Source organism: Lactococcus ileimucosae (assembly GCF_943193185.1). Lineage (GTDB taxonomy): Bacteria > Bacillota > Bacilli > Lactobacillales > Streptococcaceae > Lactococcus > Lactococcus ileimucosae. The sequence goes on from NZ_CALPDE010000008.1 coordinate 47,580, forward strand.
GTGGCTTGGTCAAGGAGGAAGGATGTCGCTTCCTCTGGGAAGAGCAGATTGGCCCAGTAAGCCCAACCTGTTTGAGGATCCACCACCCAGAAGTTCCCCACACGGTCTTGCACGGGTAAGGCATTCCACTGGCTGAGCAACATGACCGGCTGGTCTTGGAGGACGGTTTGACGAGCCGTGTGTGGCCCGTCTTCTGTATCAGGCGGTGTCCCTAAAATAGAAGTGGCTGTACTGCCGTTGGTCCAGTAGCCATCTGTCCCATTCCCGGGATGAGTGACCCCTGTGGCATCTGCTCCGGCATTGGTTCCGTTGGCGCTGACAGAGGTATCGGCCTCTTCTCCCGACTGGGTCCAGTCACGCCCATCGCCTGCAGCGGCTGTCTTATGGTTGTCGCGGGCACGGTTAAAGGTCGGCATGAAGTAAGGAGCATTCAGCTGACCTGAGCCGTCTGTGGCTGCGCGAGGCTGCCAGCCGACAGTCCAGCGGGCCCGGGCGTTGAAGACGGCACCCGGTCCGACACGTTGGCCGACTGTGTTGCCCGAGGCTTCTGGTGTCCAAGGGGTCCATGTGCCCGTGTCTTCCTTGATGGGTTGTACTGCGTTGCCCTCTGCCACCTCTTGTGGGTCGGCTTGGACCAGAGACTCGCCATTGATTTCCATGTATTCGAGGAGCTTAACGCGCACCAAGATAGGCGCATCACCAAAGTTCTCCGCGAAGACATCCTTGTTGCCTGAGGCGCGGTCAAAGTAGTCGTGCAGGCGGCCGACTTCTTCAAAGTTGACACTGACACTACGGTCATTGATGGCCCGCTGTGTGAAGGAGAACCATGCGAAGGTTCCTGAGATGAGCAGCAGGACCGACAGTATGGCCAAAAGAATTCCTAGTTTTTTTCTGTTTGTTGAGTGCATGTCACACTTCCTCTTTTCTTTTTATGTTCTAAGGGTTAATATAATATTCTTATGCATTTTAGTGCATGATAGGCTAGCGCACGGCAAAAAACGTCCCAGTCATCCGGAACGTTTTGGTGCATGCAGAAAAGAAGGGTAATCTACCGCCTGTTTATGTTTATGTTTATGTGTTGTGTTGTGTTGTGTTGTCTGATTATAAGTCATTGGGGGTGTTTCTCCAAATACAATGGTATCTCTCATTATATTTTAACATGTTACTTAATATTTATGAAATGTTATCATAATGTTTTGTTACATTGCTATTCTTGGAGAAATCGGTTATAAAAAAGCAGCCTTTTCCTACTTTGACCATTCTCTATACGCATTATTAACGGCATATTAAAAGCTATTGTCATCATCGCACCTAAAGCTGCTTACGATAAACGTCAGCCTCTATAAGGATTGACCAAGCTTCTTATTAGACAATATTCGATTGGTGAAAAGCAGGCGAGCTGCTTTTCTGTTATAATAGGCTGTAGATGATGTACCGAAAGGAAGATACTGCATGAAATTTAATCACTTTTCTATCGTTGAAAAAACATTTGATGAACAGTTGCTCGAACTGGACCACCTTGGCTTTACCTGGTCTGTTTTCTGGGAAGAAAAGAAAATACTCAAAGACTTTTTGACTGTTTCTCCTGTGGAAAGCGAGGGACTCCAAGCGACATCTACAAACTCTTTCCAAGATTTTCTTGCTTCTGATCAAGAACTGACATGGGATATCTTTTGGACCATCAGCTTACAGCTGCTTGGCTTTGTTCCTCATTTTGAATTTCAGGTAGACCAAGCAGAAAAATTTGCAAAATCAATAAATATCCCTATGCTGAACGAGGAGAATCTTGACAGTGAAGCTCTTATCCGAACACTTTACCTTCTTCTGTGCAGCCGCTGTAAAAACGGTATGACACTTGTTGAACACTGGGTGTCCGAAGGTCTTCTTCCCCTAAGTAACACTTATCATTTTTTCAATGACAAGTCTCTCGCAACCTTTGATACTGCACAATTGATTCGTGAAACAGTTTGGGTAGAGTCAAAGGTTGATACTTATAATACGGGAAAATTTGACTTGATTAAGGTTCAAATTATCCGCCCGACATTTGAAGACAAGCTTCCCGCTGTTATGACCGCCAGCCCTTATCACTTAGGAATAAATGAAATTGCTAATGACAAGCAGTTGCATGACATGAATATCCCCTTGGATGAGAAGCCTTCTGGCAACATTAGTGTTGAAACTCAACTCCCCACCCTTCCTGATTATGAACAAGAAGTAACTCCGAAAGCTCAAACAGAAGCCTTGACACAAAAATTTACACATGGTTGGACTTACTCACTTAATGACTATTTCTTAGCACGCGGTTTCGCCTCTATCTATGTAGCAGGTGTTGGTACAATGGACTCGGATGGCTTTCAAACTTCTGGTGACTACCAGCAGATTTATAGCATGACAGCGGTCATCGACTGGCTAAACGGCCGCACTCGTGCCTTCATCTCACGTGATAGAGCACAGGAAGTTACCGCTGACTGGGCCAATGGCAAGGTAGCCATGACTGGAAAATCTTATCTGGGAACAATGGCATACGGTGCCGCGACTACAGGTATTGATGGTTTAGAAGTCATCGTGGCAGAAGCCGGCATCACCTCTTGGTACAACTATTATCGTGAAAATGGTCTAGTTCGTTCACCCGGCGGATATCCTGGCGAAGACCTGGATGTCTTAGCGGCCCTTACTTATTCACGTAATCTTCAGGGCGCTGACTTTCTTGCTGCCAATGCGCAATATGAAAAGCAGCTTTCACAGATGCTTGAAGCACTTGACCGTACGACCGGAGACTATAACCAATATTGGCACGACCGCAACTACCTGCCACATGCTGAAAAAACCAAGGCAGATGTTCTTATCGTCCATGGCTTGCAAGATTGGAATGTAACGCCTGATCACGCCTACCATTTTTGGCGAGCGCTTCCTAAAGATGTAACTAAACATGCTTTCTTGCATCGCGGAGCCCATATTTATATGAATAACTGGCAGTCTATTGACTTTAGTGAAACTATAAACAGTTATTTCACAGCTAAACTTCTGAACAGAGCACTTACTCTAGATTTACCACCAGTTGTCTTGCAAGAAAATGGCAAAGCACAGAGCTGGATTGGTCTCCAAGACTGGACAGAAAAAGAAACTGTAACATTGCCACTGGGGAAAACAGCTGCTTCTATCCTAAAGTTTGAAAATCATTATGATGAAAAGACTTTCGATGCTTACAGTAAAAACTTCCAAAACTTCAAGAAGGACTTGTTTGAAGGCAAGGGCCAAGCTGCTCTTGTAGATTTAGAGCTTTCTGAAGCTATGCTGCTTAGCGGACAGATCCAACTGGACCTTAAAGTAAAAGTTAACGACAGTAAGGCAATTCTTTCGGCACAACTTCTTGACTTCGGCTCAAAAAAACGCCTGTCCGACCAAGCCCAAAACTTGGACTTGAAAGCCCTAGACCGTGGTCGGAACTTCATGCTGGAAAATCTGATGGAAATTCCTTTGACAGATAGTCCTTATCAACTTGTAACAAAAGGTTTCCTCAATCTTCAAAACCGGGAAGACCTCCTCACTGTTAATCCTGTACCCGAAAATGAATGGATAACTTTCAGCCTTAAGCTACAGCCAACAATCTATCAATTCGAAAAAGGGGACAAACTTCGTCTCTTGCTTTATAGCACTGACTTCGAGCATACTGTCCGCGACAACCGGGAAGTAACCTATGAAGTTGACCTTGGTTCCTCTAAGATTATTTTCCCTGTCTCTTCGAAATAACTCTATAAAACAAAGCCTTTGCTGAAATAAGCAAGGCTTTTTTATCTGAATAAAATTTTTAACCCCAGACAAGAAGATAAATGTCACAGTCACTTGTCTATATCAGTTTGAAACGTCACAGAAATGTTATAAAATAGTTATAAATATATCATCATATTGCAATCAAACACTTACTCCAATCAAGAAAATATTCAGACAGTCAAAATGGCTAGAATGTAGGAAGAAAAACACATGTCAGGCAGTCTCCTACAGACTTTTTCAAAATTTTTATATTGAAGCTCTTGCATTAGAGGAGACTAAAAACAACAAAAGTGAAAGCAACCTGCATTATGTAGGAGGTACTTATGAAAAAGTTAAAAAAGAAGCAGCTCCCTATCACTAAAATCTTATTCACTTACCTGGCTATTTCTAAAATCATGTACTGGTATGAAACTATCACGACTATGAATGGACTGGACTTGAGTAGCACTGCTCAAAAATTTTTGGAGCGCTTTATAAGCCGAGATCTGTTACTTATCATCGGTGTTATTCTGTTTTATTATTTTGAAAAAATTATTTTTAACAAAAAAAGTCAAAAAGAAACGTTGAAACAACACATTATGTACTATGTATCGGGCTATCTCTCTATGATTGCTGTTTTACTATTTTTAATGCTTTTTGCTTGGCAAGGCTATGATAGAAGCCTTTGGATGGGAACACTTGTTGATGGAACTCTGGGCTACATTGTTATTATGATTGCTTTGAATGTCAAGGACTACTTCAAGTCTAAAAAAGAAAAAGCAGACCGAGATACTGTTAATCGTCCCGAAGACAGTATAGCCATGTTACATGCTTTGTTAGATAAAGGAATCTTAAGTCAGGAAGAATTTGAGGAGAAATGTCAAAAAATCGAAAATGAAACCTGAACTTTTTATCTAGTTAAAACTTGACCAGCTGTTCCTCTCTTTACTGTACACACATAAAACACCATTTTTAGAAAAAAATAACCGAAAGTAGGACTGTAAAAATGAAAAAACTAAAACATATACTGCGCCCTGCCCTCATGCTGCTTCTTGCAGCGCTTTCTCTCACAGCTTTTATTACACCAAGAGCGCCAGATTCGCCTCTGACCTCAGCTGCATGGGACACTGTGGAGTTTATGTCAACTGAACCACGGATGATTTTTTCGCCAGAACATCTAAGGCGTACAGAAAATCATATTGTTCAGCGCTTGGAAGATGCAGGGTTACCTGTAATGGTGACCGAACATGACTTGGTTCCAGAAGATAGTATCTTAGGTGCAGACAGGTTAAAACTTTGGGTGGAGAATCTAGGTTTTTCCCCTGACGTGATCGAATCAACCTCTACGCGGAATATCTATTCTTACATTCCGGGCACTTCCGACAAATTTGTGATTTTTAACGCACATTATGACAGTTTCCCAGATAGTCCAGGAGCGGCTGACAACGCTACCTCTGTGGCAGCTCTTTTGGAATCATTTATTGATTTTCATCAGCGGGGAGAAAAACCTGAAGTCGGGATACAAGTCCTTTTCTCTGATGGTCATGAGTTCGGCTTTGGTGCAGGACAGTTTGTCAAAGAACATCCTGATTTGTTAGAAAATACTATTTTTGCTTTAAATTTTGATGTCGTAGGTAATGGGCCAATCCTTCCTATAGGCGGTGCCAATGAGTTTTCCAATCAATTTTTCAAGGCAGTCTCTAACCCTACAGGTTTTTCTGTCCTAGCTGATGCGCACCCTCTAGATGAAAGATTTTTTGCAAAAGCTGACATACCTGCCATGTCGCTTGTCAACTTTACTAGACCATGGCACTACCACGTTCCCAGCGATGTTATTGAAAACCTCTCTCCTGGAACTGTTACACACTCTATAGATGTCATGTCTAGACTCATGGAACAAGTTTCGCAAACAGAGTGGGCAGAGGATTTTGAAGCTGAAGCACCTACCACTCACTTTATGCTGGCTTACCATGTTTTCATCCAATATGGCGGAGTTGTAAGAAGTCTAATTTCTCTCCTCGCGATAGTTTCTCTTATCGGCTTAATCCTACTCAAACGTCAAGAACTGCAAATCAGTCTAAAAGGAATTTTCACTTCCATTGCTGGGGTCGTGCTGCTGTTGATACTCTATGCTGGAATTTCCGTGGGTGCTTTTATGCTCTTCTTTAGGACAGTGGATCATCACCCCTATTTAATCATTAGTGGTCTTTTGCTGGCAGTTCTTCTCCCTCTTGCCTCCTATTTTTATCTCAAAAGACTGGCTCGTTTTATACAGTATGAAACATTTGCCGTTAGCATAGCTGGAGTTTTTCTCGCTTTGGGGCTTGCCCAAGCAGTATTAATGCCAGGTACAGAGTACTTCTCACTCCTACCTGTACTATTAATAGCTGCAAGACTTTTACTTCCACAAAATAAGATATTGTACTATGTTTCTGGCGTCTTACTCGGGCTACTGTATCTTCCGCTACTGTTTATCATGACTTTCGTCTTAGGTATGGCTCTACCAATACCAGCTTTGTACTATGTCTTGTTTATCATCCTATTTTACGTGTTGGCTAAAAATTATCCTAAAAGTACACCCTCATGAACCTGTATAGCTTTAGGTAAGAGAAGCCCATCATTAAAACTCCGATTCTTAAATGAAACATCGGAGTTTTTTTCATAGAAAATAGATAGTTTTACTGATATGAACTCTCATCTTGGAAATAATGTTATATCATCTAAGAGAAGGCAAAGAAAGTTCCCTCTCCAAGTCCCCCTTCCTTATCTGATAAAGAAAACAGCTCCGACGTTCGGAGCTGTTTCTCTAGAGTTTTTCTCTAAAGTGTACTGTGTTATTGTCTTCTATAAAGATCGACATTTTTTAGTGGTTACTCTTTTTCTTCCTGAGGAGGAGGAGACTCGTACCTAGAAGAAAGACCAATCCCAAACCAAGAAGCCACAGTCCTAGGTTTTCTCCGACAATCGGAAGATGAGGTCTTGGTTTATTGACCAGTTTTCCTGCATCAATCACTCCGGATACGTCCTCTCCTACGGTTATCTCCCTTGGTGTTTCATCTAGAATATAACTGTCTGGAGCCTGGGTTTCAATAAAACGATAACGTCCTGGGCCAGGCACACTTACGGTTACGCGACCATCAGCATTAGACTGCAGATGGTCAGCCAATATATCCCAAGCTTGGCTTTCTGTATTGTAGATTTCTACCCTAAATATCGCACCCGCAAGTGGCTTGTCCTGCCCATCAACTTTCAGAAGTTGGAGTGCACTATTCTGCACATGTGGGCCCTCTACACGCTTATTCTCCAAAGTGCCGGCTTCGAAGATTGGGCGCTCACCCGCAGTTACTGTCACTTCTTTTGGTGTTGTATCAAGGACGTAGTTAGCGGGAGCTTGCGTTTCAATAAAGCGGTAACGTCCATCCTTTTCTACATCAAGCCTTACGAAACCATCTGCAGTAGAAGTCAAACCTGTAGCAAGCGTTTCCCAAGTCCCATTGTTGAGGAATTCTACCTTGAATACTGCACCTGCTAGTGGATTTCCACTCTCATCCACTTTTTTCAGCTGAATGATTGTTCTCATATGGTTTTCGATCTCACCAAAATAAACGGGATTGTCATTTGTTCCTACACCTCCGTCAACAATCGTTTTGACTTCGCTTATAGGATTTTCAGCCATTTCAAAACCTGGAGGTGCCTGAGTTTCGACGAAACGATAGTCTCCTGGTTCTCCCACAGCTGTATTAACTATGCCTTCATTGTTAGAAGTTAAATTGTTAACATAGGTTTGCCATTGATTGGTCTGAGGGTTGCGTTTTTCAAGCCTAAAGATTGCTCCAGCAACACCTTGGTTATGTTGGTCTACTTTTTTCAGTTGAACAGGATAAACTGGAGTTGGTGGCAAGATTTCTGCACCTTGGAGATAACGATTGTAGATATTGACTGTTACATCGTTATTTCCGATAAGACCCGGAATAGTTACCTTGTAAATCGGTTGTTGACCTTGCGGCGTCGTTTGCAAGTCTCTTTCTATCTGAGCATTTCCTTCAAAGTCTCGGTTACCAATCTCATAGTTGTACTCTGTGATTGTGTATTCACCAGGAAGAAGATCTGAAATTTTCTGATTCGTGCTCAAACCTGTCAAGTCTTCACGGTCAATCTTAATCGCTTCAAAGTTAGGGTCATCAGCTTTGGTAATCTCGATATAGAAGTTTTCTGGAACCTGATCCAGAGTCACTCCTTCAAAATTCTTAGTCAAGTCAATGGAGCCTAAAGGTTCATAGTAGTTGTCGAAACGGAAGACAATCTGACTGTTTTGACCTACAGTCACTGTTTGTGAAGTACTGCTTGTTTCACCAGAATCACCAGCATTCGCTGGGTTAAGAAGATCGACATAGCGCCAGTGGGCAAGTCGATGACGATAGCCTGCAACATCCGTTCCTGTTTCAGTAATCTTATAATTCCCCTCTGGTATTCCAGAGAAGTTCATACCGGCTACAGCCTCATCATAATTAAGAGTTCTTTCAAAACGACCAGCAGCATTTTCAGTAAATCCAAGGCCAGTGAGTGTCGCCGCGTCATTACCAGTAAAAGCTTGCTCCGCTGTTATTGTAAGTTTAAAGGTATTTGCTGCAAGTGCCAAAGCTGCCGCATCCAAGTCATGGAAAACTTTCTGAACACGGAGCAGTTCAGTTTCAGCTGCACGCGCATAGATATTGACAAAGCTCACAACCCCTGTACCGCCAGATGGAACCGTAACGCGCTGCATCGCTGCTCCAGGAACATGAATATAATCAAAATCTGAAGGGTTGCTTAGCACATCACCCCCTGACTCTGTAACTGTGTAGGTGCCCGGTTGTAAGTTCAAGGGCTGACCATTTTCAGCCACAATATTAAGAGTGATCCTGCCATTGTCCGTTAGAGCTTGGGCGAGTACAGTGGGGTCATTCAAATCAAGCGTGGCAGTTCCAACCTCTTCTGGCAACAGACCGGTGCTTCGAACGATAAACTGAAGCGGTGCAATATCAAGTTCGTTTTGCTCAAGAACTTCTTGGAGTTCAGAAAGGTTGAGGTTCGTTCCATCTACATCTTGGAAGACAAATTCCTTCTGAATCTGAATTTGACCGTTATATTGAAGTTCAAAAGTTCCGTTATTTCCAAGAGTGTTTACAACGATGTTATCGCCTGCAGCTCTGGTCGGGTCTGGAGTGATACTCTGTGTGCTTACCCAAGCATCAGAACCTGTTTCATTTTTTGTTTTGTTCACGACACGGTTACCGTCAATGTTTTGATAGAAAGGATTATCAGCACTTGGTTCAAAAGTCGCAAAAGAATCATTTTCAACTGTGGGTGTTGACCAATCATTAGACCAAAACTGTGTTGGAACACTTTCTGGAGATTGAGTAAAAGCTTCTAGAAGACGGGGCTCATCTAAAGCTACATCAAATTTGACTTGTATCGGCGCTTCGTCTCCTGATATGCTGACATTCCCACTGTTTGCGGTAACTGTACGCATAGGTAAGAGCTCGCTTGGAATCCCCCAATGTACAAACTGATCAGCTTTCAGAAGTTTTCGTGTTCCTGTCTCTCCAATACCATAGTCTGTCTCAACGTTTACATCTCTCAGAGCTGTACTTACGCTGAAGAAGAGACGGCTGATACTCTCTTGACTACCAGTTACTTCACTATTTATCATTGACTGCTGGAAAGGATATACTTCCACCTTTAAGGCAGCAGCTCCAGGATTTGTCGCCCCTACATAGTGTCCATAGTTGTCTGCATAGTAAGTGAAACGACCATTTCCAAAACTGCCAAGGATAGCAGCAACTTCGGGTCCCGTAGGAAGCAGAGCTACTCCGGTAGAGCCACCCTGCCCACGGACATAGTTGGCTAATGTTTGGCTGAAGTCGCTTGGTATACTTTGTGAAGGCGTAAAGCTTCCTTTATCTGCAAATCTGATACTCTTCAAGGCAGTGAAGCTCATGTAATCTCCAAGAACATCGGAGAAGTCAAGAGAGCCAGAACCTAAATCTCCCTCGTTGCCTATATCAACGATAGGTTTATTACTTGATTCTTGAATGCTGCTCGTGATTTGTTGAAAGGCTGCTCGCAGCTCTTCAATATTGGTCGCTTCAAAAAAGTTATCAGCATAGGCTATGTCAGCAGGCGCTGCTAGACTTGCAGTTGTATTCGCAATATTTACCGTACTTGCAGCAACATTCCATTGATAATTGCCAAAGCTAGCGCGATACTGCGCTAAGAAGTTACCCGTAGCTCCGTTAGTAAAGTTATTCAGTAGGGTTGTCATTGACGGCGCTGTTACAGTCGGGCCTGGAAGGTATGAAGAATTATTCCCTAAGAAGCTGTGACGAATATTGGGGAGGATTTTATCTGTATTGGTCGGAGTCGGATTTAGAGTTGCAGTGATAAGCTCCCTTTGTGATTCTGTGGGTTGAACACCTGTAGAGATTGTGAAGAAACCAACACCAGCCTCTGGTTGACCTTCATCGCCAACAACATTCCCATTTGGGAAATAAGAAGCAGAAACTGTCGTTTTTCTATAAGCTGCTGTCAGAGCTGTCATCACGGCAAGACCTTGCTCACCGTAAGAGCCATCGCCATAAAATGGACCTTGACCTGGCGTTGCAACATTATCTATACGATTACCATTTGGACCTAGAACGACAGGGGCAGAAGAATCAAAAGCATAGTCCGGACGCCCCATAGTCGGCTCACCGTCGGTGAGCAATATCATATTGGGCCTGCGTGTAACTTCAGCTTCTTCTGGCAATACTTGCCCATCAGCATCAGTTACAGGAACATTAACCTGTTTATCTGTAGCAGTTTCTAGGATACGCGCAGATTCACGAATCCCCCACTGTGTTGGTGTTGAACCTACTACTTGGATAGAGTTAGCAACAGGATTAGTACCTCCTTGTCCTGCTGAAGCATTAACATTAACCGTATCTCCACTAGAGCCTAAGGTAAAGAAGTTTCCACTGGCATTAGGTACATAACGTCCCAGTTCTAAAACCTTTTCGACACGGGCATAACCACCCGAACGACCGCCGTAAGCGACTACAGCTACACGGTTAAGCGGGTTCGCATCTTGTAAAATACCTATCGCTTCGTTCAGAGCATCCACTAGCAGTGCGATACGTGAACGGCCACCTCCTGGATCTATTTTGGTCATCGAACCAGAAACGTCAATAGTAAAAACGGTATCCGCGGGGATTTGATAACCTTCCCGTGTTGGCACGCTTTGAGAAAGAGCTGAAAGTGTGACTTCAAAATCTGTTGGACCGCCAAGACGATATACCGTTTTATCTGTCCACACACGCCCGTCATCTACCGTTGGAAGGGGTGAGAAAACGTTGGCTACATTATCTGTTGCAGGGTCAGCTGCTTTACTGCCTGGCACAACAGACCATGGATAAGTGGCCGTGGGCAATATGGAGTTTAAACCTAAGCCACGTGTTCTGGGCGCAACATTTCCTCCTGTGGCTGATGCTGCCTTCGCTGCTTCATCCTTGGTTTCGACTTCTTTTTCTGCTGTCTTTAAGGGCACTGTGAGGACCTGCTCACCCAAAGTTACCTGAATCTCACCGTCTTTGATACTCTCTTTAACGATTTGTAATTTTAATGAAAAATTACCTGTACTTGCCTTAGCCAAACTCAGAGTTACTTTGTTATCAGCAACCTTGTAGGATGATTCAGGCAAATCGGCAAGAGGCCTCTCTTCCTCTGTAGGTACAGCATCAACACCAGACAAGGTGATTTCTGCTGTTTCAGCTTCCTTCCCTTGTCTTACCTCACCCTTCAGAATGATAAACTCTGGTTTATCTTCATCATCTAACTCAGCCACAGTTAAGTTGACTCTCGGTAAATGTTCGTCAAGGTCTAAGGTATCAGCTATAGCTCGAAGAGAGGAGGCAGGTAAAACTTGCATCACAAGTAAAGCCAACGCAGCTATATTCATTACTTTCAAAAGTAATTTACTCTTCATAAAACGGACTCATTTACAGTTTTAATGTTCCAAGAATGTTTTTTACGCATTCCTATCCTATTTTACGCTTTATATAACTTAAGTTTAACATAAGTTTTGTTTTTGTCAAACTCTTTTCTTTATTTATGTTTTTAACAAAATATGGAATTTATGAAATTTTTCTATCTTTTTTATTTTAAAAAACAGTGTTTCACCTTTCACAGGATTTGCTATAATGAAAGCTATGTACAAATCATTAATTTACGAGTCCTTTGGTCAGCCTCATCAAGTTTTAAAACTCCAAGAAAGACGTCATCCAAGTTTACAAGATCAAGAACTTCTTGTAAAGATGCTCTATGCGCCTGTCAACCCTTCTGATCTCCTTCCTATAACTGGTGCCTATGCGCATCGGATATGTTTACCTGCACTTGCTGGTTATGAGGGAGTTGGCGTTGTTGTAGGAGTCGGTACAGCGCTGTCTGAGAACCTCATAGGTAAGCGCGTTTTGCCTTTAGAGGGGGAAGGAACTTGGCAGACATTTGTCAAATGTCCCATCACTCATGCGTTTTTTATACCTGATTCCCTTGACTCTCTTTCGGCCAGCCAACTTTATATCAACCCGCTGACGGCTTGGATTCTGTGTACAGAAGTACTCACATTGATGCCTGGGCAAAAGCTTGCTGTAAATGCTGCTGGTTCTTCCCTTGGTCAACTTTTTGCCCAACTTTCACAGATACTGGGCTTCGACTTTGTCGCCATTACACGACATCATGAGAAGCACAAAATTCTAAAAGAACGTGGTGCTCATGAATTACGTACAGACTTGACAGGTTTACAGGTTGATGCTGCCATTGATTGTGTTGGTGGGCAAGCAGGGACAGATTTGGCTGCTTGTGTCCGACAGGGGGGTAAGTTTCAAGCAGTTGGTCTTCTTTCAGGAAAACAGGTAGATTGGGGCAAATTAGCAAAACTTCCTATAGAGGCTGGTATTTTTCATCTGCGTCATTGGAATGCTCAGCTTAGTCCAGAAGAATGGCAGGACAGGATGAAACTCTTGGCAAAGTTTGTCGTGGATGGTCGCCTACTCATTAACCAGGACCTTGAGTTTGTAGCATTTGAACAGCTTATCGAAACTCTAGGACAGAAAAATAAAAAGAAACTTCTTATTAAATTTACATAAAAGCGCCCTGAACATTGAGAAAATTTGCCATTGCCTTTCTCAAAAAGGCAACAGCCTCTCTAGCACGCCCTGAAAAGACATTGTTTTTAAGTAGGCTTCAATCCCCTATAAATACTCGTTAAATCTAAACTAAAAAGCTGTCCAAGGACAGCCTTTATAAACTTTATTATGATTTATTTTTTAACAATTACTGCCACAGAAGCAAAACAAACGCCCAAAGGACTGGTGCGTTTGTTTTCACTCTTTTTACAAGAATTGTGCCATATGTTCAAGAACTTTTTCTTTTCCTAAGAGGGCGATTGTTTCGGGTAATTCTGGACCGTGCATGCTGCCAGAAGCAGCGATACGAATCGGCATCCAAAGATTTTTTCCTTTAACACCTGTTTCTTTTTGTGTTTCTTTGAAAAGTGGGAAGATATTTTCAGCAGTAAAATCTTCCAATGCTGCGAGTTTTTCACGGAAAGTAGCCACTACGACTGGTGAAGTTTCTAAGGCCATCATCTGACGTGCCTCGTCTGTAAGCTCTGGAAACTCTCCAAAGAACAGGTCTGTTAGCTCAAGAATTTCTTCAGCATATTTCATTTGCGGTTTGTAAAGTTTAACCAGTTCTTCCGCACGCGCATCAAAACGTCCAGCTGCTTCAAGGAAGGGTTTTGTCAATTCGAAGACAGGCTCAAACTCCGCATGCTTGATGTATTCGTTGTCCATCCATTCCAGTTTCTTTTGGTCAAAGGCTGCTGGAGATTTACTCAAACGTTTTTCATCAAAGAGTTTCACCAACTCCTGTGGGCTGAATTTTTCTTGCTCACCACCTGGGTTCCAGCCTAAGAGAGCGATAAAGTTGAAAATGGCATCTGCCATGAAACCTTTGTTACGGTAATCTTCGATAAATTGAAGTGTATTGGTATCACGTTTCGACAACTTTTTACCTGTTTCAGAGTTAATAATCAATGTCATGTGGCCAAAGACAGGTGCTTCCCATCCTAAAGCTTCATAAATCATTAACTGTTTGGGTGTGTTCGCAATGTGGTCATCTCCACGAATAACGTGTGAAATTTGCATGTCATGGTCATCTACTACGACAGCAAAGTTGTAAGTTGGGTAGCCGTCACGTTTCTGGATAACCCAATCACCACCAATGTTACCACCTTCAAACTCAATATCGCCTTTCACCATATCTGTCCATTTGTAAATGGCTGTTTCATTTACAGAAATGCGGACAACCGGTGTAATTCCTGCTGCCTTACGTTCTGCAATATACGCTTCTTTCTCAGCTTCTGACATTCCCGCGTACTCATTGACATAATGAGGGGCAATTCCTGCCGATTCTTGTGCTTCATGATCTGCTTCAAGCTCTTCAGGAGTTTTATAAGAGTAGTAAGCTTTACCTTCACTTAAAAGCTGATCAATATATTTTTGATACAGTTCCAAACGTTCTGACTGACGATAGTTTTCATGCGTTTCTGGGCTTTCATCCCAGTCGATGCCTAACCAACGTAAGTTTTCAAGCTGAGAACGTTCACCATCTTCTACATGGCGCTCACGGTCTGTATCTTCAATGCGGATAAGGAAGTCACCACCATAGTGACGCGCAAAAAGATAGTTAAAAAGAGCTGTACGTGCATTACCGATGTGTAAGAGACCTGTTGGTGATGGTGCATAACGCACACGAATGTTATTAGACATAGTTTTCTCCTGTTCGTTTCAATCCCTTTTATTTTATCATATTCTGAGCAATGTTTCTAACAGTGAGTCATTATAAAATCATACTGTAACCAAAGAAACATTAGCTTCATTGACTCCATGCTAATGCGCATGTTAAAATAAAGATATGACTAAAATTACATATGGCAAAGCAAAAATCACAGACATTGATGATGTGATGCATATCGAGGAAACCTCTTTCCCAGAAAATGAGGTTCTCTCACGCACTTCAATGTTAGAACGCCTCCAAGTCATTCCTGAGCGCTTCTTCGTTGCTCGAAATGAAGAAGGCAGAGTGGTCGGCATTCTTGTAGGCCCAACTTCTGACAAATGTTACCTTACAGACGATATGTTTGAGAAAACAGAAGCAAGTCGTCCAACAGACCGCTTTCAAATTATCGTCAGTCTCGCTGTAGATAGTGAATACCGTGATTTAGGTATCGCTACTTCATTACTGGATTTGATGAAGGAAGCTGCAGCCGAAGAAAGTCGTCAAGGCATCAGCCTTACCTGTGTCGAAAATCTCATTCCTTACTATGAACGTTATGGATTTGTTTCCAAAGGGATTTCTGACTCACAACTTGCGGGAGAAACATGGTACAACATGGTTCTTCCCCTATAAAATAAAAAAGCGCTGCTTATTGTTAAGCAGCACTTTTTCTTATCCATTAATTACTTCATCACTGTCTGTATAAACCATGTCGTATAAATCAGCTACAGGTTTACATGTTAGTTTACCATAAGCTGCATTAAGCCCTTCTTTGAGTCCTGGATTAGCTTTAAGCGCTTCTTTATAACCTTTGTTTGCTATAGCCAAGCCATTTGTCAGTGTCGCATTGTTTAAGGCTGCTGTTGAAGTGACGGGCACAGCACCAGGCATATTCCCTACACAATAGTGGATAACGCCTTCTTCTTCAAAGACAGGGTTGTCATGATAAGTCACGTGAGAACTTTGACAAGTTCCACCCTGGTCAATTGCTACGTCAACAATGACCGCTCCTTTTTTCATCAGTGGCAAATGTTCACGACGAATAAGCTGTGGTGTTGCAGCGCCTGGGATAAGCGCAGCCCCAATCACTAAATCAGCCTTCGAAATCAACTCTTTCACTGCATGATCTGTACTGTAAACTGTGTTTACACGTCCCTCATATAGTTTATCCAGTTCTGTCAAAGCATCCAAGTTCACATCAACTGCTGTAACATTAGCATGCATTCCGACAGCCATAGCGACAGCATTACGTCCCACAACTCCTGCACCACCTAAAACAAGAACATTGGCAGGAAGAACTCCTGTTACACCTCCAAGCAAAATGCCACGTCCGCCAAAAGGACGTTCTAGATACTTCGCACCTTCTTGAACGGATAAGCGTCCAGCAATTTCGGACATTGGTTTAAGGGCTGGAAGCGCGCCGTTACGATCACGAATCGTTTCATAGGCAATTGCAACAATTTTCTTATCCAAGACTGCCTTGGTCAAAGCCTTATCTGCTGCAAGATGGAAATAGGTATAAAATATTTGTCCCTCACGCATCAATGCGTATTCTGGCTCAAGCGGCTCTTTCACCTTAATAATCATGTCCGCAGTTGCATAAATCTCCTCTGCAGTCGGCAAGATATGACAACCAACTGCTGTGTAGAGTTCATCTGGATATGAAGAGCCCTCACCCGCTCCTTTTTGGATGTAAACATCATGTCCAGCAGCCACATAAGCAGCTGCAAACTCTGGTGCCAGTCCCACACGATATTCATGCTTCTTAATTTCTGTTGGAACACCTATTTTCATAAATTTATCCTCCATATAGGTATATGCTCTGGGGGATTTATCCCCCTTTTTATTTGAAACCTTAGTTTAACAAAAGTAATTGTGTAACCACTTTCATAATTAGAATAACATTTATAAAGTTTTATTGCAACTATAAGCTTATGAACATTTTTAGAATTCTAAACAAAAAAGAAGTCCGCAAACTTCAGTTAAAATCAATGATTTGAGCACCTTCTTTAAAATTTTCGTGCAATAAAGAATGGATGCTGAGTTTAATAATCGCCATATTTGGCGCATTTTCGTGAAGATTAAGTATATTACTTTCATGTTTGACAAGTTCTTTTGCAGCTACTCCTTGTATAATCTCTGCATGAACCTGATTGGAAGACAGACGCTCTCCTTTTTCCAAGCTATCAAACCAAGTCGTAAAGGCAACCTGAGGATTTTCTTTTATATCTTGAACCTTGTGGGCTTTCTTATCAGCCACCATATACCAGACGTTTTCCTCATGAACAGATTGAACAAAGCTCATAATCGTCGTCGCTTGTCGTCCTTCTGATGTCTGACAGCTTAAAGCAAGATAGCCTGGTAAGAGCCCCAGAATACGGCGCACTTCTCCACCTTCCCCTTGGGAACCAACGGTAGTTGCCTTTTTGTTACTTTTTAAAATAGTCAATAGAACTAAAGGCAAGGTCAACACAGCATAAGAAACAAGCAAGGCAAAAGCAAAAGTTAAACTTTTATTTTGTAAGAAGTCTGAGCTCACAATAGCTACCAGAACCAGTGCTGCGAATAGATAAATGAAAAAAAGTTGTGCAAAGCGTTTAAAATACATACATCACCCTTATTTTTGTTCCTTCAAACTATCATTTGCTTATTTAGAGTCAACCAGATCGGCAAAAATCATCCGGCCTGCACTCGTTTGTAAAAC
Source organism: Lactococcus ileimucosae (assembly GCF_943193185.1). Taxonomy (GTDB): domain Bacteria; phylum Bacillota; class Bacilli; order Lactobacillales; family Streptococcaceae; genus Lactococcus; species Lactococcus ileimucosae. The sequence continues at coordinate 64,888 of NZ_CALPDE010000008.1, forward strand.
TTTAGCTACCTCAACTAATACTTTTTTATCAATCATCTTAGCAGTGTCTTCAATGACAATCATTGTCCCATCGGGAAGATAAGCCACACCTTGTTGGCGCTCTGAACCTTCACGAATGATAGTCACTTCAACTTGTTCTCCTACAATAAGTTGTGTTTTTACTGCATTTGCGAGATCATTAATATTAAGTACAACTACACCTTGAATTTCTGCAACTTTGTTGAGGTTAAAATCATTTGTGACTAGCTTTGCGCCAATCTCGCTTGCATAGCGCAATAACTTTGTATCAACCTCACGAACATCCTCGTAGTCTTTAGTAGAAATTTCAACATTGGCAAATTCTTTTAATGAATTAACCAGATCTAAACCGCGGCGCCCTTTTGCACGTTTAAGTGGATCAGCGCTATCCGAAATCAATTGTAATTCTAACAAAACAAAGTTAGGAACAATGACCTTATCGCTAATAAATCCTGTTTTAAGCACATCTAAAATTCGCCCGTCAATGACTGAACTTGTGTCCAGAAGCATAGAAGAACGAGAGGTTTCCTCTTTATCACCAGGCTTATCTGCTGGTGCTGTTTCTTTTCTTTTACGAAATACAATTTTAAAGATTTCGTCTCCACGCTTATCAAAGACTGTGTAACCCAGATAAAGTAGACCAACAATCAAAATAAATGAAATAATGTTGCTCAGCACAGGCACCCCTAACAAAGACAAGGGAATTGTCAGTAGAACACCAACCATTAAACCTAAAATGGCACCAATAAAATTAAACACCATTTTGGAGAGATTAACTCTGGTTATTTTTTGATCTAATCTTTTCAGGGCTCTCATCAAGAAATTGGACATAAAAAATGAAAAAATAACAAAAATAATTGCTCCAATTAACCCATTTGCAATTTCTTGATTAAAAGCATTGGCATCTTGACCAAAGAGGTGCCAAACCCATGGGAGGACGGTAATGCCTATAGAGGCGCCCACAATACCCATCAGAATATGAATTATCCAACGACGCATAAGACTTCCTTTCTATTCTCTAGCCTTAATTTTTTAATATAAAGTTCTGTGTCAATTATATCACACATCATGATAAGATACTTGTTTATCTCTTTATGGCAGTTAAAACTTTATAAAAAAGATCAAGTACAGCATCCTGCACTTAATCTTTTCTTTTCATTAAATAAACTCTGCATGTCCAACAAGTTCACCAGCTGATTTTATAGCTTGATTTATACTGAAGCTGACTTGCTTACCCATGGTCATACTTGTAAACACAAGCATACTTGTCTTTTTTAGACCTGCATCTTCAACTTTTTTCCAATCCACTCTGCCAATTTCTTGGCCTCCAGTTACAACATCACCTTCAGCAATATTATAACTGAATGGTTCACCTTCTAAAGATACTGTATCTAGTCCTAAAAGAAAAAACATGACAAATCAGAATTTTTTATCTGCAGTTATTAAAAAAATTATGCTTTACTATTTTCTGGATATTTGTGTTACCCTGCTTAACATAAGCAACTTTATGAAGACTCTCCTTTTATTTTATCTAAGTAGTAGTTAAAATAAGTCTTTTGAATGGTGACTAAGTCCGAAACTTTATAAGTATTCCCGTTCTTCGATGGAGTTGGGGCACTGTCAATTTGGTGAATTGTTCCGGTTACAATTTCTGTTTTTGGAAGGATCTGTTGAATCGTAAAGCGAACCTTTTGACCTGGCTTAATTCCAGAAATTTGACTGCTTGGAATACAGGAAAAGAGATAGACTTGAGTCTTGTTTTTAAGATTGAGAAAAGAAAAATTCCGATTAAAATCAGTTTATTTTCAATACACAAGAAACAGCCTCAGATTTTGAGGCTGTTTGTCTGCAGTCTAATATTTTATTCTTCTCATTGAGATAGTTCTTTTAACCAAATACTTTTTTCAAACATTCAGACAGAGTTGTCACACCAACAACCTGCAAATTTTCTGGAATATCGACACCTGCTAGGCTATTCTTAGGTGCATAGACCTTTTGAAATCCTAATTTACTTGCCTCATTAAGTCGCTGCTCCATGCGCGTCACACGCCGTATCTCACCAGTCAAACCTATTTCTCCGATGAAACATTCACGCGCATCTGTCGGTGCTTCTTTATAGCTTGAAGCGATAGCTACTGCAACTGCCAAGTCAATTGCTGGTTCATCCAATTTTACACCGCCCGCTGATTTCAAATAGGCATCTTGCTGCTGCAAAAGAAAACCTGCACGCTTTTCAAGTACGGCCATAATCAAGCTCACACGGTTAAAGTCTAAACCAGAAGTTGTCCGTTTGGCATTACCAAACATGGTTGGTGTAGTCAGCGCTTGAATTTCAACTAGGATTGGACGTGTCCCCTCCAAAGCACAGACGATAGCAGAGCCTGTAGAGCCTTCTAAACGTTCTTCTAGGAAAACCTCACTCGGATTTGTCACTTCAACTAAGCCACTGCCCTGCATCTCAAAGATACCTATTTCATTGGTAGAACCAAAGCGGTTTTTGACTGCTCGTAAGATACGGAAAGTATTTTGACGTTCTCCTTCAAAATAGAGTACGGTATCCACCATGTGCTCCAGCATACGTGGACCTGCAAGCTGCCCTTCCTTCGTCACATGTCCTACGATGAAGGTCGCAATGTCATTGGTTTTTGCCAGCTGCATGAGCTCTCCAGTTACTTCACGGACTTGACTTACGGAACCTTGTGTACTTTGAATTTCTGGTGTCATGATGGTTTGAATAGAATCAACAATTAAAAAATTGGGCTGCAAGCGCTCAACCTCGTTTCGGATACTTTGCATGTTGGTTTCTGCATAAAGGTAAAAATCAGTGTCAATATCCCCTAAGCGCTCTGCACGCAGCTTGATCTGCTGGGCAGACTCTTCACCACTAACATAAAGCACTCTTCCACGAGAAGCAAGTTGCGTTGACACTTGGAGCAGAAGCGTGGACTTACCAATACCCGGATCACCCCCGATAAGTACAAGACTGCCGGGAACAACGCCACCACCGAGTACTCTATTAAACTCCTCTAAGTCTGTCTCAACGCGTGGTGTGTCAAAAAGTTCAACCTGATCTAACTTCATGGGTTTTGAGCGTTCACCTGTAAGACTAACACGCTGATTTTTAACTTCCTGCACCTCAACTTCTTCAACAAAGGAACCCCACGCCCCACAGTTTGGGCAGCGCCCAAGTTTTTTTACAGATTTATACCCACATTCTTGACAGAGAAATGTTGATTTTTTCTTTGCTATTTTAATGTCCTCACTTCTATTTTTATAGACTTTTATTCGTATTTTTGGTAAAATTATTAGTGCTTAGTGATGTAGTCCATTCATAAAGCACAAGTCAGCCGCTGTAGCTCAGTCGGTAGAGTTAGAAGCACAGCTTCTAATTGGCAGATAAAGATTTGCGAAAGCAAATCCTCCTCTGTTGCTCTCCGAGTGGGCGAAAGCAATAAGTCGCCGCTGTAGCTCAGTCGGTAGAGCAACACCATGGTAAGGTGGAGGTCGATGGTTCGATTCCATTCAGTGGCATTGCTGGTTTAAAAACTATTATAAAGCCTGTTCTAGGGCTTTTTTCTTTTTTCAGAGTTGTCCATTCTTGACAGATTTTTCCCATTAGCTTTGGTGTATTTTTTTGCTTCCTAAATGCACGCCACTCTTAAAATTATAACATATCATCATTTATGGTGCATTTTCATAATTTTAAAGACGTTCCATTCAAAACATCTGCTGTTTCTTTTCTCATGTTTTTAGTAAGAGGAGTCCAATGTAGGGCCATATCAAATTTTGAATGGCCTACTTGTGACATAATCGCTTTCACATTAACCCGATTTCACTTGCATAAGACACGAAACCATACCTTAACATATGAGATTTTTTCTCTCCCTAAGCCTTTTGATATTCTTTCTGTTTAATATAGAAGAAAGCCTTTATGGCCCTTGGACTCAATCCACAGTTCCTCATATCCTGTTTTAAGACTTCGAAGAGGTGAAAAAAGGTATCTTCTGAAATTAAAACAATTTTTTCAAAAAAACGCAGTCAGATGACCACGATTTTGACTTTGCTTGATAAAAGATACTTTCATTACCTCAAAACACGATAAGTCAACTCAACAAATTGACCATAAGTTTTACTGCTGACAAATTGAAGATTTTCACCATAATCTCCTTCTGGAAAAAGTTCCTTGCCTTTCCCCAATAAAACGGGGGCAATAGTGATAATGATTTCATCTACCAGATGTTTTTCAAGAAATAGTCGGTTGATTTGTCCACCGCCCATAATCCAGACATTTTTTGTGCTATTAATAAGGCCAGCTTCAAATTCTGGGATTTGATTGATTGATTTTATAAATGTCACCTGGTCATTGTTGCCGTGCGTAGTGTGACTGAGCACGTAAACAGTCTTTTCACCATAGGCCCACTGACCAGATTCCTCGCGTATGATATAATCATAAGTCTTTTTTCCCATGACAATCACATCAATCCCTGCATAAAAGCTGCCTGTACCGTTATCACCCTCACCGTCAACATCGAAAAGCCACTGTAAATCATCGTTTTCGGTGGCGATGTAACCATCCAAACTGGTCGCCGTATAGAGTTTTACTGTCATATTCATTACCTTTCAAATCATTTCGATATAATTTTATTTTGATACATATACATTTCATTTTATCACGAAAATTACTAAATGACAAAATTCAGTAATTTATTTTATAAATTTTCATATTTCATCATTGCTTATTCTTACCAGATTTGATATACCTTAAACTTCTAAAACATGGAGTCTTATTAAGTTTGTAACATATAGAGGTGTTGTATTTATTTGATTATTGTTCACATTTATAAAACGTTACATCCCCCTTTAACTCCTAAGCGCTGACTTTATGTGACCCTCTTGAAATACATAATAAAGAATCAGAAAGTTCAACTTTAAAAGGAAGTAATATTTCCTTATCGTTTTTCAAAGTTGCGCCTCACCATAGAACCAAGAGTCTTTTCTAAATAAGAAGATAGAGAATAAATTACCCATAGTAAAATAATAGAACTATCCATAAAAATAGTAATTCAGGATACAAATCTTTTAACCAAATCATAAAAATTATATAAGAAACAGCTCCAGGCAACATTGATAACATCACACTTGAGAAAGTGATTTTCTCATAATAAATCTTAAAACTCCTTTTTTTATAGTTAACTCTCCTATTTCGACGGTATTTTCCAAGCATGCTCGGCAATGCTTTCGCAACGTTATGATAGCACTTTCATCTGTGTATTACAACATTTTTTAAGATGCAAAAAATACCACAATTTTAGAGTGCCAAGGGTATATAGGATACCTCAGATTTCTGTTGTATAGCATTGGTTATATTATATATTATGAATCCATTAGCACTTTATTTTCATAAAAGAGATAAGCCTTATATAGTCGTCAAATCTGATAAATAAAGGATAGAGCTCCCATTTATTCACCTCTTCTCCGACAATTTTCTCTTTGCAAAAAATAAGAAACTGGGGCAAAAACCGAAAAAAATGCTCAATTCGGCATCTCTCTATGCCGTCTGGAGCATTTTTTCTTTCTAGATTTCAGATAGGTTTGAGCATTTATCTAAGGTAGCGGAGCAAAGACAAGACGACTGCTAAAGTCACTAGCACAACAATAATGGTATAAAAAATTGGTCTCCGATTGACTTCAGGCTCATGCTGCTCGAGTCGTGCCTTATCAATTCGTTCTTCGATATCTTTATCAAGCAATTCATTTTTACGTGTCATTTAATAACCTCCTAATATCTGATGATAATCGGCCGGCGTTGACTGTCTAGCTTCGGAACGTTGTTTTGCAACTGCGCGTGGCAAATCTTGACACTGCCGTAAAAAGTCAGCCATTTGTTCAGACTCTTGGGCTTTGAAAATATGATCTGGTGACATAAATTGCTGTTGATGAACAGTATTATCAAATCCTAAAATGAGAAGATTTGACTCATAGGCACGACGACTGGCTGATAAAATCTCTCCGCCATGATTGATGTCAAGGTAAACATCACACGCTTCAAAGAGCTGGTCAACCATTTTCTGAGATACGTTTGGGTAGAGGGTTACTTGCTGAAAAGCCTCGTAATCAATTAAACGTTGAGACATTTCTGTCAATGCTGCAATATGAATATGATAATCCTGCAAATTGCGGAGCAAATTATCCAATCCCTCAATCTGATCCGAGTTCGTTAAAACCAGAGCTTGCTTACGATTATGATTACTACGTATGTTGGGATAAATATATCCAAGGTAAGCAATTTTTGCTGCTTCCTCCGGGCTTGCCAAGCGGAGCAACTTCTCATAAGCTTCTTTTTGTTGAACAAGAACGCGTTTCGTCCGCCCAGCATTTCCTTCAAGGATGAGTTTCATATTTCCTGGAATAGCCTCACCTATGTCCTCCTGCCAAAATAAGATGTCCTCTCCCTCACCTTGGTAATAATAGGAAGCTAAAAACGGTAGTCCGAGTGAATTGTACCAAATATTCGAAAGATCATACCCTGCCTCTGCCAAATAAAACAGGATAAAATCCACCAGTCTTGTAAAATGATAGTCTTTGCCTTGCCAACTAAGTAGAACATCCCCTGTTACAAGATTATGACTGATCACTTCATGTCCTTGTTTCGTAAAATATTTTTTGAGAACAACTTGCTGATTTGCATCAAAGTAAGATTTTGCAAAGCACCAGCCGTATTGATTGTAATGGTCGGTTACATATACCTTTCCATCCAAAGTCAACCAATCGACCTGCTTTATCAGACGTAAATAGAGTGGCATATGATAATGAATGGTCGCTTTTTTAATGCCGTAACTCCACACCTCACCTTGTGTATTATTTCCTGTAATTTGCCAGCCATTAGGAACAGTGAGTTGATTAAAGTAAAGAGCCTTACCGGTATCAGAAGCAACATTACAAAAGTAGTGATAAGGGGAAGTAATATCCTCAGGCAGATTTCCTTCGTCATTAAGAACGATTGTTTCACCTAAAATTCCCGCTGCTTGCAGAGAATAATGTAAATCCAAGGCTTCTTGGTTCAACCAGTCATATATTCTAATCATATAAAACCTCCTTGATAAAGTCTTGCCACTGTTTAGCTACTTCGTGTGCCAAAAAGGCCTGTGCTTTTTGGTAAGAAGATGCATGTGCCTTATCTGCATCCATTGTTTGAAAGTATCGAACAATGGCCTCAGCGAAGACTTGTGCCATATGCTGGCTATTATCAGGTTCTTGCCGTTCTAAAAGCAAGCCATTCTCCCCATGAGAGATAAAGGTCTGATTGCCATAAGGTACATCTAAACCAATCAAAGGCAAACCTGAACCCACTGCTTCGAGAAGAGTTAAACCAAATCCTTCACTGGTCGATGCCGTCAAGTATAAAGCATAATCTTTATAGATTTCTGTCAAGTTCTGATGGCCTTTCAACTGAATATAGTCTTGGGCATGTGCATCAGAAATGAGCTTTGTGAGTTTATTACGCTCCCCTCCTTCACCATAGATGTCAAATGTCAACTGTGGCAAAGATTTTTTCGCCAAGATAACCGCTTGCAAAAGCCAATCAATATGCTTTTCTGAAGCCAAACGTGAACTTGTCATCATACGATAAGGAACACGTTGACTCTCTGGATAGCGTAATTTATCCAAGCTGCCTACAGGGATAGCATAAATTTTTGGCCGGTGAGAGGTATAATGTTGGAACTGCTTTTCCAAGAGTTCCTTTTGGACTTGTGTTGAAGCGATAAAGGCATCGACTTTATCAGCATTTGTAAACTGATATTCGTAATAATTATTCCACAGAATGTTATCCTCTTCATCCGCTTTTGCATTGTAATGCTCTGCATGGATAACCACAGCTAGGGCAGCCTGACCCTTATGGTCAAATACAGCCTGTCCAATACCTGTTGCACGGTCAAGTAAAATCATATCTTGTCTGGTTAATGCCAAACAGTCTAACAAGTATCCGACCAATTCTTCCTTGCCATAGCACCACTTATTTTCAAACTTGAAGATGCTCATCTCAGGCTCACAATATTCTTCATAGGCGACACTCCCATCCTCATTGAAAAAGGAGCGCTGAATGAGTTGTGGTTTTTGATCTTTAGGCATATAATATTCCGTAAAAATCTTTACATAACTATAGTAATCCTTACGTACTAAATTACCTTTTGACACATATTCTACACGTTGAACATAGTTATCTTCAGGACCATATAGGGAAACGTTAGCGTAGAAATCCTCGTTAAAGTGATAACGCCACAAATTTCCAGATTTATCAATAGACTGAACAGGCAGAGTGAAGCTGTTCTCAAGCTCTGATAGGGGATAACTTGTTGGAGCAATTTTGATGTCTGTAAAATAGCTGTATAACCAAATAATCTCATCATCACTAAAGCCTATATTTGCAGTCAAATGTTCCAAATTTTCATGTTGAAACATGTCTGTAAAGATGAATTTGGCAGGAATCCCTAAATCACGAAAGACACTCGCACGATAAGCTTGGGCATACTCAACCCCACTACTTGCCCAACCAATTCCTAAATTGATGTTATAAATTGTCATCTTAAACTTCCTTATACAAAATAAATTGAATAGCCTGTATTTCCATCACTTTCGATGGTACTTAACATAACATTACGTAGCACTGTTTCTTTCACAGCTTGACACATGCGATCATAAGATCTCAAAGATTCTTGATAATACTCTGTCATGGTATTCCTTTGAGCGGCCTGTCGCAGCGATACAAAATTTTTCAGCTGCTGCAAGTTATCCACCTGCTCCAACCAGCAGTTGTCGATAGCATGTAAAATCGAAAGGCGTAAAAATTCAGCTTTTTTCTCCTCAGTCTGTAATCTTTCAGCTTTTCGACTCATCTCCGAATGATACAGACTTTTTAGATAACGTTTCACAGCCCTCTGATTATCAACAGAAACGGGCAGTGAAGATTCTTGAAATTGATAGCTAAAATTATCTAAAATATAACGCCTTAAGGAGTGTTCTGTTAGATTAGAATTTGAAGCCAAGTACTGTGAAATCACTTCGTCCACAATATGGTCAACTTTTTGAGATAAGTTTTTCTCGTCATAAATCAACTCATCACGTAAAGCATAGATTTTTTGACGTTGAACACGTAAACTTTCATCAAATTTAATGGTCGATTGGCGTGCCAAAACCGAACGGTCATCACTTTTTGCCTGTGCTTGCTTTAAGGCACGTTGATATCGTCTCTGATGCAAAGGATTCCCATAGTTGCTGCGTTGGCGATGGTTATTTTTTTCAAAATAGCGTGTTGCCCTTTTACCACCATATTGCTGCACTAACTCGTCCTCTAGCGAAACGAAAAATTGACTCAAGCCGGGATCACCCTGACGCCCCGCCCGCCCTCGCAACTGCCAATCAATACGACTGTTAGGCATTCGTTCTGTCCCAATAACAGCTAACCCCCCAAGTTCCGCAACGCCTTCACCTAGCTTGATATCTGTTCCACGACCAGCCAGGGATGTGGCGATTGTCACTGTTCCTTTTTGCCCCGCCTCTTTAATAATCAGAGCTTCTTTAGCAACATTTTTCGCTGTCAAGACACTATGAACAATACCTTCTTGCAACAGCATGCGGGAATAGATTTCAGCAATATCCACTGTACCAGAAATCAAAAGAATGGGCTGTCCTTTAGCATGCAGCTTTTTTACATATGTCAAGGTCGCTGCCAGCTTCTCAGGTAAAGTCACATAAATCTGATCTGGAAAGTCTTGACGAATTACGGGTTTATGGGTCGGGATGACGATGACGGATACACGATAGGTGCTGATAAGTTCATCTTCGGCAATTTTTCCCGTTCCTGTCATTCCAGATAATTTGGGAAACATATTAAATAAACTTTGATAAGTCACCGAGGCTACTGAACGAGAGTCTTTTGTTTTCTTGACCCCTTCTTTAGTTTCAATTGCTTGATGAATACCTGACTGAAGACGAGTTCCTTCTAAGATACGCCCTGTACGGTTATCCAAAAGTTTGACCTCATTATCCACCACAACATAATCCACATCTTTTTTATATAAATGGTGGGCGCGCAGTGCTAGATTAATATGCCTGTTCAATTCAAAATAACTACTGTCATAGAGATTTGGGACATTAAAATAGTTTTCTGCATAATGTCCACCCTTAACTGTCAAATAGACAGCCTTATCTTCTTTGTTAAAATGATACTCCTCATCTTCATGCAATGTCCGCACGAACTGATTGCACACATCATAGAGATTAGATTGAACGCGAGGAACTCCCGAGATAATCAAAGGCGTCTGAGCACTGTCGAGCAATACCGCATCTGCCTCATCCACAATAACGTAATGGAAGGGTCTGAGAAACTTACCTTTTTTATCGCCTGCAAGATTATCAGCGAGATAGTCAAAGCCAAGAGCTGTGCTGGTTGTATAAGTAATATCTGACGCATAGATTTCTCTTTTTCGGTTGGCATCAACCTCTTCGTCTTCTTCATAAACACCTACACCCACTTTCAACCCCATGAATGAAAAGACGGGTGACATCTCCGTTGCATCTCGTTTAGCGAGGTAGTCATTTGTCGTAACGAGTATGGCTCCCTTCTCTTCCAAAGCATTGAGATAAAGAGGTAAAGTCGCCGTTAGGGTTTTACCCTCACCCGTTTTCATCTCAATGATATATCCAAAATGCAAGGCCAAACCGCCCAGAACTTGGACATCATAGGGAAACTTACCCAAAATCCTTTTATCTGCCTCACGCATTGCTGCGAAAGCCTCCACAAGTATCTGATCCAGAGTTTGTCCTGCCTGTAAACGTTCTTTAAATCCAACTGTTTTTTCTGACAATTCAGCATCAGTCAAGGCACTCATCTCATCAGCTCGGGCATTAATTTTTTTCAAAATACGGCGAAGTCGGCGAAGTTTTAGGGCATTCATTACCCCTCTTCTTTCTTTTGGCGACATAGTCACTCCTCTTCCTCTTTTATACTTCTAATGAGAGGGGCTACGAGAGAAAGCTCCTCTGGTATTTTATCTGATAAATAGCCTCTTGTCTTCATCGCATAAGTTGTAAGGTTATGCTGCGGCTCCAGCAAAGACAAGGTGAAATGGTCGAAGGTCAAATCGCTGCAGCCTGCACTGAACAAAAGAATCTGGTAAGTAAATGTTTCCTCTGGACAAGTGAACTGTCCCACTTTCTCACGTTGAATATAAGACCAGATGACTTCATTTTGTCGATTGTAAAAATCAACTTGGAGATAGGCTCTATCAGCAGGGACCGTTTCAAAGGCAGCGGACAGTTCGTAAGTACGATTGGGGAGTAGGAGAGGAAGGTCTGGCGAGCGGCGATCTCCCTGATAGTTGGTCCGTGAGTCAAATTTCAGTAAAGGTTTACCAGAAGCCAACAAAGGATTGTGGTAATGAAGTGTTTTTCCTACGAGCTGCAGTTGAGTACCATAAAGGTAAACATGCCCCTTATGAACTTCTGTCCATGTAATTGTTTTTACCAATTGTTTCCTCATTTGTCCCTCCTTTCATAGCCCTCCTCAAGGAGGTCAACATATTGTTTCATAAACCACTTTTTGATAGAGTGACTATTGTCATTGTGGCGTCCCTCATAACCTTTAGCATAAATATGGGCATTCTTTTGAGAAAGGTGATTGATAAGCTTTTCAGTCGCTGAACGGTCATAGTCATCTTGCTCCATATAAGCAATTGCAAAGTGTGTATCGGGAAAATCAGAAGTTGTAAACTTCTCCCAAAATTTTTTATTGAGATTGTCAATGTTCGCAAGTGACGTCCCACCTGTTGCATTCAAAAGGACATCGGCACTGGTTTCAAACTCATCGGGACGGAGCAGCTTCATTCCTTTAACCGTATCACCTAGATTTGTAAAAGGTTTGCCAACAACCACTGCGTAGGGATTAAAATGTGCTGCGTAGTACAGAGCACCATAAGTTCCCATTGATAGGCCTGAAAGAATCAAATCAGAGGACGAAAAACCTAGATAGTCCAGAGACTCTTGAATGGCAGCCACAATCTTTTGCTCAAGCTCAGGTGTACCAATGTAGAAACTGCCTCCTTCCAGACGTGGATCACCTATCAACATAAATGGTGTCTTGAGAGATTTCATGATACCATAACCCTCAAAACCTTCTGCCGATCTATATCCTGAAAAATAAACGGTTATTGGCGGCTTCATGTCCCCAGGATTAAAGTAAGTCATAATCTCTTGGCGCTTGCCATCACTGTGGCGTTCACCACCCAAAACAAAGCGCCCCAGCCCAACACGTGAATAGCGCCAATGTAAAGGGCCAAAAGTAATCTCACCTTCCCCCTTTGCATATATAGAAACCGAATAAAAACTGATTTTTTCGTTCTCTACAGGAATAACGTAGGGTTCTTGCATATCGGCTTCTGTCAATATTATCGGTGCTTGTAGGTCATATAAACTCCCCCTACGAATAGGGAAGATACGGAGCTGTAGGTCACAAGTGTCTGATTTTTTGACATATTCTTGCCAAATTTCTAAGGCAACGGGAAAGCTACTAAGATTGTAGCGAAAGGTAAACAACTGCTCAAAGTTCTCACCAAAGTAGCCTGAGGCCGTCATACCGACATGCCCATCGAAGCGAATATTCCCTTGAAAATTTGGATTAACATCAATATCAGGAATTTTCAACTTGGCACCATATTGGCTGTCAAACAGGACCTGCGAGAGATACTTTATCTTTTGTGAAATGTCGCCATCACTCGGTAATTCACGCAAACATTTTCTGCGAAATATCCCCGTTGGGTTTATATTTCTTATGGAAAGTCCTTTATCATGATACAAACCATAAGCCTCAATCGTAGAATCCAGTGGTTCAAGAAGCGACTCATCAATGGTTTCTGTGAGAAGAATAGCGTTAAAACGAATTCGGATTTTTGGCGCATCCCTCTCCTCCGACGGTACTATTATTTTAGCACGTTCAGCTTGTTTGAGTGCTTCTAAAAAGGGAACAATCTCATTTGGGCGACAGAAATGCCACTGTATGTCTTGAGGTAGAGTCTCCACTTGCTCTGCCCAATTATTGTTGCCAATCTGTAAGATTGTAATCATCTTTTCACTCCTTTTCTAACAATGCTTGCCACTGTGCTAATATTTTACCACTTGTGTAGTCAGACATCTTAGAAACTGCATACACAAGAGCTTTGTTCCAGTTTGTCAAACCATCGAAGTAATGATCCAATGCCTCGAGCATCTCCTGCTGCGAGGAAATAAGCCAACCATTTTTTTGATGATCGACATAATCTGTTTCTACCCTATTTATCTGAGGAACGCCTGCACTAATACTTGCTATCTGTGTGTACAAATCAGGAACTTCTCCCAAATCAATCACCAGACGCGCACTGTCTAAAGCCTCGATGATATGATTTTCATTGCTAAAATATTCAAAGCTAATACGTTGAAGTTCCTCCACTTCCTCATCAACGTGGTTCTCACTAAAGCCTTCAGCTTCTCCATAGAAAAGACAACGCTCGTATCGCTCATTTATCAGCTGTTCAACCCAGCTCTGTAGATTTTTCAAATCATAATCTGAGCGAAAAGTGATGAGCCTAAGCTGAACAGATTCACAAAGGGCCATTTTATCTAAGATAGGCAGCATATATTCCCTAAGGGTTTCATCACTAATCGTATCGATATAAAAGTAAATAATGAGCTCTTTCATAAATTGACTGTGTCCCAACCTCAAACGGGTATCAAAGGGAGAAATCTGTGTTACTTTCTTATCAGATAAACCGACTTCCTCTAAACGCCGCTTCAGATGTGACAGTGTTGTTTTGGTATCTGTTACCATGAGATCCGCTGCTGATGCCACTTCTAAAAAGGTGGAGGATGCAAGATTATAACGTGCTCCAAAGAAGGATAGCACCTTTGTTTGTTTTTCAAAAAGAGAAAGCAATAGATGATTATGCTGCTCATGTGAGGCAATCACCAAAGTATCATCATCATTAAAGTACTGACGACTTAAAAGAGAGAGGCGTTCGATAATCAGTGCTTCCCAGCTGTCATAAGTCAGTTGCCTAAACATATGATCGGATACAGGATTAATGATAATTTCTGACTGTTCGCCAAAAACTTCTCGCACTTGCCAAACCCCTTTGGGATTAAGGTAATCTTGGTATTGAGCTTGACCATTTGCATCATAATAAATCAAACTGGACAAGAAGCCTCTGTCATCAAAGACATAGGTTTTATCCGTATGTCCATCCTTCTGATAATCAATCCGCATGAGATTACCATTTTCAGCGAAATGAATATAAGCCAATGGAGCATCTTCCAACATTGCCACAAGAGCAAAAGGGCTATGATGAAAAGCTGTGCCCTGTGGCCAATCAAGCTCTTTAAACGAGATGGGGTTAGTGTGCATACTCTTGATATTCTGGATATCATCAAAGAATGACCAGTATGAACTTGTTAATAAGCCTTGCTTATGCAAATAATAGCGCAGCTGAGGACTGTAGTTTAAGATTAATAATTGAGTGGGCTCATGGACGTGTTCAAACATCTTAATATGATTGACAGTATCGTCAAATTGCATCCTCTCAAATACTCGAAACCAAAAGGAAGTCGTATCATACCAGATGCGTCCTTGACCATACCATGCCGGAACAAAATAATACATGTAAAACTCCTAGATAATATTTTTATAATTTTTCCAATTCTGTAACATGTTGACTTGTTCAATAACACCGAGCATTAAAGTCGAAACGATATAAGCGTTACTCACCAGTAATGCAATACTGATATTGTCATTGTTGCCCTGTTGTGTCAGTACCACAACGGCTAAAGGGCAAGCTCCTAGAAGCAATACCATCCACGCACCAAATTGAGCTAATAAATTGACTTTAGACTGTATAAAACGTCTCGTTTCATCGCCAGGCCGCACAAAATCAATATAATCGCCATTTTGACGCATCCCTTTAGCAATATCGTAAGCATCATAGTTATAATAAGCAAACCCAATAGCAAGTATATAGAGAATAACAGCATAGATTCCTAAGCCTAAGGGCTTGGAGATACCGATTTTTGCCACCAGACTTATGAGCACGGGATTATTCGGAAAAATGGATAATAAACCGCTCAAAATATAGGGGGGTAACATCATCAACGTCATTCCATACATGAAAGGAAGGGCTCCAGCTGGTGTAACACGAATAGGCAAATAGCTTTCTTTATTATATGCATTATTTATACCAATGCGGCGTATAGGAATACGGTACTCCGCACGGTAAAGAACTACCGTTAGCACAACCAACAAGAAATAGGTGCTTAGGAAGACAAGTAAAGAAAGCGTCAAACTAAGAGGCGAAAACTGGTTTTCAGAGAAATACGCTACTATATTATCCTTAAAAGCAAGTGACATATTGACAAGAATGATAAGCATCATCCCGCCTAGACCTTTCTGTGCATTAAAATTCCCCAACCATATCAATACGAAACTTCCTGCCGCCATGATTAGCATTGTGAAAAGTCGCAGCCTCGATTCTTGTGCATAGCCCAGAGCTGAGGTGTTATAACTGGCTGCAGCTGTTAGCCCAAAACTCTGAATGAGAGAGATTACAAGTGTTAAATATAGGCGATAGCGGTTAAGTTGTCTACTGGTTGCATTTTTGAAATGCCCCATCATCGTGATAAAACGCCAAATAATCATAGCTGTCATCCAGGGGCTCAAACCAAGTGAAAATAAGGTGATACTACTGAGTTGGGCACCTGTTACTGAGGCTACATTATTAAGCAGCTGTGTATCGACAATCTTGGCCAAAGCTTCCGTATTTAGAGTCACAGTTGGCACTGGAATTTGTTGGCCAAACATATAGACTAATACGATAACCAAACTCCACAGAAGTTTTGGCAAAATCAAGGCGCTACGCCATTTTTTTTGTAGTTTGAGAAACATAGTTTTTCTTATTTCCTTTTTATTTCTTACAAATCATCTTTTTAACACTTATTCCAGAAGCGTTTGTCAGTCCTTGTTATAACACAGAAGTAGCCACCCCTATAGAATGACTACTTTCTGCTAACACTAAAATTACTTCCTATTGATTTTCATCTGATTTTTTACGTTTTCTTCCAGCCAGCAGTCCTGTCAAAAATAGACCAACAGCTGATAAAGCACCTGTACTTGCACCCTCACCAGTATTTGGCAAGCGGCGTGAAGGGGCAGCCTCTGACGCTAATTCAGAGACCGGTCCGTTCACGAATTCGGAGACAGATTCTGACAAGAACTCGCTTGCGGATTCGGAGACGGACTCTGATACGGATTCAGAAACTGACTCACTTACTGACTCGGATACAGATTCAGATACTGACTCTGATACGGATTCAGATACGGATTCGCTTACTGACTCGGATACAGATTCAGAAACTGATTCAGATACAGACTCAGACACGGATTCTGATACGGACTCAGATACTGATTCACTTACTGATTCAGATACTGACTCGGATACGGATTCGCTCACTGACTCGGATACAGATTCACTTACTGACTCTGATACGGATTCAGATACGGATTCGCTCACTGACTCGGATACAGATTCACTTACTGACTCTGATACGGATTCAGATACGGATTCGCTTACTGACTCGGATACGGATTCAGATACGGATTCGCTTACTGACTCGGATACGGATTCAGATACGGACTCTGATACTGATTCACTTACTGATTCAGATACGGACTCGGATACGGATTCAGATACGGATTCGCTCACTGATTCAGATACAGATTCAGAAACTGATTCACTTACTGACTCTGATACAGATTCAGAAACGGATTCGCTCACTGATTCTGATACTGACTCTGATACGGATTCAGATACGGATTCAGATACGGATTCAGATACCGATTCGCTTACTGATTCAGATACAGACTCAGATACAGATTCACTTACTGATTCAGATACTGACTCTGATACGGATTCACTTACTGATTCAGATACAGATTCTGATACAGATTCTGATACAGATTCGCTCACTGACTCGGATACAGATTCAGAAACGGATTCAGATACTGACTCGGATACAGATTCTGATACGGATTCGCTTACTGACTCTGATACTGATTCAGATACTGACTCAGAAACGGATTCGCTCACTGACTCGGATACTGACTCTGATACGGATTCGCTCACTGATTCGCTTACTGATTCAGATACAGATTCTGATACGGATTCACTTACTGATTCAGATACTGACTCTGATACGGATTCAGAAACTGACTCACTTACTGATTCTGATACAGACTCTGATACGGACTCAGATACGGATTCACTTACTGATTCAGATACAGATTCTGATACGGATTCACTTACTGACTCAGATACAGACTCTGATACGGATTCAGATACGGATTCACTTACTGATTCAGATACAGATTCTGATACGGATTCACTTACTGATTCAGATACTGACTCTGATACGGATTCAGAAACGGATTCGCTCACTGACTCTGATACGGATTCAGATACAGATTCGCTTACTGACTCAGACACGGATTCTGATACGGACTCTGATACAGATTCACTTACTGATTCAGATACTGACTCAGATACAGATTCGCTCACTGACTCTGATACAGACTCTGATACGGATTCACTCACTGATTCTGATACTGACTCGGATACAGATTCAGAAACTGATTCGCTCACTGATTCTGATACAGATTCAGAAACTGATTCAGATACTGACTCGGATACGGATTCGCTTACTGACTCTGATACTGATTCAGATAC